>NZ_JACMYP010000282.1 GCF_020889705.1 Bradyrhizobium altum | reverse complement strand
TGCTCGCCGGCGGCGCAGCCGGCACCGTGCTCAGCGGCGGCCTCGGCGATCTGCTCAGCCAATTGCAGCAGAAGGGCCACGGCGACGCGGCCAATTCCTGGGTCAGCAACGGCCCCAACAAGCAGATCGCGCCCGGTGATCTCGCCAACGCGCTCGGCGCCGACCAGATCGACTCGCTGGCGTCGCAGAGCGGCATGTCGCGCGACCAATTGCTGCAGGGCCTGAGCCAGTATCTGCCCGACGCGATCAATCATCTGACGCCGGACGGCCGGCTGCCGAGCGGCGACGAGCTGAACGGCCGGCTTTAGCGCCAGCGTTGATTCCATCTGAGGAGGACGAAAGTCATGGGCGGCATCATCTGGGTCATCATCGTCGGCTTTGTCGCGGGGATCATCGCGCGGCTCCTGTCGCCGGGACCGAATAATCCAAGCGGCTTCATTCTCACCACCGTGCTCGGCATCGCCGGCGCGTTTCTCGCGACCTTCATCGGCCAGGCCATCGGCCATTACGGTCCTGAACAGGGCGCCGGCTTCATCACCGCCACGATCGGCGCGCTGGTTGTGCTGTTCATCTGGAACCGGCTGGTCGCGGCGCGCGTGATCCCGGATTTGGGAAACAAGTAAAGCCAGCCGCGGTCCTGGTTCAAAATCAAAATGCCCGGGCCATGCCCGGGCATTTTCGTTTCTGCAATCACTCCGAAGACGTGGATGACTAACTCACTGAATGAGATGCATGCCGGCGTCCATGCGGACGAATTCGCCGGTCATGTTGCTCGACGCCGGGCTTGCCAGGAAGCAGACGAGATTGGCGATATCCTCAGCCGTTGACGCGACCTTCAGCGGCACGCGCGCGATCACGGTATCACGCACCTGCTTGGCGCCCGCCTCGCCACGACCCTTGGTGAACCAGGGCGTATCGATATAGCCCGGACACACGGTGTTGACGCGGATCAACGGCGCCAGCGCGCGCGCCAGCGACTGCGTCATGGTGTTGAGCGCGCCCTTGCTGGCGGCATAGGCCACCGACGAACCGCCGCCGGAAATGCCGGCGATCGAGGAGACGTTGACCACCGCCGAGGGACGGCCGGAGGCCTTCGCGCCGGCTTCGAGCAAGGCGCGCGCAGCACGGACCATCTGGAACGGGCCGATGGTGTTGACGGCATAGATGCGCTGGAAATCCTCCGCCGTCAGGCCGTCGAGATCGTGATGCGGCACATGCTTCGTGGTGCCGGCATTGTTGACGAGCACATCGAGGCGGCCCCAGCCCTGCGCAGCGGCTGCGATCTTCTTGCAGTCCTCGTCGCGCGAGACGTCGCCCTGCACCACCAGCACCTCGGCGCCCTGCTTGCGGCAGGCTTCCGCGGTCGCCTCGGCTTCCGCCTTGCTGTTGGAATAGTTGATGATGAGGCGCGCGCCCGGCGTGGCGAGGATTTGCGCGGTGGCGGCGCCGAGGCCCGATGCCGATCCCGTCACGATCGCGCACAAACCATCCTTGGACATCTGCATTTTCCTTGTTGTTGTGAGCCAGATGAACTCCGGCGGCGGCATACCATATCGCGCGGGATGCCATCTGCAAACCGCGCCAAGACCTCAGGTACAGGGCCTCAGGTACAGGCCCTCACATATACGCGTTCGGGCCCTTTTGCAGGCTGGCCCATTGCGCATCGTCATGGCCGCAGATGATCTTGACGCCGGATGCCTCGAGCCTCGCGATCTCGTCGAGCGAGTGCAGGAACTGGTCGACGTCGAGGCTGTTCCTCGGTGAGGTCCGCTGATCGAGATTGGCGCGCACGCTGAGCGCGTCGGACGCGAGCAAATATTCACCGCTCTGATTCAGCTTGACCAGCGCCCCGGTCGTTCCCTTCGAATGTCCCGGCAGCGGGACCAGCGTCAACTTGCCATCGCCGAACACATCCATCTGCCGGTCGAATATCTCCATCTTCAGCGGATGATCCCAATCCGCCCTGATGTATCCGCGATCGAGCGCGTTATCCGCGTTCGCGGCCTCGACCTCGAGCGCGTGAACGAAGATCGTCGCCTTCCTGAAGAAGCCGTTGCAGCCGCAATGATCGGTGTGCAGGTGAGAGCAGATCACCACGTCGATATCGTCAGGGCCAAGGCCAACGGCCTTCAGGCTCGTCAGCACATGATCGTCTGCCGGCATGATCGGCTGCATATATTTGGCGAGCGTGCCGAGCCGCCCTTCGGGATGGGTCGCGACATCGGGATGGCATCCGGTGTCGAACAGCACATTGCCCTGCGTGTGCCGCAACAGCACGCAGGCGACCGGCAGATCGATCATCTCGCCGCGCGCGGCATCAGGCAGATAGGTGCGCCTGGACATCCGCAGACGCCCGCCCGACAGCATATGCATCTTCATCTCGTTACCTCCCAGTTTGGCCTCAAGCTACATATGAGTTTTTTGAAAACTCATAATCAATTTGACAGCACATTACCCACCCTTATAGCTTCCGCGCAACGCCGCGATCGCGGCAACGCGCTCAACGAAGCAGCTCTCCTGGACCGGCATCGTTGACATCGACCTGCGGCCGCCAGAGGGAAGCTTCGCCACGATGTACACCGTGTTCAGCGTGTTCGCTGCGACCGCAGATGCGGCAGCGTTCAAACCCTTCCTCTGCATTCCCGCGCGTCCCGACCGCGGCTATTTTCCCGATGGCGTCGAACTGTCCTATGGCGACATTGCGCGGCAGGTCTGCGCATTGCGCGAACAATACCGCGCAGCCGGCTTCGGACATGGGCACCGCGCCTGCCTGCTGCTGGAGAACCGGCCCGATTTCATCGTGCATTGGCTGGCGCTCAACGGTCTCGGGGTCTCGATCGTTCCGATCAACCCGGCCTATCGCGCGGCGGAAATCGCGTATCTCATTGCGCACGCCGAGCCCGACCTGATCGTCGCGCTGCACGATCAGAAGGAATTGCGGAAGGCGCTGACCGGCACGGTGCCCGTGCTCGAGGTGTCCGGCGACGATCTCGGCGCCAGCGTGACGCAGATTCCGCTTGCCCGGCGGTCGCCGCCTCGCGCCGGCGAGCCGGGAAGCGAGACCGAGGCCGCGCTGCTCTACACGTCAGGCACGACGGCGCGTCCGAAGGGCTGCATCCTGACCAACGAATACGTGGTGTCGACCGGCCGCTGGTACCTCAGCCACGGCGGCGAGGCGACGTATCATGCCGGAACGGAGCGCCTGTACAGCCCGCTGCCGCTGTTCCACATGGCCGGCCTGACGCTGACCCCGATCGCGATGATGCTGACCGGCGGCTGCCTCATCCTGCCGGAGCGCTTCAACGCGAAATTGGCCTGGCGCGACATCGTCTCCTGCCGCGCAACCGTGCTGCACTATCTCGGCGTGATCGTCGCGGCCCTGCTCGCCCAGCCGGAGGCGCCGGACGAGAAGGCTCATACGCTGCGCTTCTCGATGGGCGTCGGTGCCAATCCCGAGCAGCGCGCGCGAGCCCGCGAGCGCTTCGGCATCCCGTTCGTCGAGGGCTGGGGCATGACGGAGACCGGACGCAGCCCGTTCAACACGGTCGAGCCGCGCCATCTGGAAACCAACACCATCGGCCGCAGCGTACCCGGCCTCGAAATGACCATCCTCGATGCCGACGGCAATGCGTTGCCGCCGGGCACGGTCGGCGAACTCTGCGTGCGTCATTCCGAAGCGACGCCGCGGCGCGGCTTCTTCTCGGGCTATCTGAAGGACCCCGAGGCCACCGAGCAGGCCTGGCGCGGCGGCTGGTTTCACACCGGCGACAGTGCGTGGCAGCACGATGACGGCGCGTTCGTATTCGTCGACCGGCTGAAGCACCTGGTGCGGCGCGCCGGGGAAAACATCTCGGCGGCCGAGATCGAGGCCGTGCTCGCGACGTCGCCGCTGGTCAAACAGGCGGCGGTGGTTGCCGCGCGCGATCCGATCCGCGACGAGGAGGTTGCGGCCTTCATCGTCATCAACGACGGCGCCGCCGCTTCGCGCGAACTCGCGCAGGACATCTTCCACTTCTGCCGCGAGCGCCTCGCGCCATTCAAGCTGCCGGCATGGATAGCCTTCGTCGGCGAGCTGCCGCTGACCTCGACCAACAAGATCCAGAAGCACACGCTGCTCGGCACGGACCGGGACCCGCAGGCGCATCCTGACATGATCGACCTGCGGCAAGAAAAGACCAGCGCCATAAGGCAATCGAACTAGAGGAAACCAGGGACAATGACATCGAGTTACGGATGGCTCGCCGCGAGCGCTGCATTGCTGACGGCCACCTTCGCAGCCGCGCCATCGCACGCGCAGATCTCCGACGGCATGGTGAAGATCGGCGTGCTGACCGATCAGGCCGGCCTCTATGCCGACGCTGCCGGCCCCGGTGCGGTCGAAGCGGTCCGGATGGCGATCGCGGATTTCGGCGGCAAGGTGTTGGGCAAGCCGATCGCGATGGTCGATGCCGACCATCAGAACAAGGCCGACATCGGCGCCGGCATCGCGCGGCGCTGGTATGAGCAGGAGAACGTCGACGTCATCGTCGATTTCGCCAATTCCGCCGTCGCCTTCGCCGTGCTCGAACTCACCAAGCAGAAGAACAAGGCGATGCTGGTGTCGTCGGCCGGCTCCTCCGATCTGACCGGAAAGGGCTGCTCGGCCAATTCGGTGCAATGGACCTACAACACCTATGCGCTCGCCAACAGCACAGTTCGGGCACTGGCCAAGGAAGGCGCCAAGAGCTGGTACTTCGTCACGGTCGACTACGCCTTCGGGCACGCCCTGCGCAACGACGCCGCCAAGACCGTGGAAAAGGTCGGCGGTACGATCGCGGGCGAGGTGCGGCACCCGCTCAACAGCATGGATTTCTCGTCCTATCTGCTGCAGGCCCAGAGCTCGAAGGCCGATGTGATCGCCTTCGCCAACACCGGCGGCGACCTCGCTAATTCGATCCGGCAGGCGCAGGAATTCGGGCTGGCGCAGAAGCAGAAGCTGGCGGCCTTCCTGATGCAGACCAGCGACATCCACGCGATCGGCTTGCAGGCCGCCCAGGGTTTGCAGCTCGCGACCGCG
This sequence comes from Bradyrhizobium altum, assembly GCF_020889705.1. Taxonomy (GTDB): domain Bacteria; phylum Pseudomonadota; class Alphaproteobacteria; order Rhizobiales; family Xanthobacteraceae; genus Bradyrhizobium; species Bradyrhizobium altum. Next base: position 5,793 of record NZ_JACMYP010000282.1, on the reverse strand, counting down.
TTCTATTGGGATCTCGACGACAAGACCCGCGACTTCGCCGCGCGCTTCATGGCCAAGACGAACAAGCGGCCGACCATGGTGCAGGCCGGCCTCTACTCCGCTGTCATGAACTACCTCAAGGCGGTGGAGAAGTCCGGCACCGACGACGGCCCCAAGGTGATCGCGCAGATGAAGGACATGCCGATCGATGACTTCTTTGCCCGCAATGCCTTCCTGCGCGAGGACGGCCAGCTGATCCACGACATGTACCTCGTGCAGGTGAAGTCGCCGGCGGAATCCAAGGGCGCCTGGGACTACGAGAAGCTGATTCAGGTCATCCCGGGCAAGGAGGCATTTGCGACGCCTGAGGAGAGCGCATGCCCGCTGCTGAAGAAATGATGCTCTCACGAATTCGCAAGACCACAGGCAAGAAATCACAAGCAAGGCTGGATATCGCATGACCGAACTGCCGCTGCTCTTTACCCCGCTGCAACTCCGTGACCTCGAACTGAAGAACCGGATCATGGTTTCCCCGATGGCGACCTATTCGGCGCAGGACGGGCGCGCCACCGATTGGCACACCGCGCATATCGGCAAGCTCGCCGCCGGCGGCGCCGGTCTCGTGTTCGTCGAGCAGAGCTCGGTGAACATCCAGGGACGCATCACCCATGGATGTCTCGGCATCTGGGATGATACGCATATCGCGGACCATGCCGCCCTCGCGGCGCTGATCCACAGCTTCAACGCCAAGGCCGCGATCCAGATCGCACATGGCGGCCGGAAGGGCTCGGCGCAGCGGCCGTGGGAAGGCGGCAATCCGCTCGGCGAAGCCGACATCAAGGCCCGCAATGAAGGCCCGTGGCAGATCGCGGCCTCGAGCGGCATTCCGTTCGACGACGGCTGGCCCGCACCACAGATGCTGACTTCGGAGCAGATCGATGCCCTGGTGGACGACTACCGCCAGGCGTTTCGCCGTGCCAGGGCCGCCGGTTACGACGTGATCGAGCTGCACTGCGCGCACGGCTATTTGATGCACTCGTTCCTGTCGCCGCTCGCCAACAACCGCAACGACGACTACGGGGGGTCGCGCGAAAATCGCATGCGCCTGCCGCTGCGGATCGCTGCGATCATGCGCGAGGAATGGCCCGACCACCTGCCGGCCTTCGTCCGCATCTCGTCGGTCGACGGCGTCGACATCGGCTGGTCGATCGAGGACTCGATCGCGTTTGCGACCGAGCTGAAGGCGATCGGGACCGACATGGTGGACTGCTCCTCGGGCGGCATGAAGCTGCCGCGCGGCAATTCGCTGGTGTCACGCACCCCAGGCTTCCAGGTGCCGTTCGCCGAGCGCATCCAGAAGGAAGCGGGCATGCCGACGGTCGCGGTCGGACTGATCCGCGAGCCGGACTACGCCGAAGCCATCTTGCGGGACGGCAAGGCGACGCTTATTGCACTCGGCCGCGAACTGCTATGGAATCCGAACTGGCCCGCGCAGACGGCACTCGCGCTCGGATGCGATCCCGAGTGGACGAGCTGGCCCGAGCAATATGGCTGGTGGCTGAAGCGGCGGGTGGCACAGCAGGGACGATAGCGATGCCGGTGGCGAAGAAAGATGCAGCGAAGGCCGGCGCGGCCGCCGGCTTGCGGTCTTTCGACGGCCCCGATTTCCCCGGCGATACTTCGCGCGACCTGCCGAAGATGGACAATGCGGTCAAGTCGGCGCGGCGCGTGTTCGACGTGCTCGAATTCTTCGAGGAGCGCCAGCGCGCCGCTTCCGCCATCGAGGTCGCAGCAGCGCTCAAATTTCCGCAGTCCAGCACCTCGGCGCTGATGCGGACGATGACCGCGTTCGGCTATCTGCATTACGACACCAGCCGCCGCACCTATATCCCGACGCCGCGGATCTCGATGCTGGGGCACTGGCTGAGCCCGGCGCTGTTCACGCGGGGGCGCCTGATCAATCTGATGAACGAGCTCTCCGAGAAAACCGGGGAGACCATCATGCTTGCGGTGCGCAACGGGCTCAGCGCGCAATATGTCCATATCGTTCAGGCCAGATTGCCGATGCGGCTCTATGTCAAGGCCGGAACGCTGCGGCCGCTGGCGCGATCCGCATCGGGTTACGCGCTGCTGTCGGCCTATCCGGACAAGGAGGTCCGCCGCCTGGTGCGCCTGATCAACGCGAACGAGCCGCGACCCGATCGGCAGATCGACATCAAGGCCTTGCTGCTGGAGCTGAAGAAGGTCCGCGCCAAGGGGCATGCCTTCTCGCTCGGCCTGGTGACGCCGGGCGCGGGCGCCGTTGCAATGAACCTGCCGCCATCAGCGGAATCGAACGAGCCGCTGGCGCTGTGCGTGGCCGGACTGAACGACGCGCTGGTCACCCAGGAGACCGAGTTCGCCGACCTGATGCGGAAGGCGATCGAGTTTCATCTGGCGGACTGAACTTATGTCGCCGGTCAATTCACTGCCGCGCGTGGCATACAAACCGAGGCGGTCGAAAGTTCACTATGCGGAATTCGTGGGCCCGGTCCGGCTTCATGCCATCCGTGCAAGTGGCCCTGCGGGCAACGCTTGTCACGGCTATGGCTTTTCCGCATCATTGAGCGCAAGACAACATCGCAAGCAGGGCCAGCCGAACGGCGAGCCCCAAGCCAATCAACACGAGGAACGCTGTGGTGGAGAGTGAGAACATCGTCGCCGAGACCGCGGAAAAGATTTTCGCCGATCTCGCGGATGCCCAAACCATCAATCACGACAAGCACGGCGCATGGAAGGCGCCGCTGTGGCAGGCGTTGACCGAAGCCGGCCTGCCGCTCTCGTGGGTGCCAGATGATCTCGGCGGTTCCGGCGCCAGTCTCGCGGAAGGTTTCAGCGTCCTCAACGTCGCCGGGCGGCATGCGATCGCTGTTCCGCTGGCCGAAACAATGCTGGCCGGCTGGCTGCTGACGCAGGGCAAGATCACCTCCCCGGAAGGCGAGATGACCGTGCTGCCGGCAGGCCCTAAGGACCGTGTCACAGTTGGCGCCGACGGCTCGCTCTCCGGCCGTGCCCGCGGCGTGCCGTTTGCGAAGGACGCAAAACATTTCGCGGTGCTGGCGAGCGACAATGGCGGCATCTCGATCGCGCTGGTCGATGCCGCGAAGTGCCGGATCGAATCCGGCGTCGGACTTGGCGGCGATCACAACGACACCGTCACGCTCGACAAGGTGCAGCCGGTCACGACCAAATCGGCGCCGAAGGGCTTTGACCAGACCACGCTGATGCTGATGGGCGGCGTGGTGCGGTCGCTCCAGATCGCGGGCGCGCTGGAATCGATGCTCGACATTTCCGTGCGCTATTCCAACGAGCGCGTCGCGTTCGAGAAGAAGATCTCCAAGTTCCAGGCGGTGCAGCATAACCTCGCCCGCCTCGCCGGCGAGTCCGCCGCGGCGCTGGCTGCCGCGACCTCCGCGGCCGACACCATCGCTAGCGCAACGTCATTCGACAATGACGCAGTGTTCCTCGAAGCGGCCTCGGCGAAAATCCGTTGCTCGGAAGCGGCCGAGAAAGGCAGCAGCATCGCCCACCAGGTGCACGGCGCGATCGGCTTCACCATCGAGCACATCCTGCACCGCTATTCGCTGCGCGCATTGGCGTGGCGCGACGATTTCGGCTCGGAGAGCTACTGGGCGGTCGAGCTCGGCAAGCTCGTCGCCGAGCGTGGCGCCGATGAATTGTGGCCGCTGGTGGCTTCGCGCTGAGATCAGGACAGAGACATCATGACCGCAGCCCTTCGTTTCGATCCGATCCGCCTGCCGGAGAAATGCGAGCAGCTCCGCAAGGAAGTGCGCGCCTTCCTCGCCGAGGAAATCGCCGCCGGCACCTTCGATCCGCACGCGCCGAATCGCGAGGACAATGACGCGCCGGAATTCTCCCGCCGCGTCGGCGCCAAGGGCTGGCTCGGCATGACCTGGCCGAAGAAATATGGCGGCCAGGAACGCTCGTTCCTCGAGCGCTATGTGGTGACCGAGGAGATGCGGGTGGCGAACGCGCCGACCCGGCGCTTCTTCGTTGCCGACCGGCAGAGCGGGCCGGTGCTTCTGAAATACGCGCCCGAGCACATCAAGATGGATATCCTGCCGCGCATCTGCCGCGGCGAGGTCTGCTTCGCGATCGGCATGAGCGAGCCGAACTCCGGCTCCGATTTGTTCGCGGCGAAGACCCGCGCCACCAAGACCGATGGCGGCTATCTGATCAACGGCACCAAGATCTGGACCTCGTCGGCGCACATCGCCGACTACATGATCGCGATCTTCCGCACCTCGCCGCCGACCAAGGAAAACCGTCGCCACGGCCTGACCCAGTTCCTGGTCAAGATGAAGCAGCCGGGCATCCAGGTGAATCCGATCGGCCAGATCACCGGCCAGTTCGAATTCAACGAGGTGGTGTTCACCGATTACTTCGTGCCCGACGATCACGTGCTGGGCGAGGTCGACGGCGCCTGGAAGCAGGCGACGTCCGAGCTCGCCTATGAGCGCTCCGGCCCCGAGCGCTTCCTCGAAACGTACTACGTGCTCACCGAGCTGGTGCGCGCCGTCGGCAAGAACCCGGATACCCGCAGCGCCGAGGGTATCGGCCGTCTGGTGGCGCAGGTGCACACCATGCGCCGCATGTCGGTGTCGGTCGCCGGCATGCTGCAGGCCGGCAAGGAGCCGGTGGTGGAGGCCTCCATCGTCAAGGACATCGGCACGGTGTGGGAGCAACAGCTGCCGCATCGCGTCCGCGATCTCGCGGCGTTCGTCGAGGAGACCGCGACCAATCGCGAGACGCTGGAAAAGCAGCTCGATTTCGCCATCAAGACCGCGCCCAAGCTGACGATCCAGGGCGGCACCACGGAAGTGCTGCGCGGCATCATCGCCCGCGGGCTCGGTTTGCGCTAGCCGCGCGGGCTCGGCCTTCGCTAATTCAACGAGGACAGATCGTGACCAAGTATACTGATATCGGCGTCGAGACCCACGGCCATGTCGGCCTGATCGAAATCCGCAAGCCCCCGCTGAACTTCTTCGACGTCGCGCTGATCAACCAGATCGCCGACGCGCTGGAGGAGTTCGACAACAATATCGAGATCCGCGCCTCGGTGCTCGCAGCCCAAGGCAAGGCGTTCTGCGCCGGCGCCAACTTCGGCGATCCGGTCCGCCAGGAGCAGGAGGAGCGCGCCAAGAGCGATCCGGCCTCCAACCTGCCGATCAACCATCTCTACGTTCAGGCGGTGCGCATCTTCCGCAACAAGAAGCCGATCGTCGCGGCGATCCACGGCGCCGCGATCGGCGGCGGCCTTGGCCTTGCGGTCTCCGCCGACTTCCGCGTCGCCTGCCCCGAGGCGCGTTTCGCGGCAAACTTTACAAAACTCGGTTTCCATCCGGGTTTCGGCCTGACCACCACGCTGCCCGAACTGATCGGCAAGAACAATGCGGAGCTGATGTTCTACACCAGCCGCCGCGTCACCGGCGAGGAAGCCTATCGCTGGGGCCTTGCCAACGTGCTGGTGCCGCAGGACCAGGTGCGGGCCGAGGCGATGAAGCTCGCGCAGGAGATCGCCGAGTGCTCGCCGCTCGGCCTGGTCTCGACCCGCGCCACGATGCGCGCCGGGCTCGCCGACCGCGTGCTAGCCGCGACCAACCATGAGCTGGAAGAGCAGACCAAGCTGCGCGCGACCGAAGACTTCAAGGAAGGCGTCAAGGCTACCGCCGAGCGCCGCGTCGCGAACTTCAAGGGGCGGTGAGACCTCGCGCCATTCTCTCAACGCGTCGTCCCGGCGAAAGCTGGGACCCA
>NZ_JACMYP010000281.1 GCF_020889705.1 Bradyrhizobium altum | reverse complement strand
CCCGTGCTGGCCGGTACCGGCTACGGCACCGCCATCGCGCGCGAGATCGCTGTCGGCGCCGAGAAGGCCGGCGCCGACGGCCTGCTGCTGCTGCCGCCCTATCTCACGCATGCCGAGCAGGACGGCCTCGCCGCCCATGTCGAGGCGGTGTGTTCATCGGTCAAGATCGGCGTCATCGTCTACAACCGCGACAATGCGATCCTGCAGCCCGACACGCTGGCGCGTCTCTGCGAGCGCTGCCCGAACCTCGTCGGCTACAAGGACGGCATCGGCGACATCGAGCTGATGACCCGCGTCTACACCAGGCTCGGCGACCGCCTGACCTATATCGGCGGCCTGCCGACCGCGGAGACCTTTGCGCTGCCCTATCTCGACATGGGCGTGACCACCTATTCGTCGGCGGTGTTCAACTTCGTGCCGGAATTCGCGACCAAATTCTACGCGGCAGTGCGCCGGCGCGATCATCAGACCATCCATGCAGGTCTGAAGGATTTCATCCTGCCGCTGATCGCGGTACGCAACCGCAAGAAGGGTTATGCGGTGTCGATCATCAAGGCCGGCATGAAGGTGATCGGCCGCGATTCCGGCCCGGTGCGGCCGCCGCTTGGCGATCTCACCGAGCAGGAGGTTGCCGAGCTCGCAGCGCTGGTGGCGAAGCTGCCGCAGGCCGCAACGCAGCAGGCGGCGGAATAAGCCGAACGGCCAACGACCAAGGGAGGAGCAGATGATTCAAGACACGATCCGCACCGGCTTTGCCGGCGCCCCCGTCGTCACGGCGATGGAGGTGATCCCGGTCGCCGGCCGCGACGGCATGCTCCTCAATCTGAGCGGCGCACATGCGCCGTTCTTCACCCGCAACCTCGTCGTCCTCACCGACAACTCCGGCCACACCGGCGTCGGCGAGGTGCCGGGCGGCGAGAAGATCCGCAAGACGCTGGAGGACGCCCGCGACCTCGCGCGTCGGCCAGAGCATCGGCGCGTGCAACAACATCCTGGCCTCGATGCGCCAGACCTTCGCCGACCGCGACGCCGGCGGCCGCGGCAAGCAGACCTTTGACCTGCGCGTTACCATTCATGCAGTGACCGCGGTGGAATCCGCGCTGCTCGATCTGCTCGGCCAGCATCTCAATCTCCCGGTCGCAGCCTTGCTCGGCGAAGGCCAGCAGCGCACCAGCGTCGAGACCCTCGGCTATCTGTTCTTCGTCGGCGATCGCAAGAAGACCAGCCTTCCTTATGTGGAGGGTGAGACCGGCAAGCCGGACTGGTTCAACCTGCGCCATCAGGCGGCGATGACGCCGGAGGCGATCGTGCGCCTCGCCGAGGCGACGCAGGCGCATTACGGCTTTGCCGATTTCAAGCTCAAGGGCGGCGTGCTCAAGGGCGAAGAAGAGATCGAGGCCGTCACCGCAATTGCAAAGCGCTTTCCGAAGGCCCGCGTCACGCTCGATCCGAATGGCGCCTGGTCGCTCGACGAGGCGATCCGGCTTTGCAGCAACATGCATGGCGTGCTCGCCTATGCCGAGGACCCCTGCGGCGCGGAGGCCGGCTTCTCGGGCCGCGAGATCATGGCCGAGTTCCGCCGCGCGACGGGGCTGCCGACCGCGACCAACATGATCGCGACCGACTGGCGCCAGCTCAGCCACGCGCTGCGGCTTGGGGCGGTCGACATTCCGCTCGCCGATCCGCATTTCTGGACTATGCAAGGCTCGGTGCGGGTGGCGCAGACCTGCCGCGACAACGGCCTGACCTGGGGCTCGCACTCCAACAATCATTTCGACATTTCGCTGGCGATGTTCACCCATGTCGGCGCCGCCGCCCCGGGCAAGGTGACCGCGATCGACACCCACTGGATCTGGCAGGACGGCCAGGCGTTGACCAAGGAGCCGCTGCAGATCAAGGGCGGCAAGATCGCGATCCCGGATCGGCCGGGCCTCGGCATCGAGCTCGATCGCGCTGCCATCGAGGCGGCGAACGCGCTATACAAGCAGCATGGCCTCGGCGCCCGCGACGATGCGCTGGCCATGCAGTTCCTGATCCCCGGCTGGACCTTCGACGACAAGCGTCCCTGCCTCGTGCGCTAACAAGAAAGGTTGGAAACATGACCGCTCACCAGAAGAACTTCATCGCCGGAGAATGGGTCGACGGAACAAGCATCACGCGGGACATCAACCCCTCCAACACGGCCGACGTGGTCGGCGAATACGTCAAGGCCGACAAGGCACAGACCGAAAAGGCGATCGCCGCGGCGAAGGCCGCCTTCCCGGCCTGGGCGCGTTCGACGCCGCAGGAGCGCTTTGACGCGCTAACCAAAATTTCGGTCGAAATCCTCGCCCGCAAGGAAGAGCTCGGCCGCCTGCTGGCGCGCGAGGAAGGCAAGACGCTGCCGGAAGGCATCGGCGAGGTGGCGCGCGCCGGACAGATCTTTGCGTTCTTCGCCGGCGAGGCGCTGCGGCTGATGGGCGAGAAGGGCGCATCGGTGCGCCCCGGTCTCGATGTCGAGATCACCCGCGAGCCGGTCGGCGTCATCGGCATGATCACGCCCTGGAATTTCCCGATCGCGATCCCGGCCTGGAAGATCGCCCCCGCGCTCTGCTACGGCAACACGGTGGTGTTCAAGCCGGCGGAGCTGGTGCCGGGCTCCGCGCACGCGCTGTCCGAGATCATCGCGCGCTCCGGCATTCCGGCCGGCGTGTTCAACCTCGTGGTCGGCTCCGGCTCCGTGGTCGGCCAGACCCTGCTCGATCATCCGGACGTTGCCGCGATCTCCTTCACGGGCTCGGTGCAGACCGGCCGCAAGATCGCGCAGGCCTGCGTGCTCTCCAATCCGATGAAGAAGTTCCAGCTCGAGATGGGCGGCAAGAATCCGCTGGTCGTGCTCGACGACGCCGACGTCAAGGTCGCGGTCGAGGTCGCGGTCAACGGCGCCTATTTCTCGACCGGCCAGCGTTGCACGGCCTCCTCGCGCCTGATCGTCACCGCAGGGATTCACGACCGCTTCGTCGCCGCGATGACCGAGCGCATGAAGGGCCTTTCGGTGGACGACGCGCTGAAGAGCGGCGTGCATGTCGGCCCCGTCGTCGACCAGAGCCAGCTCGACCAGGACCTGCGCTATATCAAGATCGGCCAGGACGAAGGCGCCCGCCTGCACTGGGGCGGCGAGCTGCTGAACCGCGAGACGCCCGGCTTCTACCTGCAGCCGGCACTGTTCACCGAGGCGAACAACCAGATGCGCGTCGCCCGCGAGGAAATCTTCGGCCCGGTCGCCTGCGTGATCCGCGCCAAGGATTACGAGGAGGCGCTGGCGATCTCCAACGACACCGAGTTCGGCCTCGCCTCGGGCATCTGCACGTCAAGCCTGAAACACGCCTCGCATTACAAGCGCAACAGCGAGTCCGGCATGGTGATGGTCAATCTGCCGACCGCCGGCGTCGATTACCACGTGCCGTTCGGCGGCCGCAAAGGCTCGAGCTACGGCGCGCGCGAACAGGGCGCCTATGCCCGCGAGTTCTACACCACGGTGAAGACGGCTTATACGTTCCCGGGTTGAGATTCGTAGGGTGGATTAGCGTCAGCGTAATCCACCATCGGCACCGTACATCAAACATGGCGGGTTACGCCTTCGGCTAACCCGCCCTACAAACTTCCGGAGCCCTCATGGACCAGTCGATCGGCGCGCAGGAGCCCCGCTACATCAAGCTCAACGCGCGCGACAATGTCGCGATCGTCGTGAATGATTTCGGCCTGCCCGCCGGCTCCCGTTTCGCCTGCGGCCTGACGCTGCGCGCCTTCGTGCCGCAGGGCCACAAGACCGCGCTGGAAGATATCGCCGAGGGCGCACCGATCATCCGCTATGGCGAGGTGATCGGCCATGCGCTGTCGCCGATCCTCGCCGGCGAATGGGTCGACGAGGCGCGCATCCAGATGCCCGAGGCGCCTTCACTTGATCGGCTCGAGATCGCAACCGCGGTGCCGCCGGCGCTGCCACCGCTCGAAGGTTTTACGTTCGAAGGCTACCGCAATCCCGACGGCTCGGTCGGCACCAAGAACATCCTCGGCATCTCCTCCTCCGTGCAATGCGTCAAGGGCACGATGGAATATGCGGTCAAGCGCATCCGCGCCGAGCTGCTGCCGAAATATCCCAACGTCGACGACGTCGTGCCGCTGACCCACGCCTATGGCTGCGGCGTCGCCATCACGGCGCCCGACGCCGTGGTGCCGATCCGCACGTTGCAGAACCTCGCGCTCAACCCGAATTTCGGCGGCGAGATCCTGGTCATAGGCCTCGGCTGCGAGAAGCTCGCGCCGGAACGGCTGGTGCCGGAGGGCGTCAGTGACGCCATCGTGCGGATGCAGGACGAAGCCTTTGACGGCTTCGGCGCCATCGTCGATGCCATCATGACGCAGGCGGAGACCCGGCTGAAGGTGCTCAACGCCCGCACGCGCGAGACCTGCCCGGCCGCCGATCTCGTGATCGGCCTGCAATGCGGCGGCAGCGATGCGTTTTCGGGCGTCACCGCCAACCCTGCAGTCGGCTTCGCGGCCGACCTCTTGGTGCGATCAGGCGCGACCGTGATGTTCTCGGAAGTGACCGAGGTGCGCGACGCGATCCAGCTTCTGACCCGCCGCGCCGTCAACGAGGATGTCGGCCGCGCGCTGATCCGCGAGATGGCTTGGTACGACGCCTATCTGGCCCGCGGCGGCGCCGACCGCAGCGCCAACACGACGCCGGGCAACAAGAAGGGCGGGCTCGCCAACATCGTCGAAAAATCCCTGGGCTCGATCGTCAAATCGGGCTCCGGCCCGATCTCAGGTGTGCTGTCGCCGGGCGAGAAGGCGCGGCAGAAGGGCATGCTGTTTGCCGCGACGCCGGCCAGCGACTTCATCTGCGGCACCTTGCAACTCGCCTCCGGCATGACCTTGCAGGTGTTCACGACAGGCCGCGGCACGCCCTATGGCCTTGCCGCAGCCCCTGTCATCAAGGTCGCGACCCGCAGCGAGCTGGCGCGGCGCTGGAAGGACCTGATCGATTTCGACGCCGGCTGCATCGCGACCGGCGAGAAGACGATCGAGGAGACCGGCTGGGACCTGTTCCGCCTGATCCTCGACGTCGCGAGCGGCCGGACCAAGCCGTGGTCGGACCGCTGGGGCATCCACAACGATCTGACGCTGTTCAACCCGGCGCCGGTCACCTAGCAACAGCGCAGGCCAACCTGCACATGGAAAGTCCGCCGTGACGGGGTCAGCGGCGGACTTTCATTTTCATGGTTTTGATCGGTATCAATCGTCGTCGTGATGGATCACGGTCTTGCTGCGATTGCCGAACTCGTCCTGCTTCTTGATCACCGTGGTCCGGTCACTGCGCGGCTCACGCTCCCTGATCACCGTGGTGCGGTCGCGATCCCGATCGCGATATTCATGCGACTCGCCGACCGTGACGCCCGCGCCGACGGGACCGGCACGAACACCGATTTCATCGGCGAATGCGGGCGAAGCGATCGCGGTCACCATGGCCGCGGCAAACAGATACTTCCTCATGACGTCTCTCCTCCTCCAGTTGCGATGTGAAGGAGGAACGTCGAGTGCGACATAGCGTTCCTATATCGATCATGATGCAGATGCTCACGCGCAGATGCGGAAATCTGCGCGGGGAACCTCGCTGAACAGGCATTCACCTATATGGCGAAATGCTCATGTTCCATGCGTTGAATAGCCTGATTTGATGTCCCACGTCCTCATCAACAGGAGGACGTTCCATGAAGCAATCGCAGCACTATCTCGACAATGCGGAGAACTGCGCGCAGCTTGCCGAGCGCGCCGATGACGACCCGACCTACAACCGCTACAAGCGCATGGAGGCGGCTTGGCGCGCGCTGGCCAAGGAGCAGGATTGGCTCGACGGCGAAACCTCGCCGTCGGAAACCGCAGCCGCAGGTCGGTCGGAAACCGCAGCCCAAATCTGAGTAAGCCCAGGTCTGGAAATGGCCCGCGCGCGACAAAATGAAATGTCGCCGCGGGCCGCTTCTTAGTCGGCGCTGCGCTGCCGCTGCCAGCGCAGCAGATAAGCCTGCAGCCGCCAGATGATCGCCGACAGCACGACGCCGACCAGCATCAGCACCACGACCGCGACCATCATGCCCGAGGCCTCGCCGCGCGCCTCGGACTCGATGATGAGGCGACCGATGCCGCGCTCGGCGCCGATGAACTCGCCGACGATCACGCCGATCAGCGCGAACGAGATCGCCGGCGTCAGCGAGGCGAACACCCAGGCCATGGTCGACGGGATCACCACGGTGCGGGTGATCTGCCACTCGCTGGCGCCAAGCAGCCGCGCGGCATTGGTGAAGCCCTCGTCGATCGAACGCGCGCCCTCGAAAGTGTTGAAGAACACCAGGAACACGACGACGATCCAGGAGGTGACGATCTTCGACATGTCGCCGATCCCGAACGCCAGCACGATGATCGGCGCCAGTGCGATCCGCGGGATCGAATTCACCGCGGTGATGAAGGGCTGGAAGATCGCGCTGAGCCGGTCGGATCGCCCGAGGATCAGCCCGGCGACGAAGCCGCTGACCACGCCGGTGACGAAGCCGAAGAAGGTGTTCTTCAGCGTGATCGCCGTCGCGGCCCAGAGATTGTTCTCGTTGCGCGCCAGGCACTTTGCGAACTCGCCGTTGAACCAGCCGTTGAAGACGCCGAGCTTCGATTTCAGGCAGCTCTGGATCAGGAAGTTGTCGAAGATCATCGACGGCTTCGAGATGAAATAGGGATCGAGCAGATCGGGCACCAGCCACGGCAGCCTCGTGCGCAGGTCGTAACCCCATTGCCACACCGACAGCACGATGGCGCAGATCAGGACCTGCCAGCCGATCGTGCCGAGCGTGCTGTATCGCCTCATGCGCTGCGACCTTTGACGAATTCCTCGCCGAGCGAATGCCAGATGTGCTGGAACAACTCGGCATACCGCGGGGTCTCGCGCACCTTCACCGCATCGCGCGGGCGCGCGAAGTCGACTTCGAACATGTCCTTGATGCGCCCCGGCCGCGCCGAGAACAGGATGATGCGGTCGGCGAGCGTCAGCGCCTCGCCGAGATCGTGGGTCACGAACAGCACGGTCTGCTGCTCGCGCTCCCAGATCCGAAGCAGCACCTCGTGCATGTCGATCTTGGTGTGGGTATCGAGCGCGCCGAACGGCTCGTCCATCAAGAGAATCTGCGGCTCGACGATCAGGGTCCGCATCAGCGCCGCGCGCTGCCGCATGCCGCCGGACAGTGCCGATGGATAGGCGTTCTCAAATCCCTTGAGCCCGGCCTGCGCGACGCATTCGGCGATACGGTCTCTCCGTTCCGACACCGGCACGCCGGATAGCTCCAGCCCGTAGCCGATATTGTCGGCGACGGTCCGCCAGGGGAACAGCGTGTCGCGCTGGAAGACGTAGCCGACATCGGGTGTCGCCTTGCCGGCGACGACGCGCTTGCCGTCGATCAGGATCTCGCCGCCGGTGGGGCGGATCAGCGAGGCGATCATGTTGAGCACCGTGCTCTTGCCGGAGCCCGACGGCCCGAGCAGCGCGACGAACTCACCGCGTCGCACGTCGAAGCTGACATCGCGAACGGCCTCGATGGTGGTCCTGGCGAGCTGGAACGACTTGCTCAGGCCCTTGACCTCGACGCGGCGATCGGCCGACGCGCGCGGCGACAAGGGTGCGCTCGTCTCGAGCGCGCTCAACCCGGATAGGCCTTTCGCGCCGCGTCGATGAGATTGGAGTTGACCACTTCGGCGATCTTGAGCGGCTTGATCCCGGTCATCTCGCGGAACCAGACTTTTTCGCCGCGCGCGAAGCTCGCCGCGTCGATCGAGCCCTCATAGTCCGCGACCTTCTGGATCGCTGATATCTCCAGCAGATTGGCGTCGCGCGAGGTGCTGCCGACATAGGGTTCGATGGCATCATAGACCTCGGCCGGCTTGTGCGCCTTGATCCATTGCGAGGCACGCCACAGCGCGGTGACGTAGGCCTGCATCTTCGCGGGGTCCTTGTCGATGGTGGCCTGCAGCGTGAAATGCGCGGTCACCGGCACCTTGCCGCCGATATGCTTGTTCCAGATCGCCTCGTCGGTGCCGTCGAACAGCAATTCGCCCCAGCCCTGCTGCTGCGCCTCGTTGAGCAGCGACAGCGAGCTGACGAGGATATCGACCTGCTTCGACTTCAGCGATCCCAGCATGGTGTCGACATTGCCGGTGCCGATCCAGGTCACCTTGTCGTCGAGCCTCATGGTTTCCATGTAGTAGGATGCCCAGACATGGTTGGTGCCGCCGAGCGAGGAGACCGAGACGATCGGCTTGCGGCCGTCAGGTCGTTTCCATTGCGTGAAGGCCTCCAGCGAGTTGATGCCCTGATCCTTCAGATCCTTGCGCAGGATGAACATCACCGAGTTCGACCGTGTGTCGACCGGCAGCAGCACCCGCGCGGCGCGGCCATGATTGGTCAGCTGCATCGGATGGGTGACGTCGCCGATGCCGATGTCGCCCTGCGACGAGGCGATGATCTCGCGGGTCTTCACGCCGCTGCCGCCCTGCACCAGCTTGCAGTCGAGCCCGGCTTCCTTGAAGTAGCCGATGCGGTCCGCAACAAATTGTGTCTGATAGACCGGCACCGCGACCGGATAGATTGCGCGGCCGGTCGCGGCCTGCGCCCATGCACGCCCGGTCGCCAGCGCCGCGCCGCCGGCGGCGATCACCGTCAGGGCCGATCGCCTCGAAAGGTGGGGCATGGTGAGGCGCGCCATCACGCGTGCTCCTTCGCCGAGATCTTGTCGAGCGCGCTGAGCACCGCATCGCCCATCTGGGTGGTCGACAGCTTCTTCGCCCCGGCCTCAGCGATATCGGCGGTGCGCGCACCGGACGCCAGCGCAGCTTGCACCGCCTGCTCCAGCAGGTCGGCATCCTCAGGGCGATTCAGCGTCAGGCGCAACAGCATCGCGACGCTGAGGATCGAGCCGAGCGGATTGGCGATGCCCTTGCCCGCAATATCAGGCGCGCTGCCATGCACCGGCTCATACAGCGCCTTGCGCCGGCCGAAGCGATCCACCGGACCGAGCGAGGCCGACGGCAACATGCCGAGCGAGCCCGAGGCCATCGCCGCGCAATCGGACAGGATGTCGCCGAAGATGTTGCCCGTCACCATGACGTCGAATTGCCGCGGTTCGCGCACGATTTGCATCGCGGCGTTGTCGACATAGAGATGGGTCAGCTCGACGTCGGAGAATTCCTCCTTGTGCAGCCTGATCACCTCCTCGCGCCAGACCACGCTGGTCTCCAGCACATTGGCCTTGTCGACCGAGCAGACCTTGTTGCGCCGGGTCCGCGCCAGTTCGAACGCCGAGCGCGCCACGCGGCGGATCTGGTTCGTCGTGTACTGCTCGGTGTTGAAGCCGCGGCGCTGTCCATCGGGCAATGTCTCGATGCCGCGCGGCTCGCCGAAATAGATGCCGCTGGTCAATTCGCGGATGATGACGAAATCGACGCCATCGAGCACCTCGGGCTTGAGCGGCGCCGACGCCGACAGCGCCGGGCTCGCCGCGATCGGCCGCAAATTGGCGTAGAGATCGTATTTGCTGCGCAGCCCCAGCAGGCTGCCGGCCTTGCGCGCCGCCGCCGGCACTTCGGTGGTCTCCGGTCCGCCGGTCGCGCCCCACAGGATGGCGTCGGCCTCGTCCATCGCCTCCGCGGTGTCCTCGGGCAGCACTTTGCCGGTCGCCAGATACGGGATCAGGCCGTACTGCGCCTCGCGCAAGGTCATCGGCACGTTCCGTTTAGCCGCGAACCACTCGAGCACGCGGCGCGACTGTGCGGTGACCTCGGGACCGATGCCCTCGCCGCCGACAACGGCGACCTTGACCATGTTGGATTGCGTGCTCATGCAGATGTCCTTGAAGCGGGTGTTCTCTGAAAATGAATCCAGGGCCGCGCCGTGCGGTCGGCGGCCTGGAAGGCGTGGATCTGGTCGTCGCGCTGCAATGTCAGCGCCACCTCGTCGAGCCCCTTCAACAGCCCTTCGCGCCGCCGCGGATCGATTTCGAAGGAATGCCGCGCGCCCGACGGCGAGACGATGGTCTGCGCCTCGAGGTCGATCGAGACCTTGCCCGCGCCCTGCGTCGCCGCGATGTCGGCGGCAAGCGAATCCACCACCGCCTTGTCGACGACGACGGGTAGGATTCCATTCTGGAAGCAGTTGGCGAAGAAGATGTCGCCGAACCCCGAGCCGATGATGGCGCGGATGCCGCGCTCCTGCAGCGACCACACCGCGCCTTCGCGCGACGAGCCGCAGCCGAAGTTCGGTCCGGTCACCAGGATCTCCGCCTCCCGGTACGGCTCGCGGTTGAGGATGAAATCCGGATTCTCCGAGCCGTCGGCCAGATAGCGCAGCGAGCCGAACGCCCATTTGCCGAGCGTGCCGCGGATCGAATTGCCAACCAGGCGCTCGATGCGGATGATCACGTCGGTATCGATATTGGCGCGCATGATCGGCGCAGCGGTCGCGGTGAGCTTGTCGAACGGTTTCGGCATCGTCTAGCGCCCCATCATCCTGACATCGGCGATCGCACCGGCAATGGCCGAGGCCGCCGCACTCGCGGGGCTCGCCAGGTGCGTCCGTGCCCGCGGCCCCTGCCGGCCGACGAAATTGCGGTTCGAGGTCGAAACCGAGCGCTGCCCGGGCGCCACCACCTCGCCATTGGCGGCAAGGCACATCGAGCAGCCCGGCTCGCGCCATTCGAAGCCGGCGTCGATGAAGATCTTGTCGAGCCCTTCGGCGACCGCCTCGCGCTTGACATTTTCCGAGCCCGGCACCACCCAGGCGCGGACACCGGCGG
>NZ_JACMYP010000280.1 GCF_020889705.1 Bradyrhizobium altum | reverse complement strand
AGCCGCGACGACGTGGCTGTATTCGGGATGATAATTGTCGCCGGGACCGTAGAGATTGGTCGGCATCACGCTGATGAAATCGGCGCCATACTGGCTGCGATAGGCCTCGGCCATCTTGATGCCGGCGATCTTGGCGATGGCATAGGGCTCGTTGGTCGGCTCCAGCGGGCCGGTCAGCATCGAATCCTCGCGCAGCGGCTGCGGCGCCAGGCGCGGATAGATGCAGGACGAGCCGAAGAACATCAGCTTCTCGCACCCATTGGCATGGGCCGCCTGGATCACATTGGTCGACATCGCCAGATTGTCGTAGAGGAACTCGGCGCGCAGCGTGTTGTTGGCGACGATGCCGCCGACCTTGGCGGCGGCGAGGAACACGGCCTGCGGCCGCTTCGCGGCAAACCAGGCATTGACCGCGGCCTGGTCGCGCAAATCGACCTCGCCGCGCGACACCGTCAGCAGATCGGCCTGTTCGCGCGCCAGCCGGCGCATCAACGCCGAGCCGACCATGCCGCGATGGCCGGCAACGAAAACCGTCTTGCCCTTCAGTTCAAACGCCGTGCTTGCCATTGGCCACATCCTGCCTGGCCTCGACGAGATCGCTGGCGACCATTTCCTTCACCAGTTGCGCGAACGGCGTCGTCGGCGCCCAGCCGAGCTTGGCGCGCGCCTTGCTGGCGTCGCCGATCAGAAGATCAACCTCGGTCGGACGGAAATAGACCGGGTCGATCTGCACCAGGGTCTTGCCGGACGCCTTGTCGACACCGATCTCCTCGACGCCCTTGCCGCGCCATTCGATGCTGCGGCCGACCTCGGCGAACGCCAGCTCGACGAACTCGCGGACCGAGCGGGTCTCGCCGGTCGCGAGCACGAAGTCGCCGGGCTCGTCGGCCTGCAGGATCTTGTGCATGCCTTCGACATAGTCGCGAGCATGGCCCCAGTCGCGCTTGGCATCGAGATTGCCGAGATAGAGCTTATTCTCCAGGCCGACCTCGATGCGGGCGACGGCGCGGGTGATCTTGCGCGTCACGAAGGTCTCGCCGCGGATCGGGCTCTCGTGGTTGAACAGGATGCCGTTGCTGGCGAACATGCCGTAAGCCTCACGGTAGTTCACCGTGATCCAGTAGCCATACAGCTTGGCGACGCCATAGGGCGAGCGCGGATAGAACGGCGTGGTCTCCTTCTGCGGCACCTCCTGCACGAGCCCGTAGAGCTCCGAGGTCGAGGCCTGGTAGAACCGCGTCTCCTTTTCCATGCCGAGGATGCGGATCGCCTCCAGAAGGCGCAGCACGCCGATGGCGTCGGCATTGGCGGTGTATTCCGGGCTCTCGAAACTGACCTGGACGTGGCTCTGGGCGGCGAGGTTGTAGATCTCGGTCGGCCGGATCTGCTGCACCAGCCGGATCAGATTGGTCGAATCGGTCATGTCGCCGTAGTGCATCAGGAACGGCACGTTGCCGGCGTGCGGATCCTGGTAGAGATGGTCGACGCGCGCGGTGTTGAACGAGGACGACCGGCGCTTGATGCCGTGCACGGTATAGCCGAGGCCAAGCAGATATTCGGCGAGGTACGCGCCGTCCTGCCCGGTGATGCCGGTGATCAGCGCAACGCGCCGCTTTGAGTCCTGAGCCGCCGAATCCTTAACCGCCATGTCATCTCCAGAAAGCGCGAAAACCGCGCGGTCCCGACGAGGCCGGTCTGTAGCACCCGGCCTGCTTCAAGTCTAATGGCTTAATCGTTTGAAATCAGGACTTTAGAGCCTCGAAAAGTGGCGTCGTTCGGCGCAGAGCCGGTCACTCCCCGTAGTGGCGCAGCCGATCAAGCTCGATGATCGTCACCCCGCCATATTCAAGCCGCAGCAGGCCCTCGCGCTCGAGCCGTTTCAGGCACTGGTTGGCGTTCTGCCGGGAGATACCCGACAGCGCCCCGATCTCCTCCTGGGTGATCTCCAGGTGCAAGGTGAGCTCGGGGTAGAGAATCGGATTGAACAGCGAGGCGATCGAGCGCGCCAGCCGCGCGGTGGCGTCCAGCGTGCGGCCATATTCGAGCAGCGCGATGAACTGGCCGAGCCGCTCGTTGAGCTGTCCCACCAGGAAGCGGTTGAAGCCGACGCTGTTCTCGAACAGCCAGACGAAGGTCCGGCGATCCATCATCGCGAGGCGCGTGTCGCGCAGCGCGACCACGTCGTAGCGCCGCAGCTCGTTCTTGAGCACGGTGCCCTCGCCGAACCAGGCGCCGGCGGTGAGGCCCGCAAAGCTCGCGGCCTTGCCGCCGCGCGAGACGATGCCCATCCGCGCCAGCCCGGTGACGATGCCGGTCCAGTACTGGAAATTGTCGCCGCGCATGAAGATGAATTCGTTGGCGCGGTAGGACTTCTCGGAAATGCCGGCGCGCGCGATTTCGATCTCTTGCTCGCTCAGTTCGCGCGACCAGGCCGCGATGCGCTTGAGGTAATCAGCAGCAATCATTCTAGCGACGGCATCCCACCCCAAGATACTGACACGATATTGCACCGCAGCAACGCCGTGCGCGAAGCCAGGAACCCGCTTCCTGCAATGCCAGCGAAAATTCCTGACCAATTGTCGGGCACATGACAATTCAACCTATCGCTTTCTCGTATTCAGAGCCACCTCGCCTAACGCCGCGCAGCGCCTTGATGGATCGCTGACCGCGGACGACGCGAGAGACGGGCTTGCAGGCGGGGTGCGGCGTTACCGCGCATGACGCAGGCGATCGGGGCGAGCGATGCTCCCGAACGCCGGCTTCATTAGTCGGATGGTCTCCCTCCGGCGGCCCATGTAAGATCGAAGCAGGATCGAAGCGAAGATAAAGAGCGCGCCAAAGCGCCCGTATCTGGAGGGAACAGGGTGGCCAACAGTCTCGAGGTGCGCGGAGTCTCATTGCGCTTTGGCGGCGTCCGCGCGCTGACCGAAGTCAGCTTCGGCGTCGACGAGGGCGAGCTGTTCTCCATCATCGGCCCGAACGGTGCCGGCAAGACCTCGATCGTCAACTGCATCTCCGGCCGCTACCGGCCGACCGAAGGCCAGCTGTTCTATCGCGGCCAGGACATCACCGGCCTCACCCCGAACGCGCGGCCTCGTCTCGGCATCGGCCGGACCTTCCAGAATCTCGCGCTGTTCCACCATATGAGCGTGCTCGACAACATCATGGTCGGCCGCCATCACCTGCTGAAGAACAACTTCGTCACGGGATCGCTGTACTGGCTGACCGGCGCCGGCCGCGAGGAGCTGGAGCACCGCCGCAAGGTCGAGGAGATCATCGACTTCCTCGATCTGCAGTCGGTGCGCAAGGCGACCGCCGGCACCCTGCCCTACGGCTTGCGCAAGCGCGTCGAGCTCGCCCGCGCGATGGCGCTGGAGCCGCAGCTGATCCTGCTCGACGAGCCGATGGCCGGCATGAACTTCGAGGAGAAGGAAGACATGGCGCGCTACATCGTCGATCTCAACGAAGAGTTCGGCATGACGGTCATGATGATCGAGCACGACATGGGCGTCGTGATGGACATCTCCCACCGCGTCATGGTGCTGGATTTCGGCCGCAAGATCGCCGAGGGCGATCCGGCCGCCGTGCTGGCCGATCCCCACGTCAAGCGCGCCTATCTCGGCGAAGAGGACGAGGTGCTGGTCGATCCCGACGACAAGCCGGCGGTGCGGGAGAGCGCGGCATGATGGACTATGCCGGTCGCGCCGCGCAGGCCGACACCTTTCCCAAGATGCTGCGTCTCAACGCCAGGGAACACGGCGGCGAGATCGCGCTGCGCGAGAAGGATTTCGGGCTGTGGCGCGAATTCACCTGGAACGACTACCAGACCCGCACCCATGATTTCGCGCTCGGCATGGTCGAGCTCGGGCTCGGCCGCGGCGACGTGATCGGCATCATCGGCGACAACCGGCCGGACTGGGTCGCCGCCGAGATCGCCAGCCACGCGATCGGCGCGATGAGCCTCGGCCTCTACCGCGACGTGCTGGATGAGGAAGCTTCCTATCTCCTGACCTATGGCGAGGCCAAGCTGGTCTTCGCCGAGGACGAGGAACAGGTCGACAAGCTGCTCGGCCTTGCCGACCGCGTGCCCAATCTCAAGCACATCGTCTATTCCGACCCGCGCGGCATGCGCAAATACGACGATCCGCGGCTGATGGAGGCGAGCAAGCTCGTCGCACTGGGCCGCGACCGCGCCGCGCGCGAGCCCGGCCTGTACGAGCGGCTGGTCGAAGCCACACGCGGCGAGGACGTCGCGATCCTCTGCACGACCTCGGGCACGACGGCCAACCCGAAGCTTGCGATGCTCTCGGCCGGGCGCGTGCTGCGGCACTGCGCGACCTATCTCGCCTTCGATCCGAAGGGGCCGGACGACGAATATGTTTCGGTGCTGCCGCTGCCCTGGATCATGGAACAGATCTACGCGCTCGGCAAAGCGCTGCTCTCCCGGATGAAGGTCAACTTCGTCGAAGAGCCCGACACCATGATGAACGACTTCCGCGAGATCGCACCGACCTTCGTGCTGTTCGCGCCGCGGGTCTGGGAATCGATCGCGGCCGACGTCCGCGCCGGCGTGATGGACGCCTCGCCGTTCAAGCAGCGGCTCTACGATCTCGGCATGAAAACCGGGCTTGCGGCGCTCGCCGAAGGCAAGCGCTCTGTCTTCGCCGACCAGCTCTTGTTCCGCACGCTGCGCGACCGGCTCGGCTTCACGCGGCTGCGCTCGGCGGCAACCGGCGGCGCGGCGCTCGGGCCGGATACTTTCAAGTTCTTCCAGGCGATGGGCGTGCCGCTGCGCACGCTGTACGGCCAGACCGAGCTGCTCGGCGCTTACACGCTGCATCCCGAAGGCAAGGTCGATCCCGATACCACGGGCGTTCCGATGGCCGACAACATCGAGATCCGCATCGACAATGCCGACGTCAACGGCGTCGGCGAGATCGTGGTGCGGCACCCGAACATGTTCCACGGCTACTACAAGAACCCCGAAGCATCGGTCGCCGACATCAGGGACGGCTGGATGCACTCGGGCGATGCCGGCTACTACAACGACAATCGGCAGCTCGTCGTGATCGACCGCATCAAGGATCTCGCGGAGACCTCGCGCGGCGAGCGCTTCTCGCCGCAGTTTATCGAGAACAAGCTGAAGTTCTCGCCCTATGTCGCCGAGGCGGTGGTGCTCGGCGCCGGCCGCGACGCGCTCGCCGCGATGATCTGCATCCGCTACTCGATCATCTCGAAATGGGCGGAGAAGAACCGGATCTCGTTCACGACCTATACCGACCTGTCCTCGCGGCCCGAGGTCTACGCGCTGTTGAAGAAAGAGGTCGAGACGGTCAACGCCACCCTGCCGCCGGCCCAACGCATCTCGCGCTTCCTGCTGCTCTACAAGGAGCTCGACGCCGACGACGGCGAGCTGACGCGGACCCGAAAGGTCCGCCGCGGCGTCATCAACGAGAAATACGCCGACATCATCGAGGCGATCTACCGCGGCAAGGCCAACATCCCCGTCGACACCGTGATCCGCTTCCAGGACGGCACGGCGCAGCGCGTCCGCACCACGCTCGAGGTCGTCGATCTCGGCCGCGCCGCGATTGCGGAGGCCGCTGAATGAGACATCTGGTCACAGCGTATTCGGCCGTCATGCGCGGGCTTGACCCGCGCATCCATCCCCTTCGCAAGGGTCTTCATTCGCGATGGATCGCCGGGTCAAGCCCGGCGATGACGATCTGCAAGGTTGGCAACACCCCATGAACATCCAGTTCCTGATCCAGCTGATCGTCAATGGCCTCGTGGTCGGTACGCTGTACGGCGTGGTCGCGATGTCGTTCGTGCTGATCTACAAGGCGACGCAGGTCGTCAACTTCGCGCAGGGCGAATTGCTGCTGGTCGGCGCCTGGGTGTGCTGGGCGCTGCTGACGAAGTACCAGCTGCCGTTCTGGGTGGGCATGCCGATCACGCTGGTGTTCATGTTCATCTTCGGCATCGCGATCCAGGTCGTGATCCTGCGGCCGATGATCGGCGAACCGATCATCTCAGTCATCATGGTGACGATCGGCCTCTCGACCGTGTTCCAGGCTGCGCTGAAGTGGATCTTCGGCGTCAACCCGCAGCCGTTCCCGCGCGTGTTCCAGAGCCAGTCGGTCAGCCTGTTCGGGCTGCAGATCCAGACCGTCTATGTCATGAGCCTCGTGGTCTCGCTCGCCATGATGGTCGGCATGGCCTGGTTCTTCCGCGCCTCCAAATACGGCCTTGCGATGCGCGCCACCGCTTTCAACCAGCAGGTCGCGCAGTCGCTCGGCATCTCCGTGAAGAGCGTGTTCGCGATGGCGTGGGCGATCTCGGCCACAGTCTCGGCGGTCGCCGGTGTCGTGGTCGCCGTGGTCAACGGCGTGTCGTCCGGCCTCTCCGCCTACGGCATCAAGGTGTTTCCGGCCGCTATCCTCGGCGGGCTCGACTCGGTCGGCGGCGCCGTGCTCGGCGGCATCATCATCGGGCTCCTGGAAAACGTCGCCCAGTATGTCGACAGCGAGTATCTGCACTGGGGCAATCTCTACGAGATCGCGCCGTTCTACGTCCTGATCATCATCCTGATGATCAAGCCGTACGGGCTGTTCGGCACCAAAGACATCGAGCGGGTCTGATCAATGGCAACGAGCACCCTCATTCCGGCGGGCGATTTCCGCACCAGCTACGCGGCCGACACCACGATCTTCCCGACCGCGACCAGCCGCAACTTCGCGATAGCAGGCATTGCACTCGCCTGTTTCGCGCCGATGCTGCTGTCCAACTACCTGCTCTCGATCGCGATCCAGATCGGCATCTTCGCGATCGCGGCGCTCGGCCTCAACGTCCTGGTCGGCTTCACCGGCCAGATCTCGATCGGCCACGCCGCGTTCTTCCTGTTCGGCGCCTTCACCTCGGCCTACATCTCCAACAACGCACCGATCCCGGTATTCTTCGCGATCCCCCTCGCCGGCGTGATCACGGCGCTGGTCGGCCTGGTCTTCGGCGTGCCGGCGGCACGGCTGAAGGGGCTCTACCTCGTCATCGCGACGCTCGCCGCGCAGTACATCCTGCTCGACTTCTTCTCGCGCGCCGACTGGTTCTCGGGCGGCTCGGTGCCGGCCACCGCCAATCCGTTCTCGATCTTCGGCTACACGCTGCGCGGCGACCGGCAGTATTTCTACGTCGTGCTCGCCTACATGGTGATCAGCTACCTGCTGGTCACCAATCTGATGCGCACCCGCGACGGCCGTGCGCTGATCGCGATCCGCGATCACTATCTCTCCGCCGAGATCATGGGCATCAACCTGACCAAGTACCGGACACTGTCGTTCGGACTTGCCGCCTTCTTTGCCGGCATCGCGGGCGCGCTCTACGCGCACTATCAGCTCGTCGTCTCCCAGGAAGGCTTTGGCATCGAACGCTCGGTGCTGTTCCTGGCGATGGTCATCATCGGCGGAACCGGGTCGGTGATGGGCACGCTGATGGGCACGGCCTTCGTGGTGTTGCTGCCGGAATCGATGGAATGGCTGAGCGCCTGGCTGAAGGGCAGCGCCATCGACAAGGCGCTGCAGCTCAACAACAACATCACCTTCCTGCGCGAGATCGCGATCGGCCTGATCATCATCGGCTTCCTGATGTTCGAGCCGGACGGCCTCGCGCATCGCTGGCGGCAGATCAAGGCCTACTGGAAGCTCTATCCGTTCTCACACTGACGCTTGAAGCAACTCAAATTCGGTTCAACGAATAAAAGGAGGAAACAACAATGACGATTAGATCCCTTTTGAGCTCGGTCTCCCTCGCGCTGCTGATCAGCAGCGCGGCCGCCACCGCGCAGGCGCAGATCGCCATCGGCCATCTGCAGGACCTCTCGGGCGGCACCTCCGACGTCGGCACGCCCTATGGCCAGGGCGTCGCCGACACCTTCGCCTGGGTCAACAAGAACGGCGGCGTCGGCGGCAAGCAGCTCAGCGTCGACAGCAACGACTATGGCTACCAGGTGCCGCGCGCGATCGCGCTGTACAAGAAGTGGTCGGCATCCGACGCCAAGGTCGCGGCGATCATGGGCTGGGGCACGGCGGATACCGAGGCGCTGACCGGCTTCCTTGCGCAGGACAAGATTCCCGACATGTCGGGCTCCTATGCGGCCGCACTGACCGATCCCGAAGGCACCAGCGGCAAGGCCAAGCCCGCGCCGTACAACTTCTTCTACGGCCCGAGCTACTCGGATGCGCTGCGCGCCGAGCTGACCTGGGCGGCCGAGGACTGGAAGGCGAAGGGCAAACCCGGCAAGCCCAAATTCGTCCACATGGGCGCCAACCACCCCTATCCGAACGCGCCGAAGGCCGCCGGTGAGGCGCTCGCCACCGAGCTCGGCTTCGAGGTGCTGCCGCCGCTGGTGTTCGCGCTGTCGCCCGGCGACTACTCGGCGCAGTGCCTGAGCCTGAAGAGCTCGGGCGCCAATTACGCCTATCTCGGCAATACCGCGGCTTCCAACATCTCGGTCATGAAGGCCTGCAAGACTGCCGGCGTCGACGTCCAGTTCCTCAGCAACGTGTGGGGCATGGACGAGAATGCCGCCAAGACCGCAGGCGATGCCGCCGACGGCGTGATCTTCCCGCTGCGCACGGCGGTCGGCTGGGGCGGCAATGCGCCCGGCATGAAGACGGTGATGGAGATTTCCAAGATGTCCGATCCGTCGGGCAAGGTCTATCGCCCGGTGCACTACATCGCCGCGGTCTGCAGCGCGCTCTACATGAAGGAAGCGCTGGATTGGGCCGCCAAGAACGGCGGCGCCACCGGCGAGAACGTCGCCAAGGGCTTCTACCAGAAGAAGGACTGGGTGCCGGCCGGCATGGACGGCGTCTGCAATCCCTCGAACTGGACCGAGAAGGATCATCGCCCGACGACGAAGGTCGACCTCTATCGCGCCAAGGTTTCCGGCGCGACCGATGGCGACATCAATGACCTGATGGGCAACGGCACGATCAAGCTCGAGAAGGTGAAGACCGTCGAACTGCCGCGCAAGCCGGAATGGTTTGGCTGGTGAGGCCGTAACTCAGGAAGTCGTCATCCCTCGCGAAGGCGGGGGATCCAGTACGCCGCAGCCTCTCGATTGATCGCTGGCGCGTCTGGAATACTGGGTCACCCGCTCTAGTGCGCAGTTGCGCACGAAACGCGGGTGACGACAGTGGAGAGAGTGATCGAGACCATGAACGAAACCCTCGAAACGACCCGCCCGGTGCCGACGGCAGTCCCGCCGCCGCCACTGCTCAGCGTCAACAACATCGAGGTCGTCTATGACGACGTCATCCTGGTGCTGCGCGGGCTCAGCCTCGAGGTACCGAAGGGCGCGATCGTGGCGCTGCTCGGGGCGAACGGCGCCGGCAAGTCGACCACGCTGAAGGCGATCTCCGGCCTGCTCAAGACCGAGGACGGCGAAGTCACCCGCGGCGAGATCCTGTTCGAGGGCCAGCGCATCAACGGCATCGATCCGGACAAGATCGTCCGCCGCGGCATCTTCCAGGTGATGGAAGGCCGCCGCATCGTGGCCGACATGACGTCGCTGGAGAATCTGCGGCTCGGCGCCTTCACCCGGCGCGACCGCGAGGTCTCGGCCGATATCGACATGGTGTTCAAATATTTCCCGCGCCTGAAGGAGCGCACCGGCCTCGCCGGCTACCTCTCCGGCGGCGAGCAGCAGATGCTCGCGATCGGCCGCGCGCTGATGGCGCGCCCGAAGATGATCCTGATGGACGAGCCCTCGATGGGACTGTCGCCGCTGCTGGTCAAGGAAGTGTTCGCGATCATCAAGGAGATCAACCGCGACCTCGGCGTCACAATCCTGCTGGTCGAGCAGAACGCCCGCGCCGCGCTGTCGGTCGCGAGCCATGGCTACATCATGGAGCAGGGCAAGGTGGTGCTCGACGGCTCGGCCGACGAGCTGCGCGACAACGAGGACGTCAAGGAGTTCTACCTCGGCGGCGCCGGCGACCAGCGCAAGAGCTTCAAGAACCTGAAGAGCTTCAAGCGGCGCAAGCGCTGGCTGTGAGGATATCGAGCGTTTTCGGGCGGAGTTGCGTGTGCAGAAAACGCGTCAGACCAGGAAGGCGGTTCTATCCGAGCACCTGCTCGGCCTCAGTGACCGCACAGAGAACATGGTAGAACGAGGACGCCGGGATCGTGGCGACCAGCGACGCGCCCTCGCGGTCGAACTGGTCGTACCAGCCGCCGGCCACGGGATGGCTGAGATAGTGCCGCTCCAGCAGCACCAGCGCCGCGCGGGCCTCGTCCGCCGCGCCAGCTTCGCCCGACTCCGCCTGCGCGATCCAGGCCTTCGCCAGCTCGCTCTGCGGCCACAGCCGCCTGCTGTGGCGGCGGATGTTGCCCTCGGTATCGCCCTCGTCGATCAAGCAGCCGGTGGCGTCGCGGTAGCGCAGCGCAGAGGCCAAGAGCTCGCCGCGCGGGCGCCCCGTAGGGCAACCGGTGATCCGTTCAAATCCCTTCAGCAGCCAGACCCATTCCGCGAGGTGCCCGGGCTCGACGCTGACCGGCGGGATCTTCGACCAGTCCTCCTCGAAATATTCGCCGAGAGTGTGCGTCTGCTTGTCGTAGAGATTGGCCAGGAACAGCGCGAAGAAGTCGCCGGCGCGGTTCTGGAACGACAAATCATGCGTCGCGTCGAAGCAGGCGATCATCGCCTCGAACAGATGCATCTGCGGGTTCTGCCGGCGCGGCATCGACGGCGGCAGGCCTTCCTGGAAGCCGCCATGGGGCGAGCGCAGCTGGGTGTCGAGGAACGACAGCAGCGCGTCGATCTCGGCGCGGATCTGGGCGTCCTGGTCGAGGCCGTAGGCGGTCGCCAGCGCGAGCAGCACGAAGGCGTGGCCGTAGGTGTCGCGCAGCGGGTCATGCACGCCGCCGTCCGGCGACAGGCTGTAGACGAAGCC
>NZ_JACMYP010000279.1 GCF_020889705.1 Bradyrhizobium altum | reverse complement strand
CGCGACCAAAGAAGGCAAGCTCGTGTTCTATTCGTCGATGGACCTGCCGGTCGGCGAAAAGCTCGGCAAGGCGTTCGAGGCGGCCTATCCCGGCATCAGCGTACAGATCGAGCGTTCCGGCTCGGAGCGGCTGTTCCAGCGCGTGGCGCAGGAATTCGATGCCAGCATCCACGCCGCCGACGTTGTCAACAGCGCCGATGCCTCGCACTTTATCCCATGGAAGAAGAGCGGCTGGCTGATGCCGTTCGTGCCCGAGGACGTCGCCAGGCATTTTCCCGACGGATATCGCGACCCGGACGGCATGGCCGTGACCACGCGGCTGTGGCTGTCGTCGATCGCCTACAACACCAACCTGGTGAAGGCGGAGGATGCGCCGAAGAGCTTTGCCGATCTGCTCGACCCGAAATGGGCCGGCAAGATGGTGAAGGGCCATCCGGCCTATAGCGGCACCATCATGACCACCACGTTCCAGATCGTGCGCGAGCTCGGCTGGC
This sequence comes from Bradyrhizobium altum, assembly GCF_020889705.1. Taxonomy (GTDB): domain Bacteria; phylum Pseudomonadota; class Alphaproteobacteria; order Rhizobiales; family Xanthobacteraceae; genus Bradyrhizobium; species Bradyrhizobium altum. The sequence goes on along the minus strand of NZ_JACMYP010000279.1, from coordinate 10,481 downwards.
CGTATCTGGAGAAACTCGCCAAGCAGCGCGTGATGCAGGTGCAATCCTCGACCGATCCGCCGAAGAAGCTCTCGCTCGGTGAGCGCGCCGTGATGGCCGACGGCAATGAATACGGCATCGTGCTGCTGAAGGAAGCCGGGCAGCCGGTCGAACCGGTCTACCCGACCGAGGGCACGCCGACGATCTCGGGTCCGACCGGTATCTTCGCCGGCGCGCCGCATCCGAATGCCGCAAAGCTGTTCCAGGCTTGGCTGCACACCCGCGCGACCCAGCAATTCTTCGTCGACTTCACCGGGCAGTATTCGGTGCACGCGCAGGTGCAGCCGAAGGCCGGCCGGCGCAAGCTCTCCGACATCAAGCTGATGAAGGAAGATCCGGCGGGGGTGGAAGCGATGACCGAAGAGATCAAGACGCGCTATGCGCGGCTGTTCAGGGTTTGAGCGATGGAGAGCCGCAAACGTTTTCGTCATTCCGGGGCGCCGCAAAGCGGCGAGCCCCGGAATGACGATGGGAGAGTCTTCGCATGACAACTACCACCTCCCCCACCCCTCGCCCCCGCATCGACTGGACGCGCCCCGTCCTGTGGCTGTTCGCGGCCGTGCTCATCCTCCTGATCCTGCTGCCGCTGTCGTGGCTCGCGGTCTACGCCTTCACCGACAAGAACCGGCATCCGACGCTGCAGAACTTCGTCACGCTGTTCAGCAATCCGGATTTCCTCGATCCGCTGCTGACCACCGCAATCATCGCGACAACGTCGGCGCTGATCTGCTGCATCGTCGCGGCGCCGCTCAGCTGGCTCGTGTCGCGCACCGATATGCCGGGACGGCAGACCATCCGCGCGCTGGTGACGGCCTCGTTCGTGACGCCGCCGTTCCTCGGCGCGGTCGCCTGGGAACTGCTGGCGGCGCCGAATTCGGGGCTGCTCAACCAGCTCTACCGGCTGTTCGCGGGCGAGGATGCGGACGCGCTGTTCAATATCTATTCGATGACCGGGATCATCTTCGTGATCTCCTGCTACACGTTCCCGTTCGTGTTCGTGATGGTGGCCAATGCGCTCGACACCATGCCGGGCGAGCTGGAAGACGCCTCCGCGATCCTCGGCGGCAATGCCTGGACCACGGCGCGGCGGGTCACCGTCCCGCTGGCACTGCCCGCGCTGGTCGCGGGCGCCTTGATCGCCTTCCTGCAGGCGATGACGCTGTTCGGCTCGCCGGCGATCCTGGCGCTGCCGGCCGGCTTCCACACCATGACGACCAAGATCTGGAGCCTGTTCCAGTATCCGCCCAAACTCGAGCTGGCGGCGGCCGCCGCGGTGCCGCTGTTGGTGCTGACCATCCTGTTGCTGCAGGGGCAGAAGGCCCTGCTCGGACGCCGCGGCTATTCGGTGATCGGCGGCAAATACGGCGCGCCGCGCCGGGTCGAGTTGCGCGGCTGGCGCTGGGCCGCGCTCGGCTTCTGCCTTTTGGTGCTGCTCAATCCCGTCTTCCTGCCTTACCTCGCGCTGCTCAACGCCGCGTTCTCGCCGAACGCGACCACGCTGGTGACGCCGTCGACGGCAACGCTGCACAACATCGTCTTCGTATTCACCGAGCTGTCGTCGACCCAGCTCGCGCTGAAGAACACCGTGATCCTGGGCACCGCGACCGCGACGATCGGCACCGTCCTCGCGCTGGTCATCGCCTATGTCACGACGCGGAAGGTGATCGCGGGCCACCGCGTGCTCGGCTTCCTCGCCACCGCGCCGGTGGCCGTCCCCGGCATCGTGCTCGGCGTCGGCCTGTTCCTGAGCTACACGCGGCCGCCCTTGGTGCTCTACGGCACGCTGTGGATCCTGCTGCTGGCATTCCTCACCATCAATTTGCCGTCGGCCTATCAGCAATTGCAGGCGGCATTCACGACCATTCATCCCGAGCTTGAAGAAGCCGGCCGCATCCTCGGCGCGACGCGGCTGCAGGCGCTGCGCCAGATCACCGCGCCGCTGCTGCGCACCGGCGTGATCGCAACCTGGTGCTTCATCTTCATCGGCGTGATGCGGGAACTGTCGGCGGCGATCGTGCTGTTCACCTCGCAGACCAAGGTGCTGTCGGTCCTGATCTACGACCTCAACGAAGGCGGCGACCTCGCCGCGATCGCCGTGCTCGGCATCGCGATGCTGGTGATCACATTCGCAGTAGTGCTGGCGGTGAACCAGATCCCGATGTCCGGCGGCAACGCAGGCGCGAAGCTGCGGAACGGGTAGTTCGACATCTCAGCGCAATAGCGTCGGGCGCGCGCGAATGCCCGTCCCATCTGGCAATCGCCACATTCATCCCGATATAAAGCGGAACCCCGCACCATGAGGATCGTGTGACCAAATCCGCCACCACAACATCGCCCCCTGTCGCGCCGCGCCGGCCGCATTCCTTCACCACCCACGGCATCACGGTGACCGACGACTATGCGTGGATCAAGGATCCGAAGTGGCAGGAGGTGCTGCGCGATCCCGCGATCCTCGATCCTGACATCCGCAGCTATCTCGAAGCCGAGAACGGCTACACCGAGAGCCTGCTTGGCCATACCGACGGCTTGCAGAAGCGGCTCGTCAAGGAGATGCGCGGGCGGATCAAGGAGGATGATTCCAGCGTGCCGTCGCCGGACGGCCCGTTCGCCTATTTCCGCAAGTTCCGCGAAGGCGGCCAGCATGAGCTGTACTGCCGCACGCCGCGCGATGGCGGCGACGCGCATGTCGTGCTCGACGGCGACGCGCTGGCGAAGGACCACGAATATTTCAAGTTCGGCGGCAGCCGGCATTCCAACGACCACCGCCTGCATGCCTGGAGCGCCGACACCAAGGGCTCCGAATATTTCTCGATCCGCGTGCGCGACTGGGCCACCGGCGGCGATCTCGACGACCTCGTCGAGGAGACCGACGGCGGCGTAGTCTGGGCCGCGGATTCCAGGAGCTTCGTCTACGTCAAGCTCGACGACAACCACCGCCCGATGCAGGTGTGGCGGCACAGGCTCGGCACCAGGCAGGCCGACGACACCTTGATCTATGAGGAGCAGGATTCCGGCTGGTTCACCCATCTGCACGAGAGCGCGAGCGGCCGCTTCTGCGTGATCGCCGGTGGCGATCACGAGACCTCGGAGCAGCGGCTGATCGACCTCGCCAATCCCGACGCGCCGCCGCGGCTGGTCGCGGCGCGCGAGGAAGGCGTGCAATATTCGATCGCCGACCGCGGCGACGAACTCTACATCCTGACCAATGCCGACGACGCCATCGACTTCAAGGTTGTCACTGCGCCGCTCGCAGCGCCCGAGCGCGCCAATTGGCGCGACCTGATCGCGTATCGCGAAGGCGTCTATGTGCTCGACGTCGAGCTCTATGCCGGCCACATGGTGCGGCTGGAGCGCGCCAACGCGCTGCCGGCGATCATCATCCGCGACCTCAAGAGTGGCGAGGAGCACGCGATCGCCTTCAACGAGGCGGCCTATTCGCTCGACACCATGGGCGGCTACGAATTCGAGACCACCAACCTGCGGTTTGCCTATTCGTCGATGACGACGCCGTCGGAGGTCTATGACTACGACATGGCGACGCGGACACGCGTGCTGCGCAAACGGCAGGAGATTCCGTCCGGCCACAACCCGGCCGATTACGTCACCACGCGGATCATGGCGACCTCGCATGACGGCGCGCAGGTGCCGGTCTCGATCCTGCATCGCAAGGACTTTGCCCGTGACGGCAACGCGCCGCTCTTGCTCTATGGCTATGGCTCCTATGGCATGGCGATGCCAGCGTCGTTTGCGGCGAACCGGCTGTCGCTGGTCGACCGCGGCTTCGTCTATGCGATCGCGCATATCCGTGGCGGCGCCGACAAGGGCTGGGGCTGGTATCTCGATGGCAAGCGCGAGAAGAAGACCAACACGTTCGACGATTTCGCCGCCGCCGGGCGCGCGCTGATCGAGGCGAAATATACCGGTGAGAAACGCATCGTCGGCCACGGCGGCTCGGCGGGCGGCATGCTGATGGGCGCGGTCGCCAACCGCGCCGGCGAGCTGTTCACCGGCATTGTCGCCGAGGTGCCGTTCGTCGATGTGCTCAACACCATGCTCGACGACACCCTGCCGCTGACGCCACCGGAATGGCCGGAATGGGGCAACCCGATCGAGAGCGAAAAGGATTTCCGCACCATCCTGTCCTACTCGCCCTACGACAATGTCGCGGCAAAGGACTATCCGGCGATCCTGGCAATGGGCGGGCTCACCGATCCGCGCGTCACTTACTGGGAGCCGGCGAAATGGATCGCACGGCTACGCGCCACGATGCGCGGCGGCGGCCCGGTGCTGCTGCGCACCAACATGGGCGCCGGCCACGGCGGCGCGTCCGGCCGCTTCAACCGCCTCGACGAGGTCGCGATCGTCTACGCGTTCGCGCTGTGGGCGGTCGGGATGGCGGACAAGGCGGAGGTGTAGCGAGATCCCGTAGCCCGGATGAAGCGCAGGTCCCGGATTGCGCTTCGCTCCATCCGGGCTACGGGCGCCACCGAGGCTACTGGCACCGGTTAGCTTGCCCGGTCCCATCCCCATCGTCGTCCTGGCGAAAGCCAGGACCCATACCGCGTGATCTATCGATGAAGCGCGGTGATCGTACCACGGCGATGGATCACTGCCGGTCTTCGCCTAACTCCTCCCTGTGGTTATGGGTCCTGGCTTTCGCCAGGACGACAGCGGAGGGCGTGGAGCCGCTACCGCCCCTTCGCCTTCCGCCAAGCCGCGAAATCCTTCAGCGTCTGCTCGTCGGTCGCGGGATAGAGGCCGAAGATGCCGCGGCCGTTCTGGACCTGCTCGGTGACGAAATCCTCGAACGCGGTCATCTCGAAAGTCTCGTTCGCGATCTCGTCGGCGAGATGCGCCGGAATCACGATGACGCCGTCGCTGTCGCCGAGGATCACGTCGCCGGGAAACACGGGTGCGTCGCCGCAGCCGATCGGGACATTGATCTCGATCGCCTGATGCAGCGTCAGATTGGTCGGCGCGCTTGGGCGATGATGAAACGCCGGGAAGCCCAGCCGCGCGATCTCGGCCGAATCTCTGAAGCCACCGTCGGTGACGACGCCGGCGCAGCCGCGCTTCATCAGCCGCGTCACCAGGATCGCGCCGGCCGACGCCGCACGCGCATCCTTGCGGCTGTCGATGACCAGCACGCTGCCCGGCGGGCAATCCTCGATCGCCTTGCGCTGCGGATGCGCGCGGTCGCGGAACACCTCGATCGTGTTGAGATCCTCGCGCGCCGGCATGTAGCGCAGCGTGAAGGCCTCGCCGATCATGGTCGGCTGATCCGGGCTCAAGGGGTGAACATCCTGGATCATCTGGATGCGCAAGCCGCGCTTGAACAGCGCGGTCGCGACCGTCGCGGTGGAGACGGATTTCAGCTTGTTGCGGGTGGTGTCGCTGAGTTTTGACATGGTGTGTTGCTTTCTCTCTTCATCATTCCGGGGCGCGCGTAGCGCGAACCCGGAATCCATCAGGCCACACGCGTTGTGGAGAAATGGGTTCCGGGTTCACGCTGCGCGTGCCCTGGAACGACGGTCAGTAAATCGACGGCTCGCCCACCGGTTTACCAAAACCGGTTTCCAGGAAATCGAAGTCGCAGCCCTCATTGGCCTGCTTGATGTGCTTCGAGAACATCCAGCCATAGCCGCGCTCGAAGCGCTGTTCGGGCTGCTTCCAATCGGCACGGCGCCTGGCCAGCTCCGCCTCCGGCACATCGAGATTGATGGTGCGCGCGGCGACGTCGAGCGTGATGCGGTCGCCGTTCCGCACCAGCGCCAGCGGGCCTCCGATGAAGGACTCCGGCGAGACGTGCAGGATGCAGGCGCCGTAGCTGGTACCGCTCATCCGCGCGTCCGACAGCCGCACCATGTCGCGCACGCCCTGCTTCACGAGCTTGGTCGGGATCGGCAGCATGCCCCATTCCGGCATCCCCGGGCCGCCCTGCGGGCCGGCGTTGCGCAGGATCAGCACGTGATCGGCCGTGACGTCGAGATCGGGGTCGTCGACTGCCTTCTTCATCGAGAGATAGTCGTCGAACACCAGCGCAGGCCCCGTGTGTTTGAGGAAGCGCGGATCGCAGGCCGACGGCTTGATGACGCAGCCATCGGGCGCGAGATTGCCCTTCAGCACCGCCAGCGCGCCCTCCTTGTAGATCGGGTTATCGACGGTGCGGATGACGTCGTCGTTGTGGACCTCCGCACCTTCGATGTTCTCGCCGAGAGTCTTGCCGGTGACGGTCATGCAGTCGAGATGCAAATGCTGCTTGATCCGGTTCATCAGGCCGGGCAGCCCGCCGGCATAGAAGAAGTCCTCCATCAGATAGAGGTCGCCGCTCGGCCGCACATTGGCGATCACGGGCACCTTGCGGCTGGCGGTCTCGAAATCGTCGAGCGAGATGTCCTGGCCGGCGCGGCGCGCCTGCGCAATGAGGTGAATGATGGCGTTGGTCGAACAGCCCATCGCCATCGCGACCGTGATCGCGTTCTCGAACGCGCTTCGCGTCTGGATCTTCTGCGGGGTCAGATCCTCCCACACCATCTCGACGATACGGCGGCCGGCTTCCGAGCTCATCCGGATATGGTTGGCGTCGGCCGCGGGGATCGACGAGGCGCCGGGCAGCGTCATGCCGATGGCTTCGGCGATCGCGGTCATGGTCGAGGCCGTGCCCATGGTCATGCAGGTGCCATAGCTGCGGGCGATGCCGGCCTCCATGTCGACCCAGTCCTTGTCGGAGATCTTGCCGGCGCGGCGCTCGTCCCAGTATTTCCAGGCATCCGAGCCGGAGCCCAGCGTCTTGCCCTTCCAGTTGCCGCGCAGCATCGGCCCGGCCGGCAGATAGATCGCCGGCAGGTTCATGCTGGTGGCCCCTAACAGCAGGCCGGGCGTGGTCTTATCGCAGCCGCCCATCAGCACCACGCCGTCGACCGGATGGCCGCGCAGCAGCTCCTCGGCATCCATCGCGAGCATGTTGCGATAGAGCATCGTGGTCGGTTTCAGAAGCGATTCCGACAGCGACAGCGCCGGCAGCTCGAGCGGAAAGCCGCCGGCCATCAGCACGCCGCGCTTGACGTCGTCGACCCGGCTCTTGAAGTGCATGTGGCAGGGCTGCGCGTCCGACCAGGTGTTGATGATCGCGATCACCGGCCGGTCGCGCCATTCCTCCGGCGCGTAGCCCATCTGCATCGCGCGCGAGCGATGGCCGAAGGCGCGCAAATCGTCGGGCGCAAACCAGCGCGCGCTGCGCAATTGATCCGGGGTCTTGTTCTTCTTGGTCATCTTGGATGCGCCATATGCTTCGATATTGCGTGTTACGATATCGCGTGTCTCGACATTGCTCGCACGCGCGCGGGTCTCGGCACGCATGCCCTGCGCCACGCATATACAGGATTTCCGGACGTGTCGTCCCGCGCGCGGCGTAGACGTGCCGTTCGCCGCCGGTGTGCCGGGCGTGCGGCGCACAAACCCCGCGATGCGGCAATCGGAGCGTAAACCGGGCTTCGCGGACTCTGGCTTACTTTTGCTGCGCCGTCATCACGATGCGGACGAGGTCGGCGGCGTTGCGCGCACCGAGCTTCTTCATGATGTTGGCGCGGTGATCCTCGATCGTGCGCGGGCTGATCCCGAGGTGACGCCCGGCCTCCTTGTTGGAGGCGCCCGCGGTGAACTGCTCGAGCACCTCGCGTTCGCGGCGGGTCAGCGGCTCGCGCCCCGGAAAGTGCAGCGAGGCGATGCGCGACGCCGAGGTCTCGGCCTGGCGCCTGGTATAGGCGTCGATCGCCTCATTGAGGCGGCTGACGATCTCGTTGCCGCGGAACGGCTTCTCGATGAAATCGAGCGCGCCGTTCTTGATGGCGCTGACCGCCATCGTGATGTCGCCCTGGCCGGAGATCATGAAGATCGGCGCCGGATAATCCTCGCCGTGCAGCTCCTTCAGGATGTCGAGGCCGGATTTGCCCGGGATATGCACGTCGAGCAGGATGCAGGCCGGCGTCCGGCTGCGCGCCACCGCGAGCAGCGCGGCGCCGTCCGCAAAGCAGATCACCCTGTAGCCGGCGGTCGACAGGACCACGGAAAGCGTCTCGCGAACGGCGGGGTCGTCGTCGACTACAAAGATTTCCCCGCGAGGAGCGCCATTCTCAACCATATGTCTCGTCCATCAGTGGTGAAGCGTGCTGCCCAGACTGCACAAGAAGTAACTCGACCATCTCGATCAATGGACCCGTATTTGTACGGGACGTCCGCTTAACGCACAAGTAGCACCGCGGTCCCTAAAAGTGGGGGCAGTGGAGAAACATGCATGGAAAATGCAGCGGCGGACGGCGTTGCGGTGTGCCTGGACGAGGGCAGCGATCCCTACAGCCTGATCGTGACGGACTTGGTCGCGCTGATCGGCCATGTCCAGGCGAGCCTGCGGCTGACCGAGGCGGCGATCGCGCGCGAGGCATTTCTGGCCGAGCGGGATGCTGCCGCCGACATCTTCGTGCTTGACGACGTCACCCCGCGCTATGCCGTGGCATCCACGGCCCTGAAGGCCCGCGACGCCGGCCTCGGCACGGCGCTCGATCGGCTGTGCGATCCAGAGGCCCCGGCGCGCTTGCTGAACTGACCAGCCGGACCGGCCGCCACCGAATTCGGCGCCATCACGCAGATTGTGCCGACGACGCCCCAACCCTCGAGGCAGCGATCCGTTCCACATTCGGATTGGCGGCAGGCACGACCATCCAGCCGGGTCAGGCCTTCTTGAGGTCAGGCCCTCGTTACGTCAGGCTCTGGCCCGCTCTTCGTCGGAGTCCGACCGCCGCTTGCTCGGCTTGCCCTTGAGGAAGCTGATGTCCATTTCGGTACCGTTGACGCGGACCAGCTCGCAGCGGCGATAGGCGAGCCCGGTCGACGACAGCAGGAGGAAGAACTCCTTCAGGTTGAGCCCCTGAATGGAACCCTCGACGGTCAACGCCGCGTCATTGTCGGAGATGGCATTGAGCTGGCAGTCGCGCCGCCAAGTGCCGTCGATGGCCATGATGCAGACATCGACGCCCCGGCTGAACGTGACACGCTCAATGGATTTGCCGTCCTCCGTCATCGCTCAATATCCGACCGCCATGGCAGGCCTCGGCATCGCAAGCGCCGCCCGCACCCCGCTCGGCCGGTACAGGCCACGCCGCTCGGGAATCGGCTTGAACGTGTCGGTCAGGCCAACCACGGTTTCGGCGGCGCCGAGCACCAGGAAGCCGTCGGCCTCCATCAACCGGGCCAGGCGGTTGAAGATGTTGATCTTGGTGTCCTGATCGAAATAGATCAGCACGTTGCGGCAGAAGATCACATCGAACGTGCCGAGCTGGGAGAAATCGTGCAGCAAATTGAGCTGACGGTGCTTGACCATCGCGCGCAACTCGGGATTGATCTGCCAGTATTCACCCGACTGCTTGAAATACTTGACCAGCAGCTGGATCGGCAGCCCGCGCTGCACCTCGAACTGGCTGTAGATGCCGGCCTTCGACTTCTCCAGCACCTCCTGCGACAGATCGGTCGCTGTGATCTCGACCCGCCATCCGGCAAGCGCGGCGCCCATCTCCTTGAGGCACATCGCCAGCGAATAGGGCTCCTGGCCGGTCGAGCCGGCGGCGCACCAGAGCCGAATGCTGCGGCGGGCGGCACGCGCCTTCAGGACCTCGGGCATGATGGTGTCGCGGAAATGATCGAACGGCACCTTGTCGCGGAAGAAGAACGTCTCGTTGGTGGTCATGGCCTCGACCACCTGGACGGTGTGCGTCGATGAGCCGGCCCTGATCTTGGCGATCAGGTCGGGGATGCCGGACAGGCCGCATTTGCGGGCCAGCGGCAGCAGGCGGCTCTCGATCAGATATTGCTTGTCCGCGGACAGATCGAGACCGGAATGGTCCTTCAGGAGCTTACGCAGATACTCGTAGTCGGGGGGCGTCACGGGAGCCTCGCAAAGGCAAAGGGTGAAACTGGGTGGGTATTAGGCTTCGGCCGACGCATCGAGCGCCAGCAGACCCACTTCCTGGAATTTCGCGATCACGATGTCCTTGTCGAACGGCTTCATGATGTACTCGTTGGCACCAGCATGCAGCGCCCGCGAGATGTGGTCGATGCCGTTCTCGGTGGTGCAGAACACCACCTTCGGCACGTCACCGCCCGCCATGCGGCGCAGCTGCACGAGGAATTCGAAGCCGTCCATCACGGGCATGTTCCAGTCGAGCAGCACCGCGTCGGGCAGCGCCTGCTTGCAGGCTTCGAGCGCGACCGCGCCGTCCTCGGCTTCGATGACGGTGAATTCCATGCCTTCGAGGATGCGGCGTGCGATCTTTCGCACCACACCGGAATCGTCGACGACAAGACATGTCTTCATATGTTGGCCTCCTTGTAGAGTCCGCCATCTCCGCGGCGGAGCGTTACGCTGCAGCTGCTGTCATGGGAGTTATCTT
>NZ_JACMYP010000278.1 GCF_020889705.1 Bradyrhizobium altum | reverse complement strand
AGACGGCGAGCGATCGCAGCACACGGCGCCTGTTCGAGCGACTGGTGTCGCTCGGCGCGGTGCGCGAGCTCACCGGCCGGCCGACCTTCCGACTCTACGGTCTCTGACATGGGGCGGCGCGCGCGGCCGAAAGCGGATCTCGACACTGAATTGGCCGACCTGCCGCCGGAGCTGCGCTGGCGCGAATGGATGGGCCGGGTCGAGGCCGTCATCTTCGCCTCGCCCGAGCCGGTGACGCGCGAGGTCCTGACGCGCGTCGTTGGCCGCGGTTGCAACCTCGATCTCGTCATCGACGACATCCGCGACGAGCTGCGCGGCCGGCCTTACGAGCTCGTCTCCGTCGCGGGCGGCTGGCAGCACCGCGCCAGGAAAAACTTCGCCGAGGCGATCCGGGCTGCCGGCGGCGACAAGGCGTTGTCGCAGACCGAAGCGCTGATCCTCGCCTGCATCGCCTATTACCAGCCGATCAATCGCAGCGAATTGTCATCCTTCTTCGGCAAGGAGGTCAGCCGCGATACTATCGGGCGTCTGCGCGGATTGAGGTTCATCGCGAGCGGCGCGCGCAGCCCGCAACCCGGCGCGCCCTACACCTACGTGACGACCAGGGCCTTCCTGTCACACTTCGGCTTGGAGACGCTGCGCGATCTTCCGGATATGGAAGCGCTGGAGGACGCCGGCCTGCTCAGTAAAGATAAAGTGTTGGCGGGTGAGTTTCCGGATTCCCTGCCGGCACATGACGAAGACCAGGACGATGATGAAAAAGCTGCAGATTGGACAGAGACAGGCTAGCCGCATTTGCCAAATGTCGGCCACCGATCGGCTTGCTTTCATCGCAGAAGGGATTCCGATTATCCACGCCAGCGCGAGGGGATTTTGGTCCGCGTCTGCTGAACTGCGAGAAAAGCCGCGAGAAGCCGAGGTGCTTGCGGGATTCGCTAAAGAGGAGGCGGCGAAGATTCTCATCCTGCTCGATATCGTCCGCTACCCTGAGAAGCGGCTCGCCGGCAAGGTGAACAAATTGGTTGGCAGGTTTTACGGGCACCGCGAACGGCTGATTTACGCCCAGCTGTCCGACTGGTGGTCCATTGATGTCGCGGACCTCCGTAAAGCCGTCGAGCCGCTGCGCAAGGCCCATGATCTCGAAGGGACTATGGGCGAGTTCATCATGCCGAACTCCGCCATCTATCAGCGAGAGAGCAAGCTCTACGCGGACGTCGAGGCCTACGAGGATGGCACGCCGGTCTGGAATGCACCCCTCGTCCACCCAAGCGACTACCCGTCGCGCATGCCGTCCGTTGTGCAGGTTGTCGACGCGATGGCCGCCTGCGGAATATTCACGGTAGAGGGGATTCAAGCCACATCAGAGGTTTGGGGGCAGCTTGAGTTTCAGGAAAAGGAGACGCTGCAAGACGCGGAACGTCTAACCGAGCAACTTGTGGCTCGACTGATTGCCGAAAGTTTGCCGGACGAATCCGCGGCTCAGGATCATGTCAATACACTGTATCGGCACTGGCCATTGCCGATGTACAATGTCGACCTCGATCCGATCCCTGTATCTCTCGAAGACCTGAAGGCCGAGCAGGAGCGCCTCTATTGGGCAGAGGTCGGCGACCCTCGATGACGCTGACGATTTGGGCGGTCAATCCGATATCAGCGTGAGTTTGCGAGGTTGCGCGGGCAGGCATTCGCATGGGACGCCTTCGTTGGTGTGCCCATGTTCGTCGGCGGCGACCACTACCTAATGCTCTGAATTTACTTCCGCTTGGCGGCATAACGGACATCGCCGGACTTGCTGCTGGCCCGGCCCTGTCGCGAATGACCCCAAGCGGACTCAACGTGCTGACGGACCATCATCGCTTGGACGCCCGCCCCACGCGGGTTTGATCAGCGGGCAGGTCGGTCGGCGCGCTTTCCGTATTTCGTTGAAATCGTCAGGCGTTTCTCCGCAACTTCCGATATTGTGATGTCGCAATTAGCGGTTAGCTTGGTGCTGGACGGTGAGGAACGATAAACAGTCCGCGGAGAGAAATGATGCGTGCCGGACGTCTGCTTGCAGGCCTGCTTATCGTCGCGCTTGTCGCTGTCGCTGCCAGCTGGGGTACCTACAGGCGCGACTACGTCATTCACGAGCGAGCGGCGGCGGACTGGGTAGCTCTGACGCTTACCGATCAAACGCTCGCCCAGACGCATCAGCCGCAAGATGCCGACACAGCGGTATTTTTCTCAAATGCAGTCATCGACAAGGCGCTCAAGCAACTCGCCGGCACGACGATCAGTCCAATCAAATCCAAACTCGGCGATCTGGTGGTTACGGTGGAAAATGCGCGAGTCCAGCCCGGCCTTGGGCTCACGGGAGCTATCGTCGACATAAAGGTCGCAAGCACACAGCGCGGTCGCGCGGTGAATCTGAGACTGGAAGGTAATATTTCGTTTCGCGGCATTGCGCCCCAAGCCGACGACAGGCCGGCTGCGACGGCGGAATTCGCAGTTGGCGTCACGAAGGCGGAGCCGCAGTTCAATTGGGGTTTCCTCGACATTCGTGGCCGGAATTTCCTATCGGAGGCGATCTCTTCCGGCCTGATGATCGCTCTCGACAATCATCTTACCGTCGCGGTCCCGTTCGAAGACCGCATCAGCTTCAACACAGGGTTCAAAAGCGATACGACCATCAAGGCCCCCGACGGTACCGTTGTGCTCAGTGTGAGCTTGCCCGGCAAAGTCCTGGAGCAGCGCTTCTCGTTTTCTGCGCCCGTGTTTCTACACTCGGGTGTATGGCTTCTGGCCGCCACCTCAGCCCCCGGTCAGGCTCCCGTGACCCCGCCTGCCGTTCCTGATCTTCAGCCTGCAGAACTTGAAACACGGATCGCTACGTTGCGGGAGCAGGTCTCAGGCGCAACCAAAGACTGGGAGCAAAAAAGCGATTTCGCCTTTTTCCTTAGCGGAAAGGCTTTGGTTGGTTTTATCAGTAAACTGAGCACGCTCCCCCAAGTGAACCGGACTGTCGTTGTCCACTCAACCAGCGTAACGGGGCACCTCGTGGACAACGAGACCATCCTGCTCGAACTGCCCGATGCCACCGATATCAATGCGACGATGAACGTCGGGCCGCCGAGTGCGGTGTGGATGCCAGGCAAAGGTGTGGCGCTTGCTACCGATTTGCGCATGGATTTGCACGCCAAGGTTCACGCGCATGTCAAACCAGTGGTGAACATGGGGACCGTCCTCGGGTTGGAGGGAGGAACCGGAAAGCATGTAGCGGGCACGGTCGAGCTGACTAACAAGAACGTGGACGGGCATCCAGTTCTGTCACTCGGCGCTACGATGCCTTGCGATACGTTGACTGCGGACGTGACCACGGATGGACGACTCGAGATGGGGCCTGTCAAAGTCGATCTCGTCAAAGTTGGAGTGCGATGGACTATGCCGGTCCCGCCGACACTCGGCGAACCCAATCTCGTTATGGACGATCTCCCTCGCCGTGCCGGTCTCAGAAGTCCGAAGCCGGACGACCATGGCATCACGGTCACTCCGGCCCACAAGGCGATCGAATATGTGGTCCATCTAACGGACGCGACGGCCACCCAAAACGGCTACATCGTGAGTGCCAAGCTCGACATGAACTCGGTCGACAAGGCAGAGCTGCCGCCGGAAATCATAACTCAACGTCGCGTACTGGCTGACAGCGTCAAGGCAGCAGCACGCGCAGCCTCAGCATGCCCATCGGTCGATCCGGATATGAAAGTTCTGTTCGGAGGCGCGGAGTTCGGTAAGAACAATGAGATCGTCCAGGCCTTTACGAATGCGCTCCACGATCTCGAGCATGGGCCCGGACCGAACAACGAAATTAGGAAAACCCTCGACAATGCCGCACACGATATTGTGCACGGGCCAGGCCCGAACAATGAAATAAGGAAGCTCGGGAAAGCTCTGGGCTTCTAGGGGGGCTTGATTACAATGGCCGATAAAAAAAGCCCGGACGAAATGCTCCGCGAACAGTGGGGCAAGGCGTCGCGGCTTACGCTTTCAGGCACCGTTGCACTATTTCTTCTGACACGCGGCGCGAAGTCCGGAGCGGGCAAGATTCTCGAAATCCTTGGTCTGGATTGGTCTTCGCTCAACGCTCATGCTGTCGCTCTTCTCGGTGTTCCCGTCGTTGCTACGCTCTGTGTCTGGTCCTTGTGGTGGGCCAAGGCCTTTGCGAGGCGGCATACGGGCGGGGCCTGGTTCGATAGGGTGGTCACCAAATCCGATCTCGGACTGATATCGGATAGGGCCCGCATGGTCGCGATCTGGTCTCTGATCTTATTCGTCGCGCTGCCCCTTATCGGTCTTGGCATCCTCGAAGGGACATTTCTGCACGGCAATTTTTACTTCACGGTCGATGGCAACTTCAACTGTCCTGAGAATTGCAAGCAGGAGATTGGCGTGTGGGCACATTTCTGGCCCGCGAATGGTCTTCCGAACGTTTTCAAGACGGCCTATCGTTACGACGGAAATCTCACCTACGTGCCGTTTTGGCAGCCCATTTTGTGGTTACTTTTCGGCGTCGGGGCTTTGATCTATGCCCTGTCCTACCTGCGGCTAATCTTTCAAACTTCCGCTTCACGCCAGCACTCCATCCAAGTTCGGGAAACAGCGTTGTAAGACGCCTCGAAGCAGCGCATTAATTTTTGCCGCGGCCAACTGATAAAGACAGGCTTCCGCTTGTAATGGCGGCGGTAGCCCGCTGGCGATCGCCGCATCGCGGGAACATTAAAACGTTTGAGCGGTGCGGTCAGGCATCGCTCGATCGACGGTCGTCTCCTCGGCCGGCTGTGGCCGCGCAGACATATCTTCGCCCTTCCTGACCGGAGGACGGGCGATCGATATCGGGCTCTGATCAATACCCGAGGCATGGATTGCCTTCGTTCGAAGACCCATCGCGGACAAATCAAGGATGAGTGGCTGCAAAAGCGTGCGGGTCGCCTCGCCCCCGCGTGACAACACGTCGATGAAATCCTCCTGATTGGGCTGTCCAAGGGTCAGCCGATAGATCATTCGCTGCTCGCGAAGTTGGGCGAACCGCGCAATGTCCCGCCCAAAGGGGCGCTCGAAGACGTGGCGGCGGATTTCAGCTCCGTCGAGCACCCACCAAGGACGAAGGCCGCTGGCATCGACGAAACGCTCCGCATGTCTTTGTACGGAACGCCACGGCGAGCCGTCGGCCAGGGCGGGATCTTTCTAGACTTCGTCGCGCAATTCCGCGGACAGCCTTCGCCTGACCGACAGGCCCGCGTAGCGCTGGACGCGACCTTCACGTTGCTCAAGGTCGAGCGGATTGGAGGAGAGATCCCAATGAACGACATGCGAGCACCATGTGTGAAAATCCAGCCCCTCCTGTCCAACCGACGTCGTCGCAAGAACACGCGGCCAGAAGGGTGTGTTGGAACTTCGGCGCACTTCATCGGGGCGGACTGGAGTGGCTTGCGCCACGCCACGATCCACTTTGATGACGGGCTCGGTTTCGGCATCTCCGAAGGGCACGGCTACATGGCAGCGCACGGGAATCTTATGCGGCTGTCCGCCGATGCCATGGAAACTGAAGCCGCCGGCGCGGAGCCCGAGGGACGATTGCATGTCCTTTGCTAGGCCGGCTGCGCCCTCTTGGAGATTTCGCTTCCCTCCTTGTGGGAGAGGGTGGCGCGAAATTTTACTTTATAAGTCAACGGTTGGCTAATTAGTGTCCCAATAGTGTCCCCACGGCTTTTTTGGCAAGCAATCTCGAGGCATTTGCCAACTAGAGAGCGATCCGGCCATCCGCTTTGTCGAGTACGCCGAGACGCGTACCCGGGCTAAACCGGATGGCAGACTTTCGACCCGCAGATTAAAGAAGCGCTCGTCTCGCCATGTTTGGGAAAGCCTTCCCCGGGATTGGCCCTCTCGTCGCAAGAAGACGAGCTAGCCAGCGGGATTTTTGACAATCCAGAGGTTGACCTCCTATCGTAGATCCTCGGTTGAACATTAATTTTTGCACCCGTAATAATACGGGCGCGGGGGCTAGAAGTGAACGCAATCGAAAAGGCGCGCAGCGCCGTAACGCAAACGGCAGGCCGGTTCAATGTCGCGGTTCTCACTCTCTAAGCAGAAGCGCCGGATCGGTTACGGGGGTTTCCTCGCACTTGTGATCGGACATTCGCTCTTGCTTGGGCGCATTGACGCGAACTTTCGGAAGAACGGCGTAGCGGAGAAATGCTACGTAATGACCCGCACCACCATTATGACATTGAACCGTGTCGGGATTGATCCCGAGACAGGACGCGAATGTCGCCCCCTCACACCTCAAATAGTCGAAAAGATTGAACAATACAGAAGCGGCCATAGGCCAAAGATAATCACCTCGACCAATCCGACTTTCTTTGATCCGACAACGGGTGAGCCGGTTGTTTGGTACTTCAAAAATGGTCGTAGTCAGATCGAATTGTTCGATCTTATGGGCTTCCATCCGCAAACGGGAGGAGAGCTGACGCCCGTCAGCCCAGATGTCGTTCAAGCATGGAACCAGCAAACCGCCAAGGTCGTCCGTCGAGCGCCTCTGCGGATAGACGATCCAGAGAAGTTCGGCTTCTTCGAACCAACCGCGGGTGCTCCGAAGGTTTGGTATTGGCGAAGCGAAAGCGGCCAATATAAGTTCTACGACGGCCTCGGCTTTCATCCGCGAACGGGCGACGAGTTCAAGATTGTCACTCGCGAAGTCATTGCGGATTATCTCATCAAGATCGCCAGGCTCGGCGGCTATCTCGCCCGCGCCAACGATCCGCCACCAGGGAATCTGATCATGTGGCGCGGACTATCGCGATTCATCGATATCGCAACCGGAGCGAGACTCTGACTCAAAAATGTGGGTAATCGTAAGACGACGAAGTACGACGAAGACCGCCTGATTGACGCATGCGCGCGGGCACAGTGAGCTCTATGATCGGTTGGGTGACGGTCAGGCGGCCTGCTGACCGGCGGGCTTATCGGCTTGGCGCAGGAGCTTCCATTCCCATATGTGGACGGCTCCCTCCTTGCAAGATATTGTTCAGTGATTTGACGGATCGCTTGCCTCCATATGTCCGGCCTTTGCATGCGGTCGCACATGACCGCTGGCCAAGATGGGTTCCGCAACGCGTGTTCCTAACAAGGCAGCGACCTCGGAGGGCCACTGGGAATGACGGAGTGTCACGAGTTTTGGATCGATCGATCGCACCATCTGCTCTTCTCATGCAAGTTCACAGCATCAGCGCAACACGGTAGCTTCTGTTCTCACCGTGGTCGCCAATCCTCTATATAGCCTTTGGCTGTTCCTCCATTCGCCGGTACGTTTCACCGCTCACCATGAGCTTCCAGGCAACGCGGGCGATCTTGTTGGCAAGCGCCACGGCGACAAGTTTGGGGCTTTTTCGTTGCAGCAGGTCGGTAAGCCATCGGGAGGCATGTCTGCTTCGACCTGCTCTTACATGCTGAAGAAGAGCGGTCGCGCCGACCACCAATGTGCTCCTCAACATTTCGTCGCCGGCACGTGTGATGACCCCAAGCCTGACCTTGCCGGCCGTCGAATGATCTTTGGGTGTGAGCCCTATCCAAGCGGCAAAATCGCGGCCAGACTTAAACATGCGAGGGTCTGGTGTCTTCATCATCAAGAGTGACGCACCAACAGGACCGACACCGGGAATTTTCGCAAGACGCTTGCTGCATTCATCGGCGCGGTGAAGTTCCATTAGCTTTTTCTCGACCGACCTGATTTGCGACAGCAGATCACGATATTCATCACCATGCATGGCAAAAAGCTCCCGAGCAAGCTCCGGCAGCGATTGATCATTCGCTAATCGCTCCAATAGCGGTTCGATCCTGCACATGCCCCTGGCCGCGACGATACCAAATTCCATGGCAAAGCCGCGAATGGCATTGGCCATCTCTGTCCGATTGCGGATAAGCCTCTCTCGCATTCCAACTAACGTCAGCGCTGCCTGCTGATCTGCGGTTTTCACTGGAACGAACCGCATGGTGGGTCGGCTCATCGCCTCGCACAGGGCCTCTGCATCCGCCGCGTCATTCTTGCCGCGCTTCACATACGGCTTGGCCAGCTGAGGCGCGATCAATTTCACTTCGTGCCCAAAGGAAGTTAATAGTCTTGCCCAGTGGTGAGCCCCACCGCAGGCTTCGAGAGCAACGGTAGTAGGCGCCGCCTTCTCGAAAAACTTTACCATCTCTCGACGCGAGAGCTTCTTGCGCAGGATCGGTTTCTCAGCTGCGTTCACGCCATGCAACTGGAAAACGCTCTTTGACGTATCCATGCCAATTCGGATAATCTTTTCCACGGACGGTTTCCCTCGATTGAGAATTTCAACGAACTCACTCTGGCACATTGCGATGCCGTTGGGAGGCCGTCCATCCCAACAGGGCAGTAGTTCGTGCAGGCGCGACGCGGGAAGATCGGCGATACGGGCGAGGATCTCGGCGAGCCAGGCCTTGGGATCGACGTCGTTGAGGCGACAGGTCGTGATCATCATCAGCATGATGGCGGCACGGTCGGCGCCACGCTGGCTACCAGCGAAGGTCCAGTTGCGCCTTCCCAAGGCGATGCCTCTCAATGCGCGCTCAGCGAAGTAGTCCTGCTCAGGGTCGCCAGACATATTCTGAAAGGGCAGCACTGCTATGGATGGCTTGTCCGAAAGCTGAAGCGCCTTGTGGACGGGCAGTCGAATGCGCTGGTGCCATCACTGATCCAGGAGGGCTAATTCGCCACGCGTGCAAGGGCTCAGCAATATTCTTTAGAACCTGCAAACCTACGTCATCGCAGGCAAGCTCGACTTTGCCGCGGACCTGCCGATAGGCATCATTGGAAATGCAAATGCCGCCCGGCTCCAAAATGCCCTCCAATCGAGCTGCAATATTTACGCCGTCGCCGAATATATCGTCATCATCGCCAATGATGTCGCCGACATGAATACCAATCCGGAATTGGATTACCTGATCCTTCGGCATCGAGGCGTTCTGCTCGACCATGGCACGTTGAACCTCGACTGCGCAGCGTGTGGCATCGACAGCGCTTACGACCTCAACAAGCATGCCGTCACCAGTCGTCTTGACGATGTGGCCTCGATGGGACGTGATGCCGGGATCGACCACGGCCCTTCTAAGGGCCTTCAGCCTGGCGAGCGCTCCTTCCTCGTCGGCTCCCATCAAACGGCTATACCCGGCGATATCTGCCGCCAGGACTGCTGCTAGTCGCCGTTCGACGCGCTCTCCGCCCAAGGAATGCCCCATCATCGGTTCATTCGGCCGGAGGGTATCGAAGCACAAAGAGCCTATTAGGTCGCTAGAGCAAAAGTTGTAGAACTAACCAGAAGCTAGCACTCCATCGGCAGCCCTTGCGAGGACGATAGCGGGGCGGCCAAGAAAATGGCCCCAGCACTGTTGTGCCGGAGCCATTCGAGATCGGAGGACGCGGGTACATCCGCCGCGCCTCCGATCCAAGTCCTAACCCATCAGCACCCGCAATCATCGAGTGCGAAGACCAAATCGCTTTCGCCACTCAGCAACTATCTTCTTCTTGCGATAGAAAATCATCTGGCGCGCCGTCATTCGAGCGCGAATACGATCAATCTCCGTACGGCCTTTCAGAGCCGGCAACGCAGACGCAATCTCTCGCGCGACCGAGTTCGGCATATCAGCCTGATCGCCGCACCAGCCATCTGTTCTTCGTAAGATTCGGTGCGGTTCTGCACCAGGCGGTGCGAATTTCCTCTTCATGTAGATAGCCCCTTCGTCAGTGACTACAGCACTGAGCTCGCGACGGCGCCTCTGAAGGTCGGCTTTCCCTCCGTGACCGGACGATAGGTGAAGTGAGGGCGGGCGGTTGGGCAGGCGCGGGCACCTGAGCCGACGCCTGGTCAGGGCGCGGCAGCGTGGCCGGTGCGTTACCCGCGATCACCGCATCGGCGTACGCCCGAAGCATCGTGCCGACCAACTCGACGGACCGGGGCACTTGAGCCAGAGCCACATTCACGAAGTCATCGAGACCGCGAACCTCCCAGAGACATGGAAGAGCGCGTGTCGTGCTTTCGAAAAGCCGAGCAGCGGCTGCATCGAATGCCGCACTGGCCTCAGCCATCTCACGGACCACGAGCTCGATCTCGGCAGCCGTCTGCGCACGCAGCTTACGATCTGCGAGCTCAACCTTGGTGTGTTCAAGGTTCGCCAACTTCTGATCCACTTCGCCGATAGCGGCCTTCAGCGAGGCAGTGCGATCCTGTGCCACGCGCAACGACGCTTCCGAGCGATCGAGTTCGGTCTCATCGCCGGTGAGCGCGGCTCGCTTCGCCGAAGCAGTATGGCGCGCCGTAGCCTGTTCTGCTTCAGTGAGCGTCGCCGACAGGCGATCGCGGTTTGCGGTTACGGCGTCAATATCGCGCTGCACCGGTTTTCTTTGTCCGATGATTTGAAAAGGCCCATTACCACTATCTCTCTTCTATGAAGAAGGGAGTCTAAAGATTGGGCTCGAGGTTCAATGCATCAATTCGTGAAAGGTACTCAACGCGCCTTCCTAATCCCTCGGCCACGCCGGCGGCCTGAAGCAGTTTTTTAACTTGAGTAGAGTCGGTTGACCAACGTAATGTTCCCGTCGCTCTGATGGTGTCTGCCAGACCAATTCTGGCGTGCAAGTTCCACGTGGTAGTCAAGGGCTTCGGACCTGAATTGCATGTAGTCCGGCGTCGCCCCGGCGAAGAAGCTTAAACACGCGAAACTTGATCCGGTCGCTCCAGAGCCGGGGACGGCACCATCAAACAGCAATACCGTCAATTCGTTCCCGGCGAGATGAAGCGCTAGCGACGCGCCCATAATCCCGGCTCCGACAACAGCGACCAACATCGATTCCTCCCTCAATCAGCTGGGCGCTTGTTGGAGGAGAAGCGATTGGTAACGACAGTCGCCGCCACGGTGGACCGCTCGCTCTAGTCTGTCATGAGGCATTGGACGGCCAATGCACAACTGGACCACGTCCGGAACTTCCTCGGTTGAGACTGAAAATTGCCACTCCGGAAAATAAAATTATGACGTCTGCCGAGTCGGCGGCAGCAACGTAAGCGCTCTTGGTCCAGTATGATGGTTGGAGCAGCCAGATGTGGATGGCCTTGGGATGCACTTGATAGCCAGTCCTCAAAAGTCTGTGCCGCCATCTCCGGCGACGGTGGT
>NZ_JACMYP010000277.1 GCF_020889705.1 Bradyrhizobium altum | reverse complement strand
GACCGCGATCGAGCATGCCGCCGCCCCGTGCGCGTGACGCCCCCCGTCTCTCCGCCGATTGCGATGACGGCACGCGCCAATGCTCCAGCCGGCCGGTCTCCGTGAACGGTGGCGGCAAGGGCGCTGCGAGGAAGGGCAGGGCCGGCGGTGGCGGCAGCAGCCGCGCGCAGGACGTTGCGGCCACGCGAACCGTGCCGAACGAGCTCGTGGCGGAGATCGACGGCGCATTGACCGAGACCCAGACCGACGCGCTGGCGCGTCGCCATGGCCTGAGGCGGATCGCCTCGCAGAACATCCCGCTGCTGGACGCTGCGATCGGCCTGTTCCGCACGGCCGGCAATCGCTCCGCCGACGCGGTGGCCCGCGACCTCGCAAGCGACAGCAGCGTCCGCTCCGTGCAGCCGAACTACCGTTACGCGCTGCAGGACCAGAAGCCGGCAGCGGGCGGCAGTGATCCGGCGCAATACGCCCAGACCCAGCTGCATCTGCCCGAGGCGCACAGGCTGGCGCGTGGGATGAACGTCACCATCGCCGTCATCGACTCCGGCATTGATGCCGACCATCCGGAACTGGCCAACACGGTCGCGGATACATTCGATGCGCTCGGCAGCAAGGATGGCCCACATGCCCACGGCACCGCCGTCGCCGGGGTGATCGCGGCGCGCGTCAGGCTGACGGGGAGTGCGCCGGAAGTGCGGATCCTGGCGATCCGCGCCTTCGGTGCGGCCGCCGGCGGCGCCGAGAGCACCTCCTATGTGATCCTCAGGAGCCTCGATTACGCGGTGGCGCACGGCGCGCAGATCGTGAACATGAGCTTTGCCGGACCGCAGGACGCACTTGTCGCGCGCGCCGTAGCCGCCGCCGCGGCGAGGGACGTCGTGCTTGTTGCCGCGGCCGGCAATGCCGGGGCGAAATCGCCGCCGCTGTATCCGGCCGCCAATCCCGATGTGATCGCGGTCGGCGGCATCGATGCCGGCGAGCGGCTGATGGCGGCCTCGAACCGCGGCAGCTACATCGCGTTGGCAGCGCCGGGCGCCGATCTCCTCGAGCCGGTGCCGGACGGCAAATATCAGCTGATGTCGGGCACCTCCTTTTCGGCCGCGTTCGTCAGCGGCATCGCGGCACTGGTGCTGGAGCGCAGTCCGGCATTGAAGCCCGCCGAGGTACGGAAGGTCCTGACCGGCACGGCCCGCGATCTCGGGACACCCGGGCGTGACGATCTGTTCGGGGCGGGGGAGGCGGACGCGCTTGCTGCGGTGATGGCGGCCGCCAATGCACCCGTCGCGGCCACCGTGGACAAACCGTCGCAGCCCGCACAGGCAGCGGACGGCAATAACACTTCCGTGAGCCGCACGTTGAATGAACCCGCGCCGTCGATCGCAGCGGACGATTCCGCGGCAAATCACCGTGCTGCGCAGTGATTTCCGGTGCCGAGCGCCGGCAACGGTGCGATGGAACCGGGCGACGAAAAGGTTAAAAAAATCGCCGGCGATTTGAACGTCCGCCGTCCTCTCACGACTTATGTGTGTGGGAGCGGTTTATCCCTCCCCGGCTGTATCAGGCGCGAGCGCCCATCCACCCCAAGCGCCCATATGGCTTTGACCCGTCCGGTTGTCCCCCCGGACGGGTCTTTCATTTTGGGGGCTACCTCGTATGACGGACTGGCCGGACGCGGTCACGCTGCGTGATCGCGGCGGGATGCGCGCGATGGCTGCGGCTGTTTGCTGTGGATCGTTCGGCTGCGCAGCGTTCGGGAGCGGCACACATCGCCACCATGCAAGTCGATGACCTGACGATGGTTCGGGCAAGAAACTCCGTAGTCGAGCGGACTTCCTTCATCGCCTGTCCGCGATTAAGAATTTAGTTAGACTTTATTTACCTTTTCCACAGAATATCAGTGTCGCGTCCAGTTGATTCGGTTCGGTTGCGTCTGCGTCCGTTTCTTTCCCTGCGGGCAAGTTGAATGACACATCGGACCGACGTGGCCAGAGGCCAGGAGATCGTTGCACGCTGGTGCAACCTTGCCGAGCAAAGGCTGGAGCACCTCAACGAGCTGTTCGAAACCGGACGCTGGCGCCGCTATCACAGCGAGCAGGCCTTTCTCGAGAACATCAGGGAAGCAAGGGCCGCGGTCGACATCTGGCGCGAATTGCTGACCCGCGAAGCTTCCCTCGACAATTCGCCGATCGATCTGTCTTGGCTCGGCCGCGGCAAGTCGAAACTGCCGCCGCCCGAAATCTCGTCGGTGCCAGAGCGCCGCTCGGAGGCTGCGACATTGGCGGAGGCGGCGATGACCGCGGTCGCGGCCGCGATGGAAACGGCGGCCGAGGTCCTCGAGCAGCCGCCCGTTGTGGCCGACGCACCGCCGCTGGAGATGCCCCCTCCGGTCATGCCGCCGCCGGTGCTCGATCTCGACACCATCCAGCGGCGCTATCCGCTGCTGCGCAACGCGCTGTAGGTGATGAGCTAGCGCCGCACCGCGTTCGTGCCGACCACGAGCTGCGCATATTCCTGGGCGCCGCCCACTGACAGGTCGGTCGTGATCGGGCGGGCGTGATCGAGCCCGACCACCGCGCCGCGCGGGGTTTCCGAGATCATGTTGTTGTTGATCAGCGCGGTGCCGGCGCCCGGCACCACCGAGACGCCGATGCCGACGAAAGCCTTGCGCACGACGTTGCCTGAGATCGCGACGTCGCGCAGATACTGGCCCCAGCCGGCGACGATGCCGAAGGTCGGCGCGTTCTCGATCACGTTGCCGGTGACGGCGCTGTCGGCCTCGACATAGATGCCGATGCCGGCCCCGTCGTTCGGGTCGGTGCCAACAGGGCGCTTCGGCAGCAGGTTGCGGATGATGTTGCCTTGGACCACCGCGATGCGGCCGCCTTCGTTGAAATTGCACACGGAGACGCCGATCGCGGCGCCGTCGACGGTGTTGTTGGCGATGACCGCGGCCTCGAACGCGAACTCCGAATAGAGCGCGACTTCACGGACATTGCTGACACTGTTGTCGGTGATGTGGATGTTGGAGGCCGAATTGCCGCGCACCGCCGAGAAGTCGCAGTTCTTGATGCGGTTGCCGCGCACGATCACATTGCCGGCGCGGAAGGCGTTGATGGCGTTGCCGTACTGTCCGGAGCCGCCGGGACCGGCCTTGACGTCCTCGATGCGGTTGTCGGCGACGATCGAGCCGTCATCGCCGATCGCGGTGCGCAGGATCTCGATGCCGTTGTCGTTGGTGCCCTTGATGGTGTTGCGCGCGACCATCAGGCCGAGCGCGTCGAACGACACCAGCGCCGTCGACGCGATGTCGGTGAAGATGTTGTTGCTGACGTCGCCCGACATTTGCTCGAACCAGATGCCGGAGCCCCCGCTGCCGGTGAACTGGCAATCGGTGATACGGATGTCGCGGCCGGACAGGCAATGGATGAGGCCGCGCCGCGCCGGCAGGGGGACGTTGCCGCCGTCGAAGCTCAGGCCCATCAGCACGATGCCGCCGGCGCCTTCGCCTTCCAGCAGCGAGGCGCCGCCGTTGAACACCAGTCGGCTGGCGCCGCGGACGCCGATCAGCTGGCTGCCGGGCGCAAGCCGCAACAGGCTGGTGCGGTAGACGCCGGGCGGGAACGCCAGCGGCACCTGCGCACGCGCGGCGTCGTCGATCGCGCGCTGCAAATTGCGGGTCTGATCGTCTGGGCTGCCGGGGCGGACGCCATATTGCGTGACGTCGCGGCGAGCGAGCCGGCAGATTGCGCGGCGCGCGCCGCATCCGGCGACATCGCAAGCGCACCGGCGACGCCGGCGGCGGAGGCTCCGATCAGATGGCGGCGGTTGACGTCCATGGGCACAGCCCTCGCAAATAGTCGCGAGCGGTGACGTTCGCGGGTCGAGTGGTAGCGCGAAATGCAGCGCGGCATGGTGAACACGCCGACGCAGCGGAGCGATTGTTGGCGGTAGGGTTAACCCCCGGTGCAGCCGATTCAGATTGTCAAACAGCGATTTCACGGTGTCATCACCCGCCACGCTGTCATCACCCGCGCATGCGCATGCGGGTGATCCAGTATTCCAGAGACGCCGGTGCTTGAGCCGAGAGGCCGCGGCGTACTGGATGATGTGGTGAGGACGCAGCTTCATGTTCTCGCGACATGAATCGTGCGAGCTTTGGATTTCGTTTCGCCCTCTCTGGAACGGATGGCGCAGGGAAAGCCGGGTGCCGATCGCACCCATGGGCCCCGAGCAAAAGGTAGAAAGCTCGGGGGTAGGACCACAGGTGTAACCGGAGCAATCCGGCTTTCCCTGCGCGATGGGTTACGACTTACTTCGCGCTCTCCCCGGCGAGACTGGGCTTGCTTGTCACCGTCTCCGCAAAAACGCTTTCGCGCTTTGCGGGGAGACACCTACCACTAGGGCGTCAGGACCACACGACTTCACCGTCCGCTTCACGCGCACTCGTCAGTTGCGCCATCAGCGTCCACCGCATCCCGCCGCACGTTCGTGACGATCGCGATACGCCCCTCTTGCCGGGCGGGACAGCGGATTCATAGACGTGATTTGGGGTGCATGTCAAGCTAGTTTCTGAGAATCGGAAGTTATCAAGGCTCGTTGAAAAGTTGGGGCGCATGCGGATAGGGCGCAGATGTCGGCTGTTGGGGGTCACGCAGGCAACCTTATGCGTGAGCAGAGCGTTGCTGGTTTTGATCCTTTTCGGACATTTCGTTCGGACATTTCGGTCGATTGAAGCCCGGCTCCTCTTGGCTGATGCTGGGTCGCCATGCTTTGATGTATCGGGAGCGAAACCCAGGTGTCGCCCGGGGTCTCGCCCGTTCATTTTGGAAGTTTCATTGTGACCGACGACATTGCCGAAGCTCCCAAGCGGGTCATTGCTGATCTGCAACGCAGGCTCGACGAGTCCCTTGCCCAGCAGGCCGCAACCGCCGACGTGCTCAAGGTCATCAGCCGTTCGACCTTCGACCTCCAAAGCGTTCTCAAGACGTTGATAACGTCCGCCGTCAAATTGTGCGGCGCCAATCGGGGGTCCATCTTCCTTCGTGAAGGCGACGTGTTTCCGCTGAGAGCGGCGTCCAGCACCACCCCCGAATTCCTGCAATATTGGGCGGCAAACCCGCCAAGAGCCGGCCGCGGTTCCGCCACCTCGCGCGTCATCGCATCGGGGAAGGTCGAGGTTATCGCCGACGTTCTCACCGACCCTGAAATGCAAATGCCCGTGAATTCCCTGAACAGCATTCGCGGGACGCTGGGCGTGCCAATGCTCAGGGACCACAAGGTTGAGGGCGTGCTGGTGCTGACGCGGCCCGAGCCCGGCCTGTTCCCCCAAAGCCAGATCGATCTGGTGCAGACCTTTGCCGACCAGGCGATGATCGCGATCGAGAACGCCCGCCTGTTCGACGAAGTGCAGGCGAAGTCCGCCGACTTGCAAGAATCGCTGCAGCATCAGACCGCAACCTCCGAGGTGTTGCAGGTGATCAGCCGTTCGCCCGGTGAACTCCATCCTGTGTTCCAGACCATCCTTTCGAGCGCGAGCACGATCTGTGATGCCCAATTCGGCCTTCTGCTCCTCTACGAAAGCGGCGGCTTCCGCTGCGCCTCAATTTTCAACCTGCCGTCGGCTTTCGCGGAAACCTTTTTGCGCAATCCGGTCATCTACCCGCCCCCGATCGACCCCTTAGGGCGGTTGATTGCCAGCCGGCAACTCGTCCATGTCACCGACGTCAAGCAGGAGCACGCTTATCTCACGGCCTTCCCGCCAATCGTAGAACTGGTTGAACTCGGCGGCGCGCGAACGCTTTTGCTCGTGCCGATGTTAAGGGAAAAGGACATTGTCGGCGTGGTCGCGATCTTCCGGCAGACGGTTCACGCGTTCTCCGACAAGCAGATTGAGTTGGTGACGAGCTTCGCCAATCAGGCGGTGATTGCCATCGAGAATGCCCGCCTGCTAAGCGAATTGCGCGAGCGCACCGACGATCTCAGCGAATCCCTACAGCACCAGACCGCGACTTCCGAGGTGCTCAAGGTCATCAGCCGCTCGCCGGGCGAACTCGATCCCGTGTTCCAGACAATTCTGGCCAGCGCGACCAATATTTGCACCGCGCAATTCGGAAATCTGTTTGTTCTCAATGAAGATGGCGGCTTCCGTTGTACGTCCACAATCAATCTACCGCCGGCATTCGCGGAAACGTTCTTGCGCCAGTCGGTGATCTATCCGCCGCCTATAGATCCGTTGGGGCGGGTCATTGCGACCCGGCGACACGTTCAGGTCGTTGACGTCAGGCAGGAGCCGGCCTACCTCACGGGCTTCCGCCCGTTCCTGGAACTGGTCGAACTCGGCGGCGCGAAGGCGATCCTGCTCGTACCGATGCTGAAGGAAGATGTGCTCGTCGGCGTGATTGCGATTTTTCGGCAAACCCGCCAATCGTTTTCCGACAAGCAAATCGATTTGGTGACGAGCTTCGCCAATCAGGCGGTGATTGCCATCGAAAATGCCCGCCTGCTAAGCGAGTTGCGCGAGCGCACCGACGATCTCAGCGAATCCCTGCAGCGGCAGACCGCGACCGCCGATATTCTCAAGGTGATCGCCAGTTCGCCGTATGATGTGCAGCCGGTATTCAAATCGATCGTAAGAAGTGCGGCAACGCTGTTCGCCCCCTGCTCGGCGACGATTACGATGCTGAAGGAGGGCCAAATGCACTGGAATGCCAGTGCGGAGCTCGTTGCTACCTTCGATCATGAACGCGCCCGGACCATGTATCCGATCCCATTCGATCCGCAGCGTTCGCCTTCGGCCAAGGCCATTATCGAGCGACGAATCGTCGAAATTCCAGATATTTTGCTGCCCGAAACGCCTGTATTCACCCGGAGTATTGGCACGGTCGGCGGTTTCCGATCAATCACCTTCGTGCCGCTCGTCAGCCAGGCCACCGGCATAGGCACCATCATCCTCACTCACCCCACTCCAGGCTTCAGACTGTCGCAAGGGCAACTCGATTTGATGCAAACCTTTGCCGACCAGGCCGTGATCGCGATCGAGAACGCCCGGCTATTTGACGAGGTGCAGGCGCGAACCAAAGAGCTTTCTCTGTCGCTGGAGGAGCTGCGCACCGCGCAGGATCGTCTGGTGCAGACCGAAAAGCTCGCTTCGCTCGGCCAGCTTACGGCCGGCATCGCGCATGAGATCAAGAACCCGCTCAACTTCGTCAACAATTTCTCGTCGCTGTCCGGCGACTTGATCGACGAACTCAACGACCTGCTTCGATCGCTCGCAATCGACGACAAGGCCCGAGAGGAGATCGACGATCTCACCCAAATGCTCAAAGGCAATCTCGAAAGGGTAGTGCAGCACGGCAAGCGCGCCGATTCGATCGTCAAGAACATGCTCCTGCACTCGCGCGAAGGTGCAGGAGAACAGCGGGCCGCTGATATCAACGCCATTGTCGAGGAGAGTTTGAATCTGGCCTACCACGGCGCGCGGGCCGAGAAATCCGGGTTCAACATTACGCTGAGCCGCGACTTCGATCCATCTGCCGGAATCATCGATCTTTACCCGCAGGAGATCACGCGGTGCTTCTGAATTTGATTTCCAACGGGTTTTACGCGGCATCCAAGCGTGGCGAGATCGGCGACGAAGGCTTCGAGCCGTCACTTACGGCGACGACGAAAAACCTCGGCAACAGGGTTGAAATCCGGATTCGCGACAACGGCACGGGGATTCCACCGGAGGTTAAAGAGAAGATGTTCAATCCCTTCTTCACCACCAAGCCTGCAGGCGAAGGCACCGGACTTGGTCTGTCGATGAGCCACGACATCGTCGTGAAACAGCATGGCGGCCAGATCGAGGTCGACACCGAACCAGGACAATTTACCGAGTTCATCATCACGCTGCCTCGCGCAGCGGCAAAGACCCGGGCTGGAGAGCGCAATTGAGCGTTTACATACTGGTCGTCGACGATGAACCTGACGTCGAAGAACTGTTCCGCCAGCAATTCCGGCGCGACATAAAATCCGGACGTTTCTCCATGGAATTTGCCGCCTCGGCGCCTGATGCGCTGGCACGCGCCGGCGAGATCAAGGATCCGACGCTGATCTTGATCTTGTCCGACATCAACATGCCCGGCATGAGCGGGCTTGAAATGCTGCCGAAGGTGCGCGCGGAACGGCCCGATGTTCCAGTCATCATGATCACTGCTTATGGCGACGCTGCCACGCGCCGCCGGGCGATGGAGCGAGGCGCGGTGGGGTTGTTGACCAAACCGATCGATTTCGCGCTGCTGCGTCACGAGATCGATGCACGTCTTGGGCAAGCCGCATGACCGCAACCATTCTTGTCGTCGACGATGAGCCAGACCTCGAGGCTCTTGTGTTGCAGAAGTTCCGCAAGCAGATCCGCGAGGGCGCGGTGAGCTTCGTGTTCGCCCATGACGGCGTGGAGGCATTGCAGTCGATCGCAGATCATCCGCATGTCGACATGGTCGTGTCCGACATCAACATGCCGCGAATGGATGGCCTGTCGCTGTTGCAGAAGCTGCAGGAGGCGGAGGAAAAGAAATCGACGATCATCGTCTCGGCTTATGGCGACATGAGCAACATCCGCACCGCGATGAATCGCGGAGCGTTCGATTTCCTGACCAAGCCGATCGACTTCGCCGATCTGGAATTGACGATCGACAAAACCATCCGGCATGTTGAGGCGATGCGCGAGGCGCGTCGCCGTCAGCTCGAGGCCGAGCGCGCTCACGCGTCGCTTTCGCGATATTTCTCTCCACAAATCGCCTCACGGCTTGCTGCCGCAGGCGAAGGCATGGATGTGCAATGGCGCGATGTCGCGACCATCTTCACCGATATTGCCGGCTTCACGTCGCTGGTGGAAACGGCCACGCCCGATGTGCTGGGCACGCTGCTCAACGAGTATGTCGGCGGCATGACCGATGTCGTGTTTGCGCACGAGGGAACGGTCGCCAAGATCATCGGCGACGCTATCCAGATTCTTTTCAACGCACCGGGCGATCAGCCGGACTATGCGACTCGCGCCGTTGCCTGCGCACATGCGCTCGATACCTGGGTTGAGGGATTTCGCGAGGGCTGGAAGTCCAAGGGCGTCAATTTCGGAGTAACCCGCATTGGCGTTCACGCCGGGCTTGCGCTGGTCGGCAATTTCGGCGGCGGCCGCTTCTTCGACTACACCGCCTATGGCGATACGATCAACACTGCGGCGCGGCTTGAGGCCGCCAACAAGTTTCTCGGTACCCGTATTTGCGTCAGCGCCGCGGTCGCGGAGGGCGCCAGGGAATTTCGCGGCAGGCCGATCGGCGATCTGTTATTGCGCGGGCGCAGCGAAATGCTACGGGCTTATGAGCCGTTGATTGAAACGACATTCGAGAGGCCGGCAACGGCGCAATATTGCGATGCCTTTGCCAAATTGGAGGCCGAAGACGCTGCGGCGATGCCAGCGTTTGCAGCATTGGTCGGAACGAGCCCTGGCGATCCACTTGCCGGCTTTCATCTCAGACGGCTATTGAACGGAGCCAAAAGCGCGCGCATCCAGTTTGAGCAATAGTGCGGAATGCAGCCTTTCGCCCCGCCGCGCCTCGCATCATCGAATGAGAAGAATGTCCGGTCATGGTCCAACGCTGCGTCCCCCGGCGATGTCCGCTTCCGCGTCGCTGTTGAGGCATTGGCGGACCTCAAACGACGCAGCGTCCCGCTGAGGACACGGCGCAATCCGCATCGCTCACGCGCGCGCGGCCTGCCGGGTCAGCTTCACCAGCTCCAGCAGCATGGCTTCGCCGGCATCGACCAGCGCTTCCAGCGTGATGGATGATTTGCCTGATGCGGTCGTGCCGTCATGGGCGAGCGGCGGAACATGGACGAATTGTGCGAGGTGCAGGCCGTTGTCGCCGTTGACGGCCTCGATCGCGCGCCAGCTCAGATAGTTGCAGAGATAGCTGCCGGCATCGCGCGACATCCGTGCATCGATGCCGGTGGCCAGCGCGGAACGTCGCAGCTTTTCGCTGTGCGGCCCGAACACCTGCGCATCGGCGCCGCTCTCGATCGATGCCTTGCGCGCGTGCTGGCGGCCGGCATCGGGGAAGCGCGTCGTCACCGCATTGCGGGCGCGGCTTTCGATCCGCAGGTGCGAGGTGCGGCCGGCGAGGCCGAACATCAACAGCGCCTGCGGGCGATGTCGTGCGATCAGCTCGGGCAATTCGCGATCGACGGCTGCGTAGGTGACGTCGAAGATGTGGCTCGTCAGCACGACGCTGTCGAAGGCCGGCCGGCGCAACCCGGTCAGCCGCTTCACGAGCGCCATGGTCGGGTTGAACGGCGCACCCGGGAACGGCCCGAAGCCGGTCACGAGGATGCGCAGATTGCCGCTCAATGCAGCATCTCCGCGATCTGCTCGGCGGCAACCGCCGGCGAGATGCGGCCGCCGGCGACCTCGGTCTCCATCTTCTTGACCCTGGCGCGGATCGCAGCGTCCGAGCGCAGCCGCGCCATCATCCGGCCTTCCAGCATCGACCACATCCACTTCACCTGCTGCTCGCGGCGGCGGGCCTCGAATTCGCCCGAGGCGTTCATCGCGGTGCGGTGGTCGAGGACCTTCTGCCAGAGCCGGTCGAGCCCGGCGCCGGTCAGCGCCGAATAGGTCTCGACCGGCGGATGCCAGTGTTCGGAGCGCGGCGCGAGGATATGCAGCGCGCTGCGATAATCGGCGGCGGCGAGGTTGGCGCGCTTGAGGTTGTCGCCATCGGCCTTGTTGATCGCGATCATGTCGGCGAGCTCGACGAGGCCCTTCTTGATGCCTTGCAGCTCGTCGCCGGCGCCCGGCAGCATCAGCGCGAGGAAGAAGTCGGTCATGTCGCAGACCGCCGTCTCGGACTGCCCGATGCCGACGGTCTCGACCAGCACCACGTCGAAGCCGGCGGCCTCGCACAACAGCATCGCCTCGCGGGTTTTCGCCGCGACGCCGCCGAGCGTGCCCGAGGAGGGCGAGGGGCGGATGAAGGCCTGGTCGGAGACGGCGAGCCGCGCCATCCGGGTCTTGTCGCCGAGGATCGAGCCGCCGGTGCGCGCCGAGGACGGATCGACCGCCAGCACCGCGACCTTGTGGCCGTGCTCGATCAGGAACATGCCGAGCGCATCGATGGTGGTCGACTTGCCGACGCCGGGCGAGCCGGTGATGCCGACCCGCACCGCCTTGCCGGTGTCGGGCAGCAGCGCCTGCACCAGCTCGCGCG
>NZ_JACMYP010000276.1 GCF_020889705.1 Bradyrhizobium altum | reverse complement strand
CCCCCATCGGCGCAGTCTCACCTTGATTGTCGCTGGAGTCTCACCCTGATCGCCGCCGCGCAGACACCAGCCGCAGCTTGAGTTTCACTGCTTCGGAGGAGAACCTGCGTCGCCAGCGCGCTCTCCTCGAGTTGGCGCGACTGGAGCCCCGCGCGACAGAATACGCAGCGACGACTCAACGGTGCGCGAATTCGCCCACGCATTCGCGCTTCAGCACGGCCAGCAAGCCGGGCCGTCTGTTGTGGGTCCGTCCCGCGAACTCGGCTTTCAGAATCAAGAAGCCGCCGGACTCTCGTCTTCCGCCGAGCCTTCACGCCGTCACCAGCGACTGGATCGCAGCAACAGGGCCAATGAATAACTCGTGGCATCTGGATTTCGGGCCTGTTGTCGGCCCGAACTGGGTCCATCGTGATCAACCGGCCCTGCTTCCCTGATTCTTCAGTCAGGTCAGCACGGCTTACTGCCGAGTTCGAACCAGCGCAGACGACCATCGAGATCAATAGTGTGCCCTATACGGTCGTGCGGGGTCCGGGAGGACCATGGGACATTCGCCTCTTCCGTAACCGGTATGTTCCGCCGCCGCAATCTGGTAGGGCGACACCGTGAGCAGCCCGCGCGGGCAACGCCTTGCACCGGGCCATCTGGGAGATACCGCGATCTGGCGGGGACTATCGCTACTGACCGACATCGAACCGGGAGCCGCCAGCGAAGCAAAAGTGATGGGTCATTCAAACGTCTCGCCGGTGGATACATTGAGCCGCGCGTCCTCACCGCCGCTTATCCTTCGAACTTGACTGCATCGATGCCGACAACGTCGATGCGAGCGGATACCGAACTCCTGGGTTTGTTGCCGTCTCCCTGCGGGAGCGGGCTGTCGGCTGGCGCTGAAACCCCGCCTTGCGTCGGGTTTTCACCCTTCGGGCTTCCATCCCTGACGGAAGCTGCGGCGGGGCGGAATGTCATGGGGCCGGGCGGCCGATGAAACAGGAGAGGCAGAGTGGGGCGGCCTTGGCCATGACGGGTTGAGGGTCGGAGGAGAGTCTTCCGGCGCCCGTCATGGAGATTGCTCCCATGAATACGCAGATCGTTGATGGCAGCCGCATTGCGAGCGGCGGATACAGAGTGGATGTGAGTCGCGGCGAGCGCGTCGGTCGGGTGTCCTCGGAGTGGTTCTCCCGCCCGGCAGATGAGCGTTATTTGTCGCTCAACGAACTGGCCCGCACGGTGCACGATCGTGCGAGCCGCAGCCGGACGCGCGTGGTCGAATGCGCGCTCATCCATGTCGACGCAAGCCGTGCCGACCCTGAGCGGCTGGCCTTGATGTTGCCCGGCTCCGACACACCAGTTGCGCCGACCCACTGGAGCTTCGGCCAGCTTGCAAGCCAGGTTGGTGCTCCGGCGGCTTACCTGAGGCAGTTGCCTGCGGCACTCGCGGCCATCAACCTGCAATATGGCTTGACCGCCAATCGCGTCGAGCAGATCAAGACGCTCGAGACCGAGGATAGCCGTGTTGAGCTTCGCGCCGTCACCGGTCCCGACTATGGCCGGATCTTCGACCACGAGCTGGTCGAGGCCGTACAGCGCATCGCTGGCAATGGCACAGGCGATACACGGTGGAAGGTGCCCGGTGTGCTCGACTGGTCAACCAGCATCTACAATCCCGGCGTCGACATTTCCAAGGCCACGACGACCCTCTATGCGTCGGACAGGGACGTTTTCCTCTTTCTGGTCGATGACGCGAACCCGATCGAAGCTGGTCGTCTTCGTGACGGCTCGCCAGACCTTTATTTCCGAGGCTTCTATTGTTGGAACTCGGAAGTTGGCGCGAAGACGCTCGGCATGGCGAGCTTCTATCTTCGTGCGGTTTGTCAAAATCGCAATCTGTGGGGCGTGGAAGATTTCGAGGAGATTACCATCCGCCATTCCAAATATGCAGCCTCGCGCTTTGCTCACGAGGCAGCCCCGGCACTGTCGAACTTCGCCAACTCCTCACCCATGCCTTTCGTCAACGGCATCAAGGCCGCCCGCGAGCGGATCGTGGCACGCAGTGACGAGGATCGCACCGAGTTTCTGCGCCGCCGCGGCTTCTCCAAGGCCGAGACAGGCAAGGTGATTGACGCAGTGCTGGCGGAGGAAGGCCGCCCGCCTGAAAGCATCTTCGATTTCGTGCAGGGCATCACCGCGGTCGCGCGCGACAAGCCGCATCAAGATGTCCGCCTGGACATGGAAGCCAAGGCCAAGAAGTTGCTCGACCGGGCGTCCTAATGTCGGCCAGGCCGGAGATCTAGGTCTCCGGCCTGGCACGTCCACCTTTTCTATTCACGGGTGCATGGGCGCCGCTCTCTCGCGGTCATGTCCATCGCGGGCTGACAGGTCCGGGCGGTTCCGGATCGCTTGCGGGATTAAGATCCGCGAATAGGATTGCGACGACGACATCCGAAATATCGGGCTTCTCGCGACAACACGATCGGCCCATATCGCCGCCACGAAGACGCGTTCGTGCGTTCAGCTTCGCGTCCACCCAAACGTCATGGCTCATGGGCAGTTAACATAACCGCCTGTGCTACCGGCGCCAGCCATTTTGAGCTTCATTCGATCCGGGATGTGAACGGCGCGTCCTGGTTTTTCCGATAGCACGGCAGCCGCCAAGGGGCGCCATTTGCCGCCAAAAGCCAGAGCGAGAGCAGGACAGGCTTGTCCATGAACGGGTTGGAGGCCGAGAGAGAGGCTCCCGGCCGCCCAGTTCGGAGAAGCTGCATGGCAAACGCCGTTCAGAAGATCAAGCTGTCGCCGTCGAGCGACATTCCCTTCAGCAAACTCCTCTTGAGCCAGAAGAATGTAGGCCGGGTCAAAGCCGGCGTCTGCACCGACGCAAGCGGTGTGGCGGTCGTGGCGAAGGTGCTCGATAGCTATCTGGTTGGCGCTTCGGTGAGCGGGAGGGCGCGTGATGGCCTTTGATGCCTCAGAGCTGGCACGCCGCCTCGCGCGCGAGGCCGAGGGAGTATGCCGACACTATCTCTCCAATGGCAAGCGGGTGGGGCGGTACTGGGTGGTTGGCGATGTCCACAACACGCCAGGACGTTCGTTGTTCGTGCGGCTCCAGGAATCGACGAAGGGGCCCGCCGGAAAGTGGACTGATGCCGCCACCGGAGAACATGGCGACCTGCTCGATATCATCCGCGAAAGTCTGGCCTTGCGAGATTTTCGCAAGGTTACCGAGGAGGCAAGACGCTTTCTAACGCTACCTCTTTCCGAGCAGCAATCTGCCCCGAAAGCCGTCAGTCCAGCAGTTATGGCGGGATCGCAGGAAGCCGCCCGTCGCCTGTTTGCAATGTCCAGCCCAATCGACGGTACGGTGGTTGAAGCTTATTTGCGGCGTCGCGGAATAGTCAGTATCCACGATGGCGGCAGCTTACGCTTCCATCCACGGTGCTACTATCGACCAGACGAGCATTTGCCGACGGAAACGTGGCCAGCGATGATAGCCAGCGTCACGAATCTTAATGGGCGGATCTGCGGCGTGCATCGCACTTGGCTCGATCCAGACGGCTTTGATCGCGTCCGGCTCGGCAAGGCTCCCATCGACACCCCACGGCGGGCCATGGGCGACCTGCTCGGTAACGCTGTTCGTTTCGGCCTGGTGGATGACGTGCTTGCTGCCGGCGAGGGCATCGAGACCATACTGTCGCTGCGCTGCGTCCTGCCGACCTTGCCGATGGCTGCTGCGCTTTCGGCCAATCACCTCTCAGCCATGTTGCTGCCGTCCGGCCTGCGTCGACTCTATATCGCCCGCGATGCCGATGCCGCCGGAGACGCCGTACAGGCGATCGTTACCCGTCGCGCGGAAGACGCAGGCGTTGAAGCGATCGCGCTGTCGCCTCGGCTGGGCGACTTCAATGAAGATCTGCACATCTTCGGCCTTGAGGCCCTCCGGGCAGCGTTGCGGCTTCAACTCGTTCCCGACGATGCCGCCCGCTTCCTGCGCTCGTCCACGATCGACGCCGAGTAGCTGCGGTAGTTCGACCGATGGGGAAAGGTCGCTCATAGCCGAGGCCATACTGGCTGAGAGGACGCGACCCCGGCCTTCTAGCGGGCGATCGGACGGCAAGCTGCCCGGGCCGGCAATGGCTGCGTCCGGCTATTTTCCGCCGCGCGCAGGCGATGAGAAGACACGATCGCGATCTGGCGAGCGCGCTTTGCATCGCGAAGCAAAATAGCCGGTCTTCGCCATCCTCCGCTGCCGCTTCAGCCCTCCGCTCCCGCTCGCGCCCTGCCGGGCTTGGGCGGACAAGCCGCTCCGGGTTCTGGCCCGGTCCGCCCACCGTCTGAGTGATCGCCACGAAGGCCGCGATGGGCGCGGCCAATCCGCCAAAAGGATCTCTTCCGATGACCGACCACGACGACATCGAACCGACGCACGTCCCGTCTCCGACCGAACACGTCCTCGGCGAATTGCAGCTGTTCGGCTATCGCCCCTTCGACGACCAGCCAGATTCAAGACCTCTCCCCGAGAGCAAGATGATCGCCGGTACCATAGTCGACATGTTCGACGCTTTGGTTGCCACTCTGAGCAATACGCGGCTTGAACCGGACCTCGACGAACTCCTCTGGTCAACCGTCAACCTGTTCCATCGTGCCGTCGCTCGCATCGAACACCAGCTCGACGACAATGAACAAGCGCAGCACAGGAGCCAGCGGGAGCAGGATGGGTCAGAGGTGCGATCGGTCGAGCTCGAGCGCCTGACGGCGGAAGGCATCACGTTGATCGAGCGCCGAAATTGCCTGGAAATCTTTCGCGACCAGGCGTCGACCAATTTGAGGTTCACACCGGCTCGTCCTGGCGTCCTCGGTCGGGCTCGCTGGTGAGCCACCGCACGCTCACGGCAGCTATGATCGACTCCCGCGACTTCATCGCTGCCAAGCGCCGTTCCCAGACCGAGGTCATGTTGCCGGCAGGACCGAAGATCGCACTCACCGGCGGCCTCGAATTCAACGACCACCGCCTCATCTGGGATCGCCTCGACAAAGCTCACGCCAAGCATCCCGACATGGTCCTGCTCCATGGTGGCTCACCCAAAGGGGCCGAACTGATCGCTTCCAAATGGGCGACGACCCGCAAGGTGCCCCAGATCGCCTTCAGGCCCGACTGGACGAAGCACGCCAAAGCAGCACCCTTCAAGCGCAATGATGCCATGCTCGAGCTCTTGCCGATCGGCGTCATGCATTTTCCGGGTACCGGAATCCAGGACAACCTCGCGGACAAGGCGAAGCGTTTCGGGATCCCAGTGTGGAAGTTCGGCGACGCGTGAGCGTCGTCGTCCTCTCTTCTCCAAACCATCAAAGCGGAGTTGGACGCCTCGCAACTCCGCCTCATCCAGTCTTTGTATCTGAAATTGCGCCGCGGTGACGGTGGTGGAGAGCGCGATTGCATATCCATGCGGACGACGCCACCATGCTCGCACCTGGTCTTGTCTTCACACCACCGGCCGCCGGGGCGCTGACATTTGTCGTCGGTGAGCCTGCCGTCGCTGTTACTCGTCCGTGACTTCGCGCGTCGTGATCGCGGCCGCATTCGCTGTTCCAGCTGCCACTGCCGGCTACAATCCGGTGCTCCCGCTTGCGCAGAACAGGGGGGCGACGCATTTTGCGTTGGCGGCGCGACCTGGACGCGCATGATTGTTCCTACTTGCCCAGACCCGCCTGTTCGAGCCGGCTAGACTGGTGGAGCACCCTTCTTAACCATTCTCACGGCCGCCGCGCGTGAGGGATGATCCTCACCTTGCTCGTCGAACAGGTCCGCCTGGATCACCATATTGAAACGGGGTCAAGGTGATTAGAGCGAGAGGTTGTCGGCCCCTATTCGGAACGCTTCGACCAGGCTGCCTAGATCTTGGCCGGCCCACCTAGCCGCTTGGCGCGTCGCGTTGCTCTCGATCGTTCTCTCGGGGACGACACCGCCCTTTGCGGCAGATTGTTTCTCTTTGTTCGCTGAATCTTTTCAACTTCTTGTGCAACTCAACCGAGATTTGCCAAGTCTTCTCCCGAGCTTGCGATTCAGCACGCGGACGCACGTGGCCTCTTAGATGGCTTATCTGGCCGAGGACCGGCTCCGCCTCGATCGTCTGAGCCGCAACGCCGTTGATGCGGCTTTCTTCCCCTGGGCTTCGCCCATTCCTCGCGAGGCAAGAAAGCCGCAACAACGGCGTCCTCCGCTGCGCTCCGGCCCGCAAGGGGTGCGTCGCCGATCGTCCTCTGCCTTTAGATCGCCATCGAGGCCGCGGTGGTCGCGGGCTCGAAACACAACAGGAGAAGTGACATGGCTAACATCGGTTCTTTTAAGAAGGTGGGCAACGATTTCCAGGGCGAGATTGTCACCCTGAGCCTGCAAGCCAAGGGCGTCCGTATCGTCGCCGAGACCAACCGCTCCAACGACAACGCTCCCAGCCACCGCATCTACGTGGGCCGGGCCGAGATCGGCGCAGCCTGGTCGAAGCGCTCCGAAGAGGGCCGCGATTACCTCTCGCTCAAGCTCGATGACCCCTCGTTCAATGCACCGATCTACGCGAACCTGTTCGACGACGAAGGCGGCGAAGGCTACACGCTTCTCTGGTCGCGGCCGCGCAAGAACGGCGAGTGAGTTCAGCCGAGTGCTGCGCCCCGCTGATCCGGCGGGGCGCTTCGCCGCGGGTTTGTGGCGGCTTACGATTTGCCTGTCCGCGCCGCCGTCTTGAGGAGAACTCCCCGTTCGAGCCCGATCCAGCAATTTGTCCGAATGCGGTGACGCTTTTTGAGACGTCGGCGCGCTCAATCGCGCCGACGTGGCGGGCGCTTATCGTCCCACCCACGTGCGACACATCCGGAAAGCCTTCGACCGCCACATCGAAAGCTTTTTTTGGTTTCCGGAGGATGCATGGTGAGGAGCGATACTTGAGCTAGAATCGTATTTACGATTTTACGATGGTCGCGCCCGGCGTCACCCGCCGGGAATTCAGCCGACCGGCTGGTACAGTCTAGGAAACCATCGATCGACCACGGCTGTGGGGAATCCGAGCTTCACTGGCGAGCGCGTCGTGGGTGAAACCAGGTAGCCCTTTTCAATAAGGGCATTGAGGACCGTTCGCGCTTGGCGTTCTTCGTATCCCGTAAGGGCAGGCGCATTACCCCGTGCGTACTCTCCGGCCATCACCGCTTCGCGCAGTAAAGGCCAAGCGCCCTTTGGAAGCCGCTTTGCGCGCGTTTCCTCTTCGGTCCAGATTTCCATACGCCTCAGTAATTCTTCGGGCTCCAGGAGTCCGGCCATGAAGTCGATTTGATCGACGCACATGGTCAGGAAGAACGTACAGAATCCGACAAGTCCCGACATTGTGAGATTACCGCGGCCATCAAGATCACCGCGCCGCGGTTCGTCTGCTGCCTGCAGATTTGCTTTGTAATCGGCGACCCGCCGCGCAAGTCCCCGCGAAACGGCCCAAAGCTCGAAGCCGACATCCAATTCGCGCAAGAGCGCATGTGAGAACAGGCGTGTCACGCGGCCATTGCCGTCCAAAAACGGGTGAATCCAAGCTAGGCGATGGTGTGATGCTGCAACGCCGATAATCTTGCGCAGCTTCGAAAGGTGCGGGGACGAATATCCTTCGGCAAAACGCTTCAGGAATGCGGGGAGATCGGCTGGATCGGGCGGGATGTGACGCCCCACTCTCACATGGTCCTTACGAAGTTCGCCGGGGACAATCTTGATCTTCTCTTTGGTCGTGGGATGGTCGACGACCAGCAACTCTTCGGGCAGGCGCTCGCAGAAGTTTTTGTGCGTCCAGATAATGAAGCCGACGGACAGCGCGGGCGAGGGGGCTTCGCCGCGATCGATTATCCGCTGGACTTCAATGTGAGCGCGCGCCTCCAATTGCAGACTGCGGCGCTCTGGCTCCTTGGCCAGGTCGTTGTTCAGTGCTCGATCAATGTCGATGGGCAGTGTGTTGTGGCCTTCGATGAGGTTGGAGTAGTAACAGTTCATCGAGCGCACCAAGTCGCCTACCGAGGCCCGCATCACCGGGTGGAGGCGGCCAGCCAGTGTGTTGGCCTTAGCGACCAGGTCGGTCGCCAGATCTTCGAGTTCCTGCCGATCCTCGGGCAGGAGTGGTTCCATTGCTGATATGTTCATTTTTTGCCGCTTCCTTTGCCAATAAAATATATAGCAATATTCAATAGTTATATAAGATTTTCTCCGCTTGTTTTGCCGCTTTTGTTGCCGCTTCAAAAGGCAAAAAAAGATGGAACTCTTGCTTCTTAGGGCTAGCTGGACCTACATCATAGCTAGGTCCAATGGCCCTAGGAGGGTTTTATGACCCTCGTCAGAACGCCGGAAGCTTTGAAGGATGCGCGCGCTGCGCTTGGACTAAGCGCCGACGCCCTGGCCAAAATCGTGCGGGTTGAAGATGGGCGCACGGTGCGCCGATGGGAAGCCGGCGAACGCGAAATCCCCGGGCCTGTCACGGTTATTCTGGAAACGGCAATAGGCTATCTCGACAGTATCAAGCTGATCGACAAGCAACTGGCCATGTTGCGCTCGGGCAAAATGACCGGCGGCGAAACTACGCGTGCCGGCAGAATCGACCAGACCGACACCGACATTGAGCGTCTCTCGGCCTCTCGAAAGAGCCTTGTAGAAGCCTTGGAGATACTCACCCGGCAGCCTGCCAACGACGGTTCGGACAGGGTTCATTGGTACACCCTGCGGCGGGCCACACCGCTGTTTGACCCGGCACAAGAGGATGAATGGTCAATCCCCGGAGAACTGAGCCCTGAAGCAGCATTGGCCTATTTTGCCAAGCATAAGGGCTTCGACGAGGGGCTCGAAGTCGCCGACGACGAAGGCCCGCTTACGGAGTTCGTTCTTGAAAGGCGGGAAGTGCTACGCCGTCAAGTTGGCGCTTCGCAGCGCCTCAGCGCGGGCCGCGTGATCGAGACCTATGGTGCGCGTCGACATCTCAGGCATTCTAATCCATGAAGGCGTAGCAGTGGCGAACCCAAAGCGTTCGGAGATCCGAAACGCGTCACCGCGCCTCTCCTCGACTCTACTATTCATCGCACGCCTCGTGCCTGCCTGGGATTACCCGAAGGGGCTACTCCAGCCCGCGAGCACTCTTGGCTCATTGTGAATCCCTCTGAGGCTCGTCAGCTTATCGAAAGCTCACCCTGATAGCTCAGAGACCAGATTGCCAAGCGGCGACGTCGCCTCTTGACTGTAGTCGGAACGCTCTCCTGCTCCGAGCAATCGAAAGCGGGATTGGTGTCCCTTTTGGTGGAGGGCCGATGGTTTGTAATCTGCTGGCGCCAACCTCGACCCGTTCGCGGCTAGCGCCTCCGTCGCCCTCGCGCAGTTAGCTTCATCTCCCTCACGTCAGATCTGAGCTCGGCTGCGCACATTCGC
This sequence comes from Bradyrhizobium altum, assembly GCF_020889705.1. Lineage (GTDB taxonomy): Bacteria > Pseudomonadota > Alphaproteobacteria > Rhizobiales > Xanthobacteraceae > Bradyrhizobium > Bradyrhizobium altum. The sequence goes on along the minus strand of NZ_JACMYP010000276.1, from coordinate 1,853 downwards.
CAGAGCCAAATGGAGAGTAGTATGGATGGTTCCTATTTCCAGCCTTGGCAGTTGAACTCGTTCGCTCCGGACTTCGCTCAGCAGTACGCCGAGCTCAGGGCTCGGCAGCAGGCGGAGCAACAACCCGACAACACAAGCCAGCAAGAGAGCTTTGAGCGGCGGCTGGACGAGTTGCAGGTGAGCTCCTCTGATGAGGGCTCTACGGAGGCTGCTTCGCCCGATGCAGGCCCTGCAGCGGGTGTTGGAAGGACCGGGGGCACCGGCCACGGCCATTCGCTGCCGGTGTCGCAGCTGGACAGCCTGTTCGGCAGCTCGCGCTACGGCCTTGAGGTCCCTCGGGCTCCCTTCGGCGCTTCGAGTGAAATGCCGTTGCCGTTTACACTGCGGGACAGCGAGGTCAGCGGCATGCGTTACACGTCCGAGGCGGCGCCGCCGGTAGCCGCCCCCGCGGCGCGTAGCAGGCGAAGCGGATGGATGTCGCGCATTGGCTCGAAGCTCGGGCAAGCGTTCGGGCTGGATCGGGGTGGGGGGGCGCCGGGTGCTTTGCCGCCGCAACCAGAACTCGTGGCGAACACAGTGTTTCGGCTCGATTACGCCAAGCGCGACCGCAGCGAGCCGTTTGCTGAGGATGAGGCTCTTGTTTCCGACCTCAAGGCAGCAGCCCGGGGCAGAGGCGTACCCCAAGGCACCATCGCGGGGGCCGGAGCTGCTCTGTATGCTTTAAGCATCTGGCTTCGCCAGAACAATAGGGCCCCTATGGCGGGCCGGCTCGATCCCAACTCTCCTGGCCATGATTCCTTTTTGGCCGACGTGTGGGACTATCTGAAGGGCGGTGGCCCCTCGAACGTCGTGCGCTCAGCGAACAAGCTAAAGCCCGGGAGCCTCCCGCCGCTAGCCGAGCTAAGCCCGGACCTCCATCGCGAAGACGGAGACCTCCTGGGAAGGTTCCGAGCGGCGGCCAAGCGGGAAGGAGCTTACAAAAAGACCATCGACAAAAATGTCTACAGTCTCAGGGGGCTTGCTAAGTGGCTCCTCGAGAACAACAAGCCGTCCATGGCTTCTCGCTTTCGAGACGATCTACTGGCCGACGACATCGTGGAGTACAAGAACAAGCAGGGCGACCCTGAAAACCGCCTCGATGCGGCGCTGTCTCATCTCCGGAGGCTTTTGCCCGGGCGTGACGAATTCGGACCGATCGGACCCGGCTCGCAGGTCATGGGACGCCGTATCCTACACCCTTACGAGGCCGACACCGAGGTCATCGACGAGGCGGAGCGCAAAGGCCTGCGCGACCTTGGACCCAGGAGTTCAAGAAAACAGAAGTTTGATATATATGACCGCGCCTATCGCCTTCGTGCGCTCAGTCACTGGCTCCAGATGGAGGAGAAGGGGAGTATAGTTAGCCGATTCAACGGGACGGCAGAGCAGAGGGAAATGTTGCAGAAGGAAATTGAGGAGTTCAGGCTATCTGGAGCTAGAATGTATAATCTGGATCTGACGTCCCTTCGGAACTACTTGCAACTTCGCGAGGCGAACGCGGCGCTCGGGCTGGAAGCTTATGAGCCGCCGGGTTCGCCTGTCGCAGAGCTCGCTCAGCAGCCCGGCTCGCCGCAAAGGCCTGCGGATTCGATCTCCACATGGTCATTGCCGTCGTTGCCGTCCGATTTCGATTTCCCCGAGCTGAGCTTCACCGCACCAGCGCCGCCGGCTAGGGCTCCATCAGACATCTATGGCAGCCTTGAGTCACTGATCGATCTGAATGCGCCCACACCGGACGAGTGGCGTCACGATGCGCAGTCTGCGCCGGCACTGCCTGCCAGCGCTCGTTCGGACATCTATGGCAGTCTTGAGTC
>NZ_JACMYP010000275.1 GCF_020889705.1 Bradyrhizobium altum | reverse complement strand
GCGACGCGACAGGCGATGCGGCTGATGGGCAGCCATTTCGTGCTCGGCGAGACCATCGAGGCGGCGCTGGCGCGGGCCCAATCACATACGGCGCGCGGCTCGCGCTATTCCTTCGACATGCTTGGCGAGGGCGCCCGCACCGCCGACGATGCCCGCCGCTATTTCGAATCCTACGCCCGCGCGATCGACGCGATCGGCAAGGCGGCCGGCGATCAGGCCCTGCCCGACCGGCCCGGCATCTCCGTCAAACTCTCCGCGCTGCATCCGCGCTTCGAGGCGGTCAGCCACGCGCGGGTGATGACGGAGCTGGTGCCGCAGCTCATCGATCTTGCGCGCCGCGCCAAGGCGTTCGACCTCAACTTCACCGTCGATGCCGAGGAAGCCGACCGGCTGGAGCTGTCGCTCGACGTCATCGCAGCTGCCTTCGCCGACCCGTCGTTCGCCGGCTGGAGCGGCTTTGGGCTTGCGATCCAGGCCTATCAGAAGCGCGCCGCTGAGGTGATCGATTATATCGATGCACTCACGCGGGCGCTCGACCGCAGGATGATGGTGCGCCTGGTCAAGGGCGCCTATTGGGACACCGAGATCAAGCGCGCGCAGGAGCGCGGGCTCGACGGCTATCCGGTGTTCACCCGCAAAGCGATGACCGATCTGAACTATATCGCCTGCGCGCGAAAGCTGCTCGCGCTGCGGCCGCGGCTGTTTCCGCAATTCGCCACCCACAACGCGCTGACGGTCGCGACCATCCTCGAACTGTCAGACGATCCCGCGAGCTTCGAATTCCAGCGGCTGCACGGTATGGGCGAAGCGCTCTACGCACAGCTCGGCGACGACAGGCCGGAGATCGCCCATCGCACTTATGCGCCGGTCGGCAGCCACCGCGACCTGCTCGCCTATCTGGTGCGCCGGCTTCTCGAGAACGGCGCCAACTCGTCCTTCGTGGCGCTGGCCGCGGATAATCGCGTATCCATCGTGGACCTGCTGCGCCGCCCGGCCGAGATCATCGGCGCCGACAATAGCGCTGCTCACTCCGGAATTCCGCTGCCGGCCGATCTCTACCGGCCGCAGCGCGAGAATTCGCACGGCATCGAATTCGGCGAGCGAGAGGCGCTCGACGCACTGACGTCTTCGATTGCCATCGAACCCAAGGCGGCGTCAGGCATGGTCGCGACATCGACGGTCGAACAGGCGAATGCCGCGGTTGCTGCCGCCCGCGGTGGCTTCAAGGCCTGGAACGGCACGCCGGCCACCCAACGTGCGGCGATCCTCGATAAGGCCGCGGACCTGCTCGAGCAACGCCGCGCGCACTTCCTCGCCTTGCTGCAGAGCGAAGGCGGCAAGACACTCGACGACGCACTCTCGGAGGTGCGCGAGGCGATCGACTTCTGCCGCTACTATGCGGCGCTCGGCCGGAGGCTGTTCGGGCAAGGCGAGGCGATGCCTGGGCCGACCGGTGAAAGCAACATGCTGGAGCTGCGCGGCCGCGGCGCATTCGTCGCGATCTCGCCATGGAATTTCCCGCTCGCAATCTTCCTCGGCCAGGTGACGGCGGCGCTGATGGCCGGCAACGCGGTGATCGCAAAGCCGGCCGAACAGACCCCTCAGATCGCAGCCGAGGCCGTCGCGCTGCTGCATCAGGCCGGCGTGCCGGCATCGGCACTGCAACTGGTCCAGGGCGACGGCGCGGCCGGCGCCGCGCTGGTCAGCCATCCCGGCATTGCAGGCGTGGTCTTCACCGGCTCGACCGGGGTAGCGCGCTCGATCAACCGGACGCTCGCTGCCAAGGACGGGCCGATCGTGCCGCTGATCGCCGAGACCGGCGGCATCAATGCGATGATTGTCGATGCCACCGCGCTGCCCGAGCAGGTCGCCGACGATGTCGTGACCTCGGCGTTCCGTTCCGCCGGCCAGCGCTGCTCGGCGCTCCGGCTGTTGTTCGTGCAGGACGACGTCGCCGACCGCATGATCGAGATGATCGCGGGCGCCGCGCGCGAACTGAAGATCGGCGATCCCTCCGCACCATCGACGCATATCGGACCCGTCATCGACGCGGAGGCCAAGCAACGGCTCGACGCGCATATCGCGCGGATGAAGCAGGAGGCGCGGGTGCATCTCGCCGGCGAGGCCCCGGCAGGCAATTTCGTCGCGCCGCATATCTTCGAGCTGTCGGCGGCGAGCCAGCTGCGTGAGGAAGTGTTCGGCCCGATCCTGCATGTCGTGCGCTACCGCGCCGAACGTCTCGGCGAGGTGCTTTCCGCGATCGAGGCAACTGGATTTGGGCTGACGCTCGGTATTCATTCCCGCATCGACGACACGATCGAGCACGTGATCGACCGTCTCCAGGTCGGCAACATCTATGTCAACCGCAATATGATCGGCGCGGTCGTCGGCGTGCAACCGTTCGGCGGCAGCGGCCTCTCCGGCACCGGCCCCAAGGCCGGCGGCCCGCATTACCTCGCGCGCTTCGCAACCGAGCAGACGGTGACGATCAACACCGCCGCCGCGGGCGGCAATGCGGCGTTGATGGCGGGCGTGGAGTGAGAGATGTGCCCCCTCCCCTGGAGGGCGAGGGTCGACTTGCATTGAGCGAAGCGAAATGTGAGTCGAGGTGGGGCGATCTCTCCGCACGGGCACCATGCGAGTGGAGAGACCGTCACCCCACCCCGCCGCTCATTTCATTCGCGTCGACCCTCCCCCTCCAGGGTAGGGTAAGAAAGTGCCGTTGCATCGTGCCCCCGAGATGGGTCAAATGGCGGTCCGATCGGGATCATCGCACGCGATAATTCCAGCTACCGGAAAAACACCAACAAGCGCCACGGGAGCGACGGCACAATGGAAAAAGGCATTTTTGACGGGCTCAAGGTCCTGGACTGCGCGAGCTTCATCGCGGCGCCTGCGGCCGCCACCGTGCTGTCCGACTTCGGCGCCGACGTCATCAAGATCGAGCCGCCCGGCGCCGGTGACCCCTACCGCAATCTGCCCAACCTGCCCGGCTATCCCGCGAGCGAGCACAATTTCGCGTGGATGCTCGAGGCCCGCAACAAGAAGAGCCTGGCGCTCGACCTCACCAAGCCCGAGGCACGCGAGGTGCTCTACAAGCTGGTCGCCGAGGCCGACGTGTTCATCACCAACATGCCGCCGCAGGTGCGCGCAAAACTCGGCATCACCCACGATCATCTCGCCCATCTCAACGACCGGCTGATTTACGCCTCCTTCACCGGCTATGGCGAAAAGGGCGAGGAGGCCAACAAGCCCGGCTTCGACTCCAACGCCTATTGGGCCCGCTCCGGCCTGATGGACCTGGTGCGCGCCGACGAGGACACCACGCCGGCGCGTTCGGTTGCCGGGCTGGGCGACCACCCCTGCGCGATGGCATTCTATGGCGCGATCGTCACCGCGCTATTCCAGCGCGAGAAGACCGGCAAGGGCTCGCATGTCTCGACCAATTTGATGGCCAACGGCGTCTGGGCCAACGGCGTGCTGGCGCAGGCCAAGCTCGCCGGCGCCAAGTTCAAGAAGCGCAAGCCGCGCGAAGAGGCGCTCAACGCCGTCACCAACCACTACAAGTGCAAGGACGGCCGCTGGCTGATCCTGTCGCTGCTCAACGAAGACCGGCAATGGCCGACGCTGGCACGCTGCATGGGCCGTGAGGACCTCCTCGCCGACGCGCGCTTCGCCACCAAGGCGGACCGCCATGCGCGCTCGGTCGAGCTGATCAAGATCTTCGACGGGGTGTTCGCCGGCAAGGATCTCGCCGAATGGCGCAAGATCCTCGACGGCAACGGCCTGGTGTTCGGCGTCGTCGGCATCCTCGACGACATCCCGAACGACAAGCAGATGATCGAGAACGAGGTGCTGGTGCGCTTCGAGAACGACACCATGCTGACCGTCAACAGCCCGATCTTCATCGACGGCGCCAAGAAGGTGCAGCCGCGCAAGCCGCCCGAGGTCGGCGAGCACTCCAATGAGATCCTGCGCCAGGCCGGCTACGACGAGGCCACGATCCAAAAGCTGCGCGCGTCCGGCGCGGTGGCATAGGACCCTGTAGCCCGGATGCAGCGAAGCGAAATCCGGGGCCAGTCCCGATTTGCTACCCGGCCCGCGCCTGAAACACTACGCTTGAGGAATTACCTCTTCAGCCAGGCCCAGACGATGGCCACAACGATGATGCCGACAACAACCGCGAGCCCGATCGCCCAGCTGCTTACGCGAACGGCACTCACCGCCTGACGCTCGGCTTCATTGGCCGCGATCTCGCGGTTGCGTTGCTTGTTGTCCTCGGAAGCACTCATCGGGCCGGTCTCCGGTCAAGAGCTGTCAGGTCCTAGGCAAGCTCGACTGTAGCATCAAATAATGACGCGGGGACGCTCCGGTTCCGGTTGGGAAACTACCGGCCCTTCACGAAGCACATGCCCATCCGTGAGGTCTTCCCCGCGACCTGGCAGGCGAGGCCCTCGGCGCAGGTCCAGCCGCGAAAGCTGCGGTCGGTCTCGGCCGGCCTGGCGCCCGGCAGATAGCAATGCGCGCCCCAGCCGTCGCTGTATTCAGTGCCGGCAAGCTCGGCGCTGGCGCGTAGTTGCGGCCGGTTGGAGAAGCCGCGCGAAAAGTCCGGCGCCTTGCCGTCGCGGAAGCTTGCGAGAATATCGCGGCGCCGAGGCTGGTCGCCGAAGAAATGCGGCGAGGCCGGCACCACGGTGGAGTTCGATGGTTTTGCCGCCATCCAGTCGACGCCGGGGAAATGGAAGCCGCCAATGCCGCGGGTCTGGTGGCAGCCGGCGCAGGTGACGTCGTTCAGGCGCCGCTCGAAGCCGGCTAGCGACTGGATGTTTTGCAGCTTCGTTCCATCGGCCGTGGCCTTCTGCAACGCGCCGACCACGTCACCTTCCGAGAACAGCGCAGGGCCGGCCGAGCCCTCGCCCTGCACCATCCCGTATTCAGGCTCCAGGTCGCTGACGTCGAAACCGGTCGGGGTCGGCGCAACCGCGCCGCGCGCGAGGAATTTGTCGGGGATCAGCAAGGTGCCGCGATCGAACTCGGCAAAATGCCTGGGATCGAGCAGCCATGTCTTGAAGTCACGCCTCAGCGCCTCCTCGGCCAGAATGCGATCGCGGTCGATCTGGTTCTCCAGCGGCGCCTCGGCAAAGCGCTTTGCCGAGGCGCCGTCATAGTCGAACACTTTCAGGAGATAGTCGGTGCGGAAGTCGCGCACCGCCGATTTCGGCGCGTGTGCGATCTGCAGATTGGTCTCGATGCGATCGATATTCCGTGCATCGATCAGGTCGAGCGGACCGTCCTTGCCGAACAGCTTGTCCATCGCCGGCGGCGTGCTGGCGGTCGCGAGCCAGCGCCGCGCGATCTCGCGGCAGCTGAGCGACGGCTCGTTGCCGTCGCCCTTCGCCTTCAGCACCAGGTTCAGCGTCATCGGCAGCCGCTGCGACACGGCGTTCTCGCCGATCAGCGGCACGTCGGTGCGGGTCAGCCGATAGATCAGCCGGATCTCGCCGCAATCTTTCGGCGCCACGTAGGCGCGGTCCATACGGTTGACGATGCCTGCGAGCACGAAGCGAACGTCTGGGGATTCAAACAGCGCGCGATCGAACAGCTGGAATGCGAAGCCGTCGCCGACGCCGATGCTCTCGTTCGGCAGGCTTGCTCTGTGGTTTCCGACATAACGATCGAACTCGCGATCGAGCGCCTCGCGCACCGGCACCATCACAGGCAATCCGAACAGATCGCGGTTGGACAGCGGCACGTCGGCGGCCCGCTCCGGCGCGAGCATCCGGCCGAGACTGAGGCGGCCATGATCGAGCTCGCGCAGGATCGCGGGATCGATCACCGCCGCGCCGCGCTCGAGCGCGCGATCCTCCGCGGCGCGCGCAAGCACGGCGCCACCGAGCAGAATGGACATCACCAGGAGGCATTTCAGCGCGCGGCTCATGCCCCACTAACACCGCACGGCAAACCCTATTCAAGAAAAAGGCGCTTCACATCGCGGTGAAGCGCCCTGGTATCGTCGCGTTTGGTCGATCAGCGGGAGACGATCAGGCCCTTGCTGGTGATGACCACCCAACGGCCATCCTGCTTCCGGATGGCGTCGACGCGGCCGAGACCCGGGACGGGATCGCCGGCATAAACCTCGTAGATGCCACCGCGGCCCTCGATCAGCGCGCCGCCATTGCCGACGTCGCGCAGCGCCCAGCCGTCGACCACCGGCATGCGGCCGACCTCGGGCCTGGGGGCCGCAGGTGCTGCCGCGGCAGTCGCCGGCGGGACCGAACCGGTCACCTCGCGGGCCGGCGTCGCAGCGGCGACGGTCGTCTGCGGGGCGCGGAGCTTGTCGACGGTCTCGCTGAGCTTGTTGAGCTTGGCCATCGGCTCGGCCTGGGCCTTCTCGACCTTTTCGATCCGGTCGTTGGCCTTGCTGAACTGGGCCTGGCCGGCCTTGGCGGTCTGCTCCACGCTGGCCTTCAGCGCAGTGACCTCGGATTCGAGCCGGGCGAGCGCGGCGTCAGCCGCTTCCTTGGCGGCGGCGTCCTTGGCTGCATCCTGGGCAGCCACATCCCTGACGGAGGCAGCGGCGGGGGCGGCGAGATGGCCGAGCCCGGCGGTCGTGAGCGCGCCACCGATGGCTCCTGCCACGGTCGCCAGCGCAATCACCGCGACCATGGCCCCGAACCGGCGCGTGCCGGCCGGTTTGGCGGCCTGCTCGGCGCCCGGCTTGGAGGCGGATGCCTCGTGGTCCCAGGTCCGGTCACCGGGCGCCATGATCATCAGCTTGCCCGGGAAACGCGGCTCTTCACGCTTGCCGGTTTCGACCTTAGGCACGTCCATGTTGGTCGGCTCGATCTGCGCGTCGATCTTGGCCTCAATCATGGGATCGAGCCGGGACGGCTCAATCTTCGGGGATTCAACCTTCGGCGCGTCCATCCTGGGCGCGTCGGCCTTTGGCGACGTCCCTTCCTGCTCGGGCGCAAGCCTGGGAGCCTCGACACCGGCCGCGGCCATCACGGGCTCGCTCTTCGCCGCCGTCTCGGCGCCGGCTTGACCGCTGACCGGCTCGCTCTGCTGCTCACTCACGTTCAAAGTCTCCAGACTGGGTTGACAATTCGGTAACTTTTATTGCTTGCGAAATGGTTACCCCGCTCCGCCATTACCTAAATTTTAGGGAGTTTTCCGGGCCGGATTTAGGCGATGTTGCCATGCGGCAGTCTGCGTCAGCTCCGTTTGCGCGCGGCGGTTTCCCGATTAACATACCGCCGTCTTCCAGCCAGAAGGCAGGAGAGCGCCATGACGATCGAGAAGTGCATCAACGAATTTGATGTCGATGACGTCATTTTTGAGGAAGGCTCGAGCGGCCGCGAGCTGTTTGTCGTGCTCGACGGCACCGTCGACATCGCCAAGATCAATGGCGGAAACAAGACGGTCATCGTGAGCCTCGGCAAGGGCGAGTTCTTCGGCGAGATGGCCGTGATCGACGGCTCGGCGCGCTCGGCAACCGCGATTGCCTCCGCGCCCGCGACGCGGGTGATGCGGATCAACCACGCCCGCTTCGTCTATCTGGTCAGCCAGCAGCCGGCGTTCGCGCTGATGGTGATGGATGCGCTCTCGAAACGTCTGCGCGCATCCAACGCCGTCACCTACCGAGCGGCGGCCACCCCATGAGCGAGCGCAAACCAACCCCGTTCAAGACGCTGTTCGAGGCCGACGTCGCCACGCTGATCCAGGCGGCCGACGACGTCTACCAGATCCGCTTCAAGAACCGTGCGGCGAATGCCTATCTCGTGCGCGGCAGCAAGCGGACCATCATGATCGACGTCGGGCTGTCGACCAACTATCCATCTCTGGTCGCCTGTCTGAACCATCTCGGCATAACGCCCGCGATGATCGACATGGTGGTGCTGAGCCACGAGCATCTCGATCACATCGGCGCGGCCTATCATTTCCACGGCAGCGCCTACATCGCGGCGCACCGGCTCGCCGCCAACAAGATCATGCTGCGCGACGACTTCTCGATGCTGCGCAAGATGTTCAACGAACCGAACGTGCCGATCGACATCGACATCTGGCTCGAGGAAGGCAATTTGATCGACCTCGGCAATTTCCGCCTCAACGTAATGTACACGCCGGGCCACACCTCGGCCTGCATCTCGCTGTTCGATCAGGACAAGGGGCTGCTGTTCGCCGCCGACACGTTGATGCCCGGCGGCGTGATGGGCGGCGTGTTCGGCTCCGGCTCGATCGCCGACTACATCCAGTCGCTGGAACGGCTGAAGGGCCTCAACTCGAAGATCCTGCTGTCGGGGCATGGCCGGCTGTCCGACACGCCGCAGGACGACGTGCGGATCGCGCTGCAACGCTCGCATGCCCTGCTCGAGGACACCGCGCAACTGTTCGATGCACTCGACGCGCGCTCGAATTTCGAGCCGATCATGCAGTCGGTGCGTGACCTCAACAAGCTCGACGATTAACGCCCGGACCCAGCCAAGCGGCCCGTTGTGGCCTGCCATGACTTTGCTCTAGGATCGGGGCGGAACGATCAAAATCATGGACTCGGCGATGCAAGCCGTTGCCGACAGCGGGGAGACGAAACGAATGCAGGCTGACACGATGGCGCAGATGCGCCGCCGGGTGGTGATCTCCTCCACGATCGGCAATGCGCTGGAATGGTTCGACTTCACCGTTTTCGGCCTGTTCGCCGGCATCCTGAGCAAGCTGTTCTTTCCGGCGGACAATCCGCATTCCTCGCTGCTGCTGACCTTCGCGACATTCGGAATCGCCTTTGCAGCCCGGCCGTTGGGTGGCCTGGTGTTCGGGCTCTATTCCGACAGACACGGCCGCAAGAAGGCGCTGGTCGTGATGATATCGCTGATGGCTGTCGGCACCGGCCTGCTCGGCCTGCTGCCGACCTATGGCGCGATCGGAATCGCGGCACCGCTGCTATTGCTGCTGGCGCGGCTGATCCAGGGCTTTTCCGCCGGCGGCGAGTTCGGCAGCGCCAGCGCGATGCTGATCGAATTCGCGCCGCCTGGCCGGCGCGGCTTCTACGGCTCGTTCCAGATGGTGTCGCAATCGCTGGCGTTTGGCCTCGGTGCCGCGATGGCGATCGGTCTCAATCTCGGCCTGTCGCCCGACGCCTTCGCGAGCTGGGGTTGGCGCGTGCCGTTCATCCTCGGCATTCTGATCGGGCCGACTGGATGGTACCTACGCCAAAGGTGCGACGAGTCGCCCGAATTCCAGGCGTATCTCGCCGAGAGGGCCGCGACGGCGCAGCCGAGCAGGCAGACCACGCTCGGCCAGTTGTTCTCCGAACATCCACGCGAGTTGATCGCCTCGTTTTGCCTGATCGCGGCCGGTACGGCGATCAACTACGTCAATGCGATCTTTCTGCCGACCTATGCGGTCGCCGAGCTGAAGCTGCCGATCCTGAATGCACAGCTTGGCCTGCTCGTCGTCAGCCTCATCAATGCGGCGGTGGCGGTGGCCAGCGGCGCCCTCTCCGACCGCATCGGCCGTCGCGCGGTCCTCGCTCCGGCGCTGATCGTCTACAGCGTGCTGTTCTATGTGATCTTGCAGCGGCTCGTCGCCGCCCCGACCACCGCGAACCTCTGGCAGTTGCAGATCGTCGCGGTCCTGCTCGGTGCCCTGGCCGGGCCGATGCCGGCCTTCATGACCGAGATATTTCCCGTCGGCGTGCGCTCGACCGGAGCATCGCTGATGTACAATCTCGCCGTGATGCTGTTCGGCGGGCTGGCGCCGTTCATCAACACTTGGCTGGTCCAGGTGACGGGCGACAAGGCTGCGCCCGTCTACTACATCCTGTTCGCCGCGGCAGTGGGCCTCGTGGGTCTGTCGGTCTATCGCGGGCGACCGTCCGTGCCGGGAATTGCAACTCAACCGGCGCAATGACCTCCGTCGGCAGGCGACAAGCAGACCATGCGGTCGGCGCGCGACCGGTACGACGACTGATGCTGGCGCGTGCGCGACCGCACATGTGACGCTTAATTTGACAAATCCGCGCATGGCCTGTTCAACAACGGCAACAACAACACCGAAGAACAGGGAGCAAGGACCATGAAGCTTTACGACTCGATCGGACCCAATCCGCGCATCGTGCGCATGTTCATGGCGGAGAAGGGCATTGAGATCCCCAAGCAGGCCGTCGACCTGCGCAAGGGCGAGAACCGCGAGGAAGCGCATCTGAAGCGCAATCCGCACGGCCAGATGCCGGCGCTCGAGCTCGACTGCGGCAACTACCTCTCGGAGATCACGGCGATCTGCGAATATCTCGAGGAGAAGCACCCCTCGCCCGCCATGATCGGCAGCACGCCGGAAGAGCGCGCGGAGTGCCGGATGTGGACGCGCCGCATCGATCTCAACATCGCCGAGCCGCTCGCCAACGGCTATCGCTTCGGCGAGGCGCTGAAATTCTTCGAGAAGCGCATTCCGGTCGCCCCCGAGGCCTCGCCCGGGCTGAAGATGATCGCCGCCAACCGCATCAAATGGCTTGATAACCAGATGGCGGATGGCCGCGACTATATCTGCGGCAAGCGCTTCACGCTCGCCGACATGCTGCTCTATTGCTGGCTCGATTTCGGCAACCAGGTCGGCCAGCCGCTGGACCAGGCGAACGCCAACATCGTGGCCTGGTTCAACCGCGTCGGCGCGCGGCCGTCGGTGAAGGCGTAGGGGTCTTCTTATTCTTATCCTCCCCTGGAGGGGGAGGATGAAGAGCACCGGACCAAATCGTTGGTCGCTCAAATCACCACCGGCTTGTCCGGCAGCTCGTTCGGGCCTCCGGCGACATGCGGGAAGTACCGCGCGAGCTCCCGCGACACCGCCTCGATCCCCTTGATCACGCCGTGCTCGAACCGGCCTGCCCGAAAGTCCGTTTCCATCGCGCGGCAAATCGCTTCCCAGCCGGCGCGGCCGACCTTCGCATCGATGCCACGATCGGCGACGATCTCGACGTCGCGGTCGGCGAGCAAAAGATAAATCAGAACACCGTTGTTGTGATGGGTGTCCCAGATCCGCAAGTGCGCGAACACGTCGAGCGCCCGCTCCCGCGCCGGCTGATTGCGGAACAGCGGCACGCCGTCGAGCGCGCCCTCGACGACGAAGCGGATCTGGCCCGAATGCGTGGCCTCGCCGGCCTTGATCGCCTGCTCGATCGCGTCGAGCACGCGCGGCGGAAACTCCCGCCGCACGCGCCAGCGGTGTTCGAGCAGATGCTTGCCGATGCGCTTGATGCTCATATGCCTACCAGCTCCCCGAGGCGCCGCCGCCGCCGAAGCTGCCGCCTCCGCCGCTGAAGCCGCCGCTGTCGCTCGAGCTCGAG
>NZ_JACMYP010000274.1 GCF_020889705.1 Bradyrhizobium altum | reverse complement strand
CCGCCAGAAATGGTGACCGCTACGGCATTCAGGGCCCCGCTTGAGCGGGGCCCTTTGCTTTGCGCCGTTGGCCGCATCGCTAGTTCCGCACCTGGTCAAATCGGTCTTCAACCAGAAGCACCCGGACCGGCTCACCGTCCTTGGTCATCTGCACGGCATTCCAATCTCTGGCAAAGCTGAGGACTCGTTTCCGTCCGGACATCCTCCCGGGGGCGAGCGCGGAATCGTCCGAGCGCTCAGCGCTTGCCTAACATCAACCCGCGTTCTGTTGCTGGCGCATTGGACGAGTGACGTCGTGGGATCGGCGATCGGGGTGGTACTCGAGCGGCTGATCCGATGCGTCACAGGGTACGGGCGGCGGGATCAGGACTGAAGCGATCAGGCCGCGCCAGAGTAGGATCGAGGCAATGGGATAGCCGCCGGCGATCGTGGCCATTCCCATATCCGTAATTCGCATAAGGTATATTATGGAATATTTATATCTACAATTAGATCAGTTATTTAGTGGGAAATCTTCGCACCGGCCCGCAGCTTGACGTCTGTCCGGGCTTGTCCCGGTCGTTGGTTCGGCTGGTCCAGACAGCACAGCGATCCACGCCCACGCATCTCGTCAGAAAGCCGATATTGCCGCGGCGTACGGACGCTGCAATAAGCGCCAGCCGTGCAGAGATCGCTGGTGACCCCGCGGCATCAGGTCCGTATAGGATGGCATCTCAGAACAACAACAAGCCTCTCGAGGGAGCAAACCCAATGAGCTTTTCACGACGCACGCTGCTGAAGGTTTCCGCCGCTTCCGCCGTCCTGGGCGGAATTGGCGCGCCGTATGTTGCGCGCGCCCAGTCGGCCGAGTTTTCGTACAAGTTCGCCAATAACCTGCCGGAGTCGCATCCGTTCGTGGCGCGTGCCCGGGAGATGGCCGCGGCGATCAAGACCGAGACCAACGGCCGGTTCGACCTGCAGGTGTTCCCGAACAGCCAGCTCGGCTCCGATACGGACATGCTGAGCCAGGTGCGCTCCGGCGGCGTCGAGTTCTTCACGCTCTCCGGCCTGATCCTGGCGACCCTGGTGCCGGCAGCCTCGATCAACGGCATCGGTTTCGCATTCCCGGACTATCCTACGGTCTGGAAGGCTATGGATGGCGAGCTCGGCGCCTATGTGCGCGGCGAGATCAACAAGGCCGGGCTCGAGGTCATGGACAAGATCTGGGACAACGGCTTCCGCCAGACCACGTCGTCGACCAAGCCGATCAACGGTCCTGACGATCTCAAGGGCTTCAAGATCCGCGTGCCGGTGTCGCCGCTGTGGACCTCGATGTTCAAGGCGTTCGATGCATCGCCCGCCTCGATCAATTTCAGCGAGGTCTATTCAGCGCTGCAGACCAAGATCGTCGAAGGCCAGGAAAATCCGCTGGCGCTGATCTCGGCCGCGAAGCTCTACGAGGTGCAGAAGTACTGCTCGATGACCAACCACATGTGGGACGGTTTCTGGTTCCTGATGAACCGCAGAGCCTGGGCGGCGCTGCCGGACGATATCAAGACCATCGTCGCCAAGAACGTCAATGCGGCCGCCGTCAAGGAGCGCGAGGACACCGAGAAGCTCAACGCCACCGTGAAGCAGGAGCTCACCGGCAAGGGTCTCGTGTTCAACCAGCCCGAGGTCGGGCCGTTCCGCGACAAACTCCGCGCCGCCGGCTTCTACGCCGAGTGGAAGGGCAAGTACGGCGAGAAGGCCTGGGATCTGCTCGAGAAGTCCGTCGGCAAACTGTCCTGATCGATCAAGCGGGAGGCTTGCCATGGCTCATGTCGAGATGACGCCGGCCGTGGCCGGCGAGGCGGCGTCACAGCCCCCTCGCCGCCGCTCTGTTCTCGGTTCCATCGAGGCGACTCTCGGATGGCTGGTCGAAATCCCGGCGGCGATCCTTGTCGTCGCCGAGGTCGTGATCCTGTTCGCCGGCGTGGTGTCGCGTTACGTGCTGCATGCGCCGCTGATCTGGTCCGACGAGTTGGCGTCGATCCTGTTCCTGTGGCTCGCGATGCTGGGGTCGGCGGTCGCGTTCCGTCGCGGCGAGCACATGCGGATGACGGCGCTGGTCGCGAGCGCCGGGCCGAGGCTGTGGGGTTATCTGGACGTGGTCGCGACCTGCGCCGCGCTGGCGTTCCTGATCCTGATCGTGCGGCCGGCCTATGAATACGCCTACGAAGAGAGCTTCATCACGACGCCGGCGCTGCAGATTTCCAACACCTGGCGCGCGGCGGCGCTGCCGGTCGGCACCTGCCTGATGGCGCTGTTTGCGCTGCTGCGGCTGGCCCGGGTCGGCGACTTCAAAACCTTCCTGCTGGCCGCGCTGACCGTGGCGGCGTTGATCGGCGTGTTCTGGCTGGCGCAGCCGATGCTGCGGCCGCTCGGCAATCTCAACCTGATCATCTTCTTCGTCGGCGTGGTCGGCTTCTGCGTGTTCGCCGGCGTACCGATCGGCTTTGCCTTCGGCATGGCGATCTTCGGCTATCTGGCGTTGACCACGCGGACGCCGCTGATGGTGCTGGTCGGCCGGATGGACGAGGGCATGAGCCACCTGATCCTGCTCTCGGTGCCGCTGTTCGTCTTCCTCGGCCTCCTGATCGAGATGACCGGCATGGCGCGCGCGATGGTGGCGTTCCTGGCGAGCCTGCTCGGGCATGTCCGCGGCGGCCTGCATTACGTGCTGGTCGGCGCCATGTACCTGGTCTCCGGCATCTCCGGATCGAAGGCCGCCGACATGGCCGCCGTCGCACCCGTGCTGTTTCCGGAAATGAAAGAGCGCGGCGCCAAGCCGGGCGATCTGGTCGCCCTGCTCGCGGCCACCGGCGCGCAGACCGAAACCATTCCGCCGAGCCTGGTGCTGATCACGATCGGCTCGGTCACCGGCGTCTCGATCTCGGCGCTGTTCACCGGCGGCCTGCTGCCGGGCGTCGTGCTGGCAATCACGCTGTCGGCGCTGGTGTGGTGGCGCTATCGCGGAGAGAACTTGAGCCATGTGCAGCGCGCCACGGGCAGCGAGATCGGCAAGGCGTTGGTGTTCGCCCTGCCCGCATTGGCGCTGCCCTTCGTGATCCGCTACGCCGTGGTCGAAGGCATCGCCACGGCCACCGAGGTCTCGACCATCGGCATCGTCTACGCCTTCGTCATCGGCCTCCTGATCTACCGCAAGTTCAACTGGCGGCGGCTGGTGCCGATGCTGATCGACACGGCGTGCCTGTCGGGCGCGATCCTCTTCATCATCGGCACCGCAACCGGCATGGCCTGGGGCCTGACCCAGTCCGGCTTCTCGCGGGCGCTGGCGGCGTCGATGACCGGGCTGCCCGGCGGTTCGGCGACCTTCATCGCGGTCTCGATCCTGGCCTTCGTGATCCTCGGCAGCGTGCTGGAAGGCATTCCGGCCATTGTGCTGTTCGGGCCGCTGCTGTTTCCGATCGCGCGCCAGGTCGGCGTCCACGAGGTGCACTACGCCATGATCATCATCCTGGCGATGGGCATCGGACTGTTCGCGCCGCCGTTCGGCGTCGGCTATTATGCCGCCTGCGCCATCGGGCGCGTCGATCCGGCCGAGGGTATCCGGCCGATCTGGGGTTACATGCTGGCGCTGTTGATCGGCCTGATCATCGTCGCCATCTTCCCCTGGATATCGATCGGTTTCCTTTAAAGCACCTTGCGGATGGGATAGAGCCATGAGTGCAGCTCAAAACCAGTACTCGATAGGGCTCGACAAGACGCCCGCCAACTACGTGCCGCTGACGCCGCTGAGCTTCCTGGCACGTTCGGCCGCGGTCTATCCTGACCATGTCAGCGCGGTCTATGAGGGCCGCAGCTTCACCTGGAAACAGACCTACGAGCGCTGCAAGCGCTTCGCGTCCTATCTTGCAGGCCGCGGCATCGGCCGTGGCGACACGGTCGCGGCGATGCTGCCGAACATCCCGGCGATGAACGAGCTGCACTTCGCGGTGCCGATGACCGGCGCGGTGCTGAACGCGCTGAACATCCGCCTCGATACAGAATCGATTGCGTTCCAGCTCGATCATGGCGGCGCCAGGGTCGTCCTCGTCGACCCCGAATTCTCCGGCGTGATCGCGGAAGCCCTGACCCTGTTGAAGGGTGCAAAGCCGTTCGTGATCGACGTCGACGATGCCGCCTTCAATGGCGGCAATCGGATCGGCGAGATCGAGTATGAGGTGGCGGTCGCCTCAGGCGATCCCGCATTCGTGGAGCGGCCGCCGGCCGACGAATGGGATGCCATCGCGCTCAGCTACACGTCGGGCACGACAGGCAATCCGAAGGGCGTCGTGACCCATCACCGCGGCGCCTATCTCAACGCCGTCAGCAACATCCTCGCCGGCAATCTCGGCCAGCATCCGGTATATCTCTGGACGCTGCCGATGTTTCACTGCAACGGCTGGTGCTTCCCCTGGACGATCGCGGCGACCGCCGGCGTCAATGTCTGCCTGCGCAAGGTCGATCCGGCAAAAATCTTCGAGCTGATCCCGAAACACGGCGTCACCCACATGTGCGGCGCGCCGATCGTCTACAACACGCTGATCAATGCGCCCGATGCGCCGAAGGGCGGCAAGGCGAAGCCCGTCGTCGGCCTGATCGCGGGCGCGGCGCCGCCGGTTGCAGTCCTCGAAGGCGCCGAGCGCATCGGCATCAAGCTGACCCATGTCTATGGACTGACCGAAGTCTACGGCCCGGCCTCCGTCTGCGCCGAGCAGCCGGGCTGGGACGAGCTGTCGGCCGATGCGCGTGCGCAGCTGAAGCGGCGCCAGGGCGTGTCCTATCCGTTGCAGGAAGGCGTCACGGTGCTCGATCCCGAGACCATGCGCGAGGTGCCGCGCGACGGCGAGACCATCGGCGAGGTCATGTTCCGCGGCAACATCGTGATGAAGGGCTATCTGAAGAACGAGAAGGCGACGCAGGAAGCGTTTGCCGGCGGCTGGTTTCACACCGGCGATCTCGGCGTGCTCGACGAGCACGGCTACGTCATCATCAAGGACCGCTCCAAGGACATCATCATCTCCGGTGGCGAGAATGTCTCGTCGGTCGAGGTCGAGGATATCCTCTACAAGCACCCGGCCGTGCTGTTTGCCGCGGTCGTCGCAAAGCCCGACCCAAAGTGGGGCGAAGTGCCCTGCGCCTTCCTCGAGCTGAAGGACGGTGCCAAGGCGACCGAGGCCGAGATCATCGCCTATTGCCGCGAGCACATGTCGGGCTTCAAGACACCGAAATCTGTGGTGTTCGGGGTGATCCCGAAGACATCCACGGGCAAGATCCAGAAATTCCTGCTGCGCAACCAGGTCGGATCGGCCAAGGCGATCTCGGCCTGAACCATAACGGCGCTCACCCCTCCGCAAGGCGGCCGAGCAGCTCGTACAGTATTCGTTTCTGGTCGGCCTTGAGCGGCGCCAGCGTCGTCGCGGTGCATTCGATCTCGATCGGGATCAACTGCTCGACCAGCGCCACGCCGGCTGTGGTCAGGTCGATCAGGATCAGCCGCTTGTCGGTCGGGTCGCGCCGGGTCGCAACCAGGCGGCGCTTCTTGAGCCGGAGCACGACGTCGCGGATATTGGCCGGCTCCATCGCGACCAGCCGGCCGAGCAGGTTCTGCGACAGCGCCCCGCGCTTGTAGAGCCGGGCCAAGGTCGCATATTGCGGGGCCGTCAGGTCGTAGGATCCGATCCGGTCGACCAGGTTCGACGAGGCGCGCTGATAGGCCCGGCGCAGCAGGAAGCCGACCTGGTCTTCCAGCCGGTAGTCCGACGCGGCGCGCCGGACCGGCGCGTCCGCTTTAGTCGACATTCTCGGCATCTCGGTACATCACCTTGTGGCGCGTGGTCGAAACCCATTCGTCGATCTGGGCTTCGGTCATGAAGTGCGAGGCATCGAACCTGTTCCAGTTGCTGATGTCAGCCAGGCTCTTCTTCCAGCGCTTGTACGGCGGCTTGGCCGGCGGACCGAAGCACATGATGTCGAGCACGGATAGCTCATCGGGGATGCCGAGCAGCGGCTTCATCGCCTGCTGGGCCTTCTCCTGCCCGATCGCGGTCACCCACCAGACATTATAGCCGAGCGCCGCTGCCGCAAGATGCGCCGACATCGTCGCCGCCGCCACGCTCTGCAGCAGGATCCGTTCGGCATTCTCCTTGTACATCTTGTCGAGCTCGGAGCCGTCGTTGAGCACGGGAAACGCCTTGACCCAGCGGAAGTCGCTGGCGACGACTATGAAGCCGGGGGCCGACGCGAGGCCGCGATAATCGGGCGTCGGAAACTTCATCTTGAGCCGGGCGCGGGCGACCTGCTCCTCGCGGAAATATTCCGTGATCCTGTTCTTGAGGTCCTGATCGGTGACGGCAATGAAGTGCCAAGGCTGGGCATTGGCGCCCGACGGCGCGTGCCGCGCCGCCTCCAGGATCATGTCGTAGTGTTCCGGCGGCATCACGTAGCTGGCGTCGAACGCCCGGGTCGTCAGGCGGTTCTTCACGACATCCATCAGCGCGTCATATCGCGTGCGATCAGTGTAATCGCGCACCGCCACAGCTTCCGTCATCTGATCCTCCCGGATCTATTGTTATGATCATAACGATATGCCCTTTGCGTTAAAGGTCAAGACAGGACCGTTGGCGATCCTATGCAACCGCCGCCCGCCAGGCGGCGGGTTCCTAGCGGTGGTCGCGGCAAAACCCGATCCGAAATGGGGTGAAGTGCTCCGCGCCGTTGTCGAACTGAGGGAAGGCGCGCGCGTCGCGGAGCTCGAGATCATCGCGTTCTGCCGTAGCCACTGCCCGCCTTCAAGACGCCGAAGGCCGTGATATCCGCACGACCCCGAAGATATCGACCGAAAAATCCAGAAATTTCTGCGGTGCTATCGGCTCGGTTCAGCGAAAGGGCTTCGGCGTGCGGCAATCATATGATCGTCGTTCGCCGGTAGACACAGCGAGCGATGCCTTACCGCGTCGATGAAGGCCAGAATTTCTGCAATCGCGGGGTCCGCGTCCGCCAGTTGCCTTACGTCGTGCAGACGCGCGGCAAACACACCGGGGCCGCGAAATAGTTTCTGATAGAACGCTCGGATCACCGCGAGGCGTTCGCGGGTAAATTCGCGGCGTCGCATGCCAACGAAGTTGAGGCCGGCGAGACCCGCGTACTGGCCGCTTGCAAGGCCAAACGGGATTACGTCGCCACGTACGCAACTTGTGGCCCCGATCATCGCCTGCGCCCCGATTCGAACGAATTGATGGGCGGATGAGAGGCCTCCCATAAAGACAAAATCGCCGATTTCGCAATGGCCGCCCAGCGTCGTTGATGTGGCGAAGATGACGTCGTTCCCTACCACGCAGTCGTGACCGACATGGCTGCAATTCATGAAATAGCCACGATCGCCGACGCGGGTAACACCGCCACCCGCGACGGTTCCGGCGTTCATGGTCACGTGCTCGCGGATCGTACAATCCTGGCCGATCTGAAGCTTGGTCAGTTCGCCGCGATAGCTCAGGGCTTGCGGGGGCGTGCCGAGCGAGACGAACGGATAGATCGTGCAGCCGCCGCCGATCGTGGTCTCCGCGGTCATGTGCACGTGCGCGATAAGCTTGCAGTTTGCACCGATAATGACGCGGGAACCAATAACGCAATAAGGACCAATCGACGTGCCGGCGCCGATCACCGCCCCATCCTCAATCCGCGCAGTGGGATCGATGAGCATATAGTTCCCTCAAAAATGGATTATTCGCGACCTGCAGCAGAGTGCAAGCTCAAGCAGAGTGCAAGCTCAAATGCTGTCCGCCGGGTGCGACCCGTCGGATTTATTGCCGCGCGACGCGACCGCTTGCTTCAGCCAGCTCGATCGAGCGTCAGCCGCATGCCGTCATAGGCCGGGATCACGCCGGCCGGCAGGCTCTGCCGCAGCACCTCATAGTCGAGGTCGGAGTGCATGTTGGTGATGACCGCACGCTTCGGCTTGAAGCGCTCGATCCATGACAATGCGTCGGCGACGCTGAAATGGCTGGGATGCGGCGCATAGCGCAGGCCGTCGACGATCCAGAGATCGAGACCTTCCAGTGCCGGCCAGCTCGCCTCGGGAATGTCGTGCAGATCGGGTGAGTAGGCAGCGTCGCCGATGCGGTAGCCGAGCGCGGGTATCTGGCCATGCTGCACCAGGAAGGCCTCGAGCTTCAGCGGACCGCCCTTCCCCTGCACCGTGTGGCTCTCGCCGGCCTCGATCGAATGCCGGGTCAGGATCGGCGGATAGTCGCTGCCTTCCGGCGAGATGAAGCAGTAGGAGAACCGCGCCATGATGTCCTTGGCGGTCGACTGGTTGAAGTAGACCGGGATGCGGCGGCGCTGGTGCAGCACCACCGAGCGCAGATCGTCGATGCCGTGGGTCTGGTCGGCATGCTCATGCGTCAGGAACACCGCGTCGATGTGCTCGACATTGGCGTCGATCAGCTGCTCACGCAGATCGGGCGAGGTATCGATCACGACCCGCGTGGTGCCGTGCTCCATGGTGCGCTCCGCCATGATCGAGCAGCGGCGGCGGCGATTCCTGGGATTGTTGGGATCGCAGGCGCCCCAGCCGAGCGCCGGTCGTGGCACGCCGGCGGATGAGCCGCAACCCAGAATGGTCACTGTCAGCGTCATGCAGCAACCTTCGGCGCCGGCACCTTGGAGAACAGCCGGAAGAAGTTTTCAGTGGTCTGCCGCGAGATCTCCTCGAGCGAGACGCCGCGGGCTTCGGCGAGCACCTTGGCGACCTCAACGACGTAGGACGGCTCGTTGCGCTTGCCGCGGAATTTTCCGGGCGCAAGATACGGCGCGTCGGTCTCGACCATGATGCGATCGGCCGGCAGCTCGGCAGCCAGTGCGCGCAGGGTGTCCGACTTCTTGAAGGTCAGGATGCCCGTGAACGAGATCGACAGCCCAAGCCCAATCGCTTTCATCGCGAGCTCGCGGCCGCCGGTGTAGCAGTGCAGCACGGCCTTGAACGGCCCCTTCGCGACCTCATCCTCCAGGATGCGGCCGCAATCCTCGTCGGCCTCCCTCGTGTGGATGACGAGCGGCAGACCGGTCTCGCGTGCCGCGGCGATATGCGCGCGAAAGCCGCGCTCCTGCGCCTCGCGCGAACCATGCTCATAGAAATAGTCGAGCCCCGCCTCGCCGAGCGCCACGACTTTCGGGTGCTTGGTCAGCTCGATCAATTCGCTGGCCGGGATGCCGTCCTCTTCGTCGGCATGATGCGGATGGGTGCCGACCGAACAGTAGACGTCCGGAAAGCGCTCCGCGATCGCAAGCAGGCCGCTGAGCCGCCTCACCCGGGTCGAGATCGTGACCATGCGGCCGATGCCGGCCGCTTCGGCGCGCCCGACGATCCCATCGAGATCGTCGGCGAAATCAGGAAAGTCCAGATGGCAGTGACTGTCGACCAGCATGAATTTCGAACCACTCACTCGGTCTTCGGTTCCACATAGCGCGGAAACACGCCGACCGGCGCCGGCAGAACCGTGCCCGGCTTGATCCGCTCGGCGACTGCCGCGAAGCTGCGCGCATCCGCTGATATGCCGAGGCTGTCGAGCATCTTGCCGCAGGATTCCGGCATCACGGCCTGCGCCATGATCGCGATCTGGCGCACGACTTCGGCGGTGACGTAGAGCACCGTCTTCTGGCGCGCCGGATCAGTCTTCGCCAAGGCCCACGGCGCCTCACCCGCAAAGTAGCGGTTGGCCTCGGCCACCACGGCCCAGACCGTGTTGAGCCATTGGTGGATCTGCTGTGTGGCCATCGCGTGCCGCGACGTCTCCAGCATGGCGTCGGCCTGCGCCAGGATCGCCTTGTCGTTGTCGCTGAATTCGCCGGGCTCCGGCAGCACGCCGCCGAGCTGCTTGGCGATCATCGACAGCGAACGCTGCGCCAGGTTGCCGAAATCATTGGCGAGGTCGGCATTGATGCGCGCGACGATGGCCTCGTGGTTGTAGTTGCCGTCCTGGCCGAACGGCACCTCGCGCAGGAAGAAGTAGCGCACCTGGTCGACGCCGTACTGGTTGGCCAGATTGAAGGGGTCGACCACGTTGCCGACCGACTTCGACATCTTCTCGCCCCTGTTGAACAGGAAGCCGTGCGCATAGACCCGCTTCTGCAAGGGAATGCCGGCGGACATCAGGAAGGCGGGCCAATACACCGCGTGGAAGCGGATGATGTCCTTGCCGATGATGTGCACGTCGGCCGGCCAGTAGCGCCAATGCTTGTCGTTCTCGTCGGGATAGCCGACGCCGGTGATGTAGTTGGTCAGCGCGTCGACCCAGACATACATCACATGTTCTGGATCGTTGGGGACCTTGACGCCCCAGTCGAAGGTGGTGCGCGAGATCGAGAGGTCCTTCAGCCCGCCGCGCACGAAGCTCATCACCTCGTTGCGGCGCGAATCCGGGCCGATGAAATCGGGCTGGCTCTCATAGAGCCGCAGGAGCTTGTCCTGGTAGGCCGAGAGCTTGAAGAAATAGCTCTTCTCTTCGACCCACTCGACCGGCGTGCCCTGCGGGCCGCGGCGGACATTGTCCTCGCCGACTGTGGTCTCATCCTCGGCGTAATACGCTTCGTCGCGCACCGAGTACCAGCCGGCATAAGCGTCGATATAGATATCGCCATTGTCCTGCATGCGGCGCCAGATTTCCTGCACCGACTTGTGGTGAGCAGGTTCAGACGTGCGGATGAAGCGGTCGAACGAGACATTGAGCCGCTCGTCCATCTCCTTGAACCGCGCGGCGTTGCGGGTCGCGAGATCGTGCGGCGTCATCCCCTCGCCCTGCGCGGTCTGGATCATCTTCTGGCCGTGCTCGTCGGTGCCGGTCAGGAAGAACACATCCTTGCCGTCGAGCCGCTGGAAGCGCGCCAGCGCATCGGTCGCGATCGCCTCATAGGCGTGACCGATATGCGGCTGGCCGTTCGGATAGGCGATCGCGGTCGTGATGTAGTAGACGTTACCGCGATCCGCGGCGGGAGCCGAAGCGGGTGTGGATACAGGAGCCGCGGCTGCGGGCTTTGCCGCCTTGGGCGGCTTCAGCGCGCGAACCGCTGCCGGTCTCGGCGCCTTCTCGGCAACCGGAGCCTTCGGCGGAGCGGGCTTCTTTGCAACCGGTGCGATGGCCGCTTCCGCCGCCTTCTTCGGCGCGGTATTGGTGGCCTTCGCGGCAGCTTTCTTGACCGTCTTCTTCGTAGGCTTCTTGGCGGCTTTCTCTGCTCGGTCCTGCGCCTTCTTATCGACCGCTGCCTTCGCGACCTTCTTAGCGCGCTTGCGCTCCGCGTCGGCAGCTTTCTTGGCGGC
>NZ_JACMYP010000273.1 GCF_020889705.1 Bradyrhizobium altum | reverse complement strand
CGCGCAGCGCGGCCAGGGCGCGGGGGCGGCCGGCGCCGTCAACTCGAAATATCGCGGCGCGCAGGGGCTCGATCCTGATTTCATCAAGAAGCTCGAGGTGCAGTTCGGCTTCGACAAGCCGGCGCCGGAGCGGTTCGCGCTGATGGTCTGGAATTTCGCGCGGTTCGACTTCGGCGATAGCTATTTCCGCAGTGTCAGCGTGCTGCAGCTGATCAAGGAGAAGCTGCCGGTCTCGATGTCGCTCGGAATCTGGATGACGCTGCTGACCTATCTGATCTCGATCCCGCTCGGCATCCGCAAGGCAGTGAAGGACGGCTCGCGGTTCGACACCTGGACCTCGGCCGTGATCATCATCGGCTTTGCGATCCCGGGCTTCCTGTTTGCGATCCTGCTGATCGTGCTGTTCGCCGGCGGCTCGTTCCTCAATATCTTCCCGTTGCGCGGCCTGACCTCGGATGGCTGGTCGCAATTTCCCTGGTACTGGAAGATCATCGACTATTTCTGGCATCTCACGTTGCCGCTGGTGTCGATGGCGCTCGGCGCCTTCGCCACCATGACGTTGCTGACCAAGAACTCGTTCCTCGACGAGATCCGCAAGCAATATGTGATGACCGCGCGCGCCAAGGGTTGCAGCGAGCGTCAGGTGCTGTATGGCCACATCTTCCGCAACGCCATGCTGATCGTGATCGCGGGCTTCCCGGGCGCGTTCATCCACGCGTTCTTCTCGGGCTCGCTGCTGATCGAGACCATCTTCTCGCTCGACGGGCTAGGCCTGCTCGGCTTCGAGAGCGTCCTGAACCGCGACTACCCGGTGGTGTTCGGAACGCTGTTCATCTTCTCGCTGGTCGGACTTGTGGTCAATCTGATCTCCGATCTCGCTTACATGTGGATCGATCCGCGGATCGACTTCGAGGCGCGGGAGGTCTGATGACGATGCTCGCGCCCCAGCCGGTCGAGACCACGACGCAATCGCCGATGGGCGAGGCGGTGCCCGCCACCCGCCACGCCTTCGCGCCGTCGCCGCTGAACAAGCGGCGCTGGCAGAACTTCAAGGCGAACCGCCGCGGCTACTGGTCGTTCTGGATATTCCTCGTGCTGTTCGTGCTGTCGCTGTTCGCCAATTTCATTGCCAACGACAAGCCGCTGGTCGTCAAATATGACGGCCGTCTCTACTGGCCGGTGGTGTTCACCTATGCCGAGACCACCTTCGGCGGCGACTTCGAGACGGCGGCCGACTATCGCGATCCCTATCTGCAGAAGCAGATCGCCGCCAAGGGCGGCAGCATGATCTGGCCGCCGATCCGCTACTCCTACGACAGCCGCAACCTCGATCCGCCGACGGCGGTGCCGTCGAAGCCGACCTGGCTCCTGACCGAAAAGCAGTGCGCGGACGTGGTGAAGCGGAAGGGCCTGACCGGCTGCCGCGACCTCGAATACAACTGGCTCGGCACCGACGATCAGGGCCGCGACGTCGTGGCCCGGTTGATCTACGGCTTCCGCATTTCGGTGCTGTTCGGCCTGACGCTGACCATCCTGTCCTCGATCATCGGTATCGCCGCCGGCGGCGTGCAAGGTTATTTCGGCGGCTGGATCGATCTCGGCTTCCAGCGATTCATCGAGATATGGACCGCGATCCCCTCGCTCTATCTGCTGCTGATCATCTCGGCGGTGCTGCCGCCGGGCTTCTTCATCCTGCTCGGCATCCTGCTGCTGTTCTCATGGGTCTCGCTGGTCGGCCTGGTCCGGGCCGAATTCCTGCGCGGCCGCAACTTCGAATACATCCAGGCGGCGCGTGCGCTCGGCGTCTCCAACCGCGTGATCATGTTCCGCCACCTGCTGCCGAACGCGATGGTCGCGACCATGACGTTCCTGCCCTTCATCGTCTCGTCCTCGGTGATGACGCTGACGGCGCTGGATTTCCTCGGCTTCGGCCTGCCGCCCGGTTCGCCCTCGCTCGGTGAATTGCTGTCGCAGGGCAAGGCCAATGTGCAGGCGCCGTGGCTCGGTCTCACCGGCTTCTTCTCGGTCGCGATCATGCTGTCGCTCCTGATCTTCATCGGCGAAGCCGCGCGCGACGCCTTCGATCCGCGCAAGACGTTCTCGAAGGGCTAACGCATGGACGCGACCAACCAGCCCCTGCTCGACGTCAGCGACCTCTCCGTCGCCTTCGGCCGCTCGCTTGCGGTCGATCGCGTCTCTTTCTCGATCAAGCGCGGCGAATGCACGGCGCTGGTCGGCGAGTCCGGCTCGGGAAAATCGGTCAGCGCGCTGTCTGTATTGAGGCTGCTGCCCTATCCGGCGGCGTCACATCCCTCCGGGGCGATCCGTTTCAAGGGCCGCGATCTCCTGGGATCGTCGGAACGCGAGATGCGCGGGATTCGTGGCAACGACATCTCGATCATCTTCCAGGAGCCGATGACCTCGCTCAATCCGCTCCACACCATCGAATCCCAAATTGGCGAGATCCTGTCGCTGCACAGCGGCATCAGCGGTGCGGCGGCGCGGGCGCGGACGCTGGAGTTGCTCGGCCAGGTCGGCATCCCCGAGCCGGAGACGCGGCTCAAGAGCTATCCGCATCAACTGTCCGGCGGCCAGCGCCAGCGCGTGATGATCGCGATGGCGCTTGCCAACGAGCCCGATCTGCTGATCGCGGACGAACCGACCACGGCGCTCGACGTCACGGTGCAGGCGCAGATCCTCGCCTTGCTGGCCGAGATCCGCGCGCGGCTCGGCATGAGCCTGTTGTTCATCACCCACGACCTCGGCATCGTCCGCCGCATCGCCGACACCGTCTGCGTGATGAACAACGGCAAGATCGTCGAACAGGGCCCGGTCGAGCAGGTCTTCATCGCGCCGAAGCACGTCTATACGAAGGCGCTGCTGGCGGCCGAGCCGAAGCCCGATCCGGCGCCGCCGCAGCCGGACGCGCCGGTCGTGATGTCGGCGGACAATCTCAAGGTCTGGTTTCCGATCAAGCGCGGGCTGATGCGCTCGACCGTCGGCCACATCAAGGCCGTCGATGGCGTCAGCCTTGCGGTGCGCAAGGGCGAGACGCTCGGCGTCGTCGGCGAATCCGGCTCCGGCAAGACCACGCTCGGGCTCGCGCTGCTCCGGCTGATTTCGTCCGATGGCCCGATCGTGTTCCTCGGCAAGGACATTCAGGGCCTGCGCTTCAAGCAGATGCTGCCGTTCCGCCGCGACATGCAGATCGTGTTCCAGGACCCGTTCGGCTCGCTCAGCCCGCGCATGTCGGTGGCCGACATCATCGCCGAGGGGCTCGAGGTGCACCAGAAGCAGCTGTCGCGCGAGGAGCGCGAGGCGCGGGTGATCAAGGCTTTGAAAGATGTCGGGCTCGATCCGGACTGGCGCTTCCGCTATCCGCACGAATTCTCCGGTGGCCAGCGCCAGCGCATCTCGATCGCGCGCGCAGTCGTGCTGGAGCCGAACTTCGTCGTGCTGGACGAGCCGACCAGTGCGCTCGACATGCTGCTGCAGGCCCAGATGGTCGATCTGTTGCGCGACCTGCAGCGCAAGCGCGACCTCACCTACATGTTCATCTCGCACGATCTGCGCGTGGTGGCCTCGCTCGCGAGCCATCTGATCGTGATGAAATCCGGCAAGGTCGAGGAGGAGGGGCCGGCCTCCGAGCTGTTCAAGAATCCGAAGAGCGACTACACCCGCGCGCTGTTCGCCGCCGCGTTCCGCATCGAAGCGCCCGGCGAGGGGACGGTGGCGACGTAAGAGATCCGTAGGATGGGTAGAGCGAAGCGAAACCCATCATGTCTTCGCACGGTTGCAGCTTGATGGGTTTCGCTGCGCTCTACCCATCCTACGAGATCGGCTCAAAGCCGCTTAATTACCAGGACGTCGCTGCCGGCAGCCTTGATGCGCGCGATGGCGGCGTGTGTGTTCTCCACCACCGTTGTCATGTGATGCGCGTTGGCGTGCACGATCGTCGTCGCATCGCGCACGATGGCGACATGGCCCTTCCAGAAGATCAGGTCGCCGCGCTGCAGATGTCTCGATTCCGCTGCGGTCAATTCGCGGCCGAGCCCGTCCTGCTGCATATCGCTGTCGCGCGGGCAGCCGGTGCCGGCGGCGGTCAGCGCGATCTGCACCAGGCCGGAGCAATCGATGCCGAGGCTCGACTTGCCGCCCCAGAGATAGGGCGAGCCGACGAACTGCTCGGCGATTGCGACGAAATCCTGCGCCATCGTGTCGAGAGAGGCGAGATGCTGGCGCGGCAGATGCCAGCCCTCGCGGGTCACCGCGAAGGGGCCGTCCTCGCGAGCGATTGCGAGCCTGGTCCCCATCGCCAGCGCCTCGACCGGCGGCAGCTTGATCGACGGTCCCGGAAACGCCAGCGTGCGCAGCGCCGTCACCTTGTGCGTCGGTACCGTGCCGGGTGTCGTCAGCGCGGCCTCCGCAATCCAGCCGACACAGCCGTCATCGGCGAGCTGGCCCCAGGCCCAGCCTTCGCCGTTGCGGTCGTAAACCGTGACACGTTCGCCTCGGAGCGCCTGCGTCATCTGTTCGGCGTCGGCCTTCGGCGCCTGGCGCAGTGGCGCGATGGCGTCACTGACCTCGAGCGTCTCGCCGTCGACGAAGCGCGCGGCCTTCACCTTGCCCTCGAGATATTTCGCGGCGAGGTCGGCGCGGGCCGGCGTCAAACGAGGATCATGCATAGCGCTGGCTCAACAATTTGTAGATCGCGCGCGCGGCCTGGCACTCGCCGCCTTCGGGGCGGCCAGGCTTTGCCGACGGCGTCCAGCCATAGACGTCGACATGCAGCCAGCTTCTGGCGTGCTCGACGAAGCGCTGCAGGAACAGCGCGCAGGTGATCGAGCCGGCGAAACCGCCCGACGGCGCGTTGGTGATGTCGGCGGTCTTGGAGTCGAGCCAGGCATCGTAGGCCGGCCACAGCGGCAGCCGCCACAACGGGTCGTTCTCGCTGTTTGCGTGAGCTGCGACGTCGCCGGCGAGCGCCTCGTCATTGGTGTAGAACGGCGGCAGATCCGGGCCCAGCGCCACGCGCGCTGCGCCGGTCAGCGTGCCCAGATCGACCAGCAGATCCGGCGTCTCCTCGTCGGCCAGCGCCAGCGCGTCGGCGAGCACCAGCCGCCCCTCGGCGTCGGTGTTGCCGATCTCGACGGTGATGCCCTTGCGCGACTTGAAGATGTCTAGCGGGCGGAACGCGTTGCCGGCAACCGCGTTCTCGACCGCCGGGATCAGCACGCGCAGCCGCACTTTCAGCTTCGCGTCCATCACCATCTGCGCCAGCGCCAGCACGTTGGCGGCGCCGCCCATGTCCTTCTTCATGATCAGCATGCCGCTCGACGGCTTGAGGTCGAGCCCGCCGGTGTCGAAGCAGACGCCTTTGCCGACCAGCGTCACCTTGGGATGGGCCGGATCGCCCCAGCTCAGATCGATCAGCCGCGGCGCGCGTGTCGAGGCCATGCCGACGGCGTGGATCAGCGGGAAGTTCTGTGCGAGCTCGTCGCCATCGATGCAATTGAAGGCGGCGCCGAATCGCGTTGCGAGGTCGCGCGCGACTTCCGCGAGCTCGGCCGGGCCCATGTCGTTGGACGGCGTGTTGATGAGATCGCGCGCCAGCGCCGCGGCGCCCGCCATCCGCGCGATCTCGGCGGCGTCGAGGCCGTCGGGCGGCACCAGGCGGACCTCGGGGACCTTGTTTTTGCGATAGCGGCCGAAGCGGTAGCAGCCGAGCGCGAAGGCGAGCGCGGCAAGCCGCGTGTCATGCGGCGCATTGGCAAAGCGGTAGACGCCCGGCGGCAGCAGGCCGGGCAGGGCGCCGGCACGGAACGGATCGCGTGCCTTGTGGTCTGCATCCTCGAGGCCGAACAGCACCTGCGCGATGCCGCCATCGGCGGCCGGCAGGGCGAGGGCCTTGCCGGGCTTGGCCGCAAAGTCATTGGCCTCTGCGAACCGGCGCGCCGGCGCCGGCAACTCGCTGCGGATCGCGTCCCATGTCGCCTTGGTGACGAAGGTGATCGGCGTGACGGCGGTCGTGGGTGCGGTTTCGAACACGGATGGCATGCGGCTCTCGGCTGTTCTGGCGTCGTTGCTGGTGACTAACACGCCTTTCGCGCTGGATGGTAGCGCGCCAGCGGTTCACGCGACGTGCAGGATTGGAACCGGTGAGCCGGTTGCCAGCGCCGCCAGTTAACCAGACGTTAGGGTTAACAGTCTATTGCTGGCACGCTCGGCTCGATCCATACGCCCGATTTCGTGAGTCACAGTGCCATGCGTCGACAGTCCATTTTGACCCGGCATCTCGCTTCCGCAGCCCTCGTGGCGGTCCTGGCCGCCGGGCTTGGCGGTTGCCAGACCATGTCCGACGTCACCGGATCGATCGCGTCCCGGTCCGATCCGGCGCCGGACGATCCGCGCCGCAATCTCGAGGTTTATGGCGAGCGCTACCGCAAGAATCCCAAGGATGTCGACGCCGCCATCGCTTACGGTCAGGCGTTGCGCTTGACCGGACAGCGTTCGCAGGCCTGCGCTGTGCTGGAGCAGGCCACACTCGCCAGCCCCGGCAGCAAGCCGCTGCTCGCCGCCTATGGCCGCGCGCTCGCCGACAACGGCAATTCGCAAGCCGCATTCGACGTGCTGAGCCGCGCGCACAGTCCGGACAATCCGGACTGGCGGATCCTGTCGGTGCAGGGCACCACGCTCGACAAATTGAACCGGCACGAGGAAGCGCGGCGCTATTACGCCAGTTCCCTTCGACTGGCCCCGGACGAGCCATCGGTGCTGTCCAATCTCGGCCTGTCCTACATGCTGACCAAGGAATTGCCGAAGGCGGAAGAGACGCTGCGCAAGGCCTATGCCAGTGCCCGCGCCGATACCCGCATCCGGCAGAACCTTGCGCTGGTCGTCGGCCTGCAGGGCCGCTTCGCGGAGGCCGAGACCATCGTCAAGGCCGACCTGCCGGCGGATGAGGCGGCGGCCAATGTCGCCTATCTCCGCGACATGCTGAAACGGCAGGACGGCCCGCGGATTTCCTCGCGCGCCGCGCCCGTCGTCGCCAAGGACGACTAAGCCAACACCACAGACCCAAACCTCCCCTTGAAAGGGGAGGTCGCTTTGCTCGCGAGAGCAAAGCGGGTGGGGATGCGCTCTCTCCACATGAAGCGTCGTTGCGGCTGACCCCCATCCCGACCTTCCCCCTTTCAGGGGGAAGGGGAAGGCAGCTGGCGCAGCGCGCCGCTCAATGCATCGTTGCGATCTTGATGTAGGACGGCCCGAGGATCACGATGAACAGGCAGGGCAGGAAGAACAGGATCATCGGCACGGTCAGCTTGGGCGGCAGCGCCGCCGCCTTCTTCTCAGCCTCGTTCATGCGCATGTCGCGGTTTTCCTGCGCCATCACCCGCAGGCTCTGCCCGAGCGGCGTGCCGTAGCGTTCGGATTGCTGCAAGGCCATGCACACCGATTTCACGCCTTCGAGCCCGGTGCGGCGCGCCAGGTTCTCGTAAGCGGACTTGCGGTCCTGCAAATAGGACAGTTCCGCGGTCGTCAGCGCGAACTCTTCCGACAGCGCGATCGACTGTCCGACGATCTCGTTGGCCACCTTGCGGAACGCGACCTCGACCGACATGCCCGACTCGATGCAGATCAGCAGCAGGTCGAGCGAATCGGGGAAGGCGCGCTTGATCTGGAGCTGGCGCTTGGAGATCGCATTCTTCAGGAACAGCATCGGCGCCTGAAGGCCGGCATAGGCCGCGGCGACGCAAATGCCGATCTTGAGCGTGAGCGACCAGTTCGCGCCCGCGATGAAGAACGTATAGACGATGGCGCCGAGCAGCAGCACGATCGGCGTCACCGCGCGGGCGAACAGGAAGGTGACGTAGGGGGCGTGGCCGCGATAGCCCGCCATCACGAGCTTCTCGAGCGCCGCTTCCTGGGCGAGCCATTTCGTGAGGTTGAGATCGTCCACCACCCGGGAGACGACCTGCTTCGGGGTCTGCCGCAGCGCCACCTTCTCCGTCTTGGCAAGGCGCTCGCGCTCACGCTGCCGGAGACGCTCGCGCTCGCTGGCGACGGCCTTCATGCGTTTGTTGAGGTCGCCGCCGGCGAGCAGCGGCATCACCAGCGTGTAGACCGTCGCGCTTGCCGCGATGAAGGCAAGCAGCATGGTCATGAACCTGACGTCGTGGAGCTTGGCGACCAGAATATCAATCATGCTGCACCGTCAGAAATCGAAGTTGATCATCTTCTTCATCACCAGCACGCCCATCGACATCCAGACGACGCAGGCAACCAGCATGAGCTGGCCCATCGAGTTCGTCCACAGCAGGGCGATGTAGTCCGGCGTCGTGAGGAACACGAGGATCATCACGATCGGCGGCAGCGAGCCGATGATGGCGGCCGAGGCTTTCGCTTCCATCGACATCGCCTGGATCTTCTCGGCCATCTTCTTGCGGTCGCGCAGCACCCGCGACAGGTTGCCGAGCGCTTCCGACAGATTGCCGCCGGACTTCTGCTGGATCGCAATCACGATGCCGAAGAAGTTCGCTTCCGGCAGCGGCATGCGTTCGTAGAGCCGGGCGCAGGCCTCGCCGAGTGGCATGCCGATCGCCTGGGTCTCGATGATCGCAAGGAACTCGCTGCGCAGCGGCTCAGATGCGTCGTTGACGACCGCCTTGAGCGATTCGAACAGCGGCAGGCCGGCCTTGATGCCGCGCACGATGACGTCGACGGCGTCGGGCAGCGCTTTCAAAAAGGCTTTTTCCCGCCGCTTCTTCAGGAAGCCGAGCAGCCAGCGCGGCAGGCCGAGACCCATGGCAAAGCCGATGCCGGCTGCGCCGAGCAGGCCTCCGCCGACCATGAATGCCGCGCCGAACCCGAACAGGCCGAGGGCGCCGGAGATCATCCAGAATTTCTGTTCGGACCACTCCAGTCCGGCCTGCGAGATGCGCACGCCGAGCGGGACTTTCTTGTCCTTCTGCCGACGCGCCTCGAGCTCCTTGAGCGATCCTTCGACCTGCTCGCGGCGGGAGCG
The DNA here is from genome assembly GCF_020889705.1 of Bradyrhizobium altum. GTDB lineage: Bacteria > Pseudomonadota > Alphaproteobacteria > Rhizobiales > Xanthobacteraceae > Bradyrhizobium > Bradyrhizobium altum. Next base: position 2,509 of record NZ_JACMYP010000273.1, on the reverse strand, counting down.
CTGCGTGCGGTCGGTACTTCGCGTCGTCGACGGTTCGCTGCGCGCCACCGATGCGCGGCGCGACTCGGCCTTCTTTTCCCCCGAGAGGTAGGGATAGAGGAAGACCCAGGCGATGCCGCCCACGGTGGTGGCGGCGAGGAAGGCCAGGGCAAGGGTTTGCGTCTGCATCCTGCGTTCCCCTAGACCGGCGCCGGCGAGTCGGAGGCATCCAACGCCGCCGCAAGCCGCTTCTCTTCATTGTAGTAGCGCGCACGCTCCCAGAAGCGCGGCCTGCCGATGCCGGTCGAGCGGTGCTTGCCGATGATCTTGCCGTTGGCATCTTCCCCGACCACGTCGTAGAGGAAGATGTCCTGGGTGATGATGGTATCGCCTTCCATACCCATCACCTCGGTGATGTGGGTGATGCGGCGCGAACCGTCGCGCAGGCGCGCGGCCTGCACGATGATGTCGACCGAGGCGCAGATCATCTCGCGAATGGTGCGCGAGGGAAGCGAGAAGCCGCCCATGGTGATCATCGATTCGCAGCGCGACAGCGCTTCGCGGGGATTGTTGGCGTGCAGCGTGCCCATCGAGCCGTCATGGCCGGTGTTCATCGCCTGCAACAGATCGAACGCCTCGGGTCCGCGGACTTCGCCGACGATGATGCGCTCGGGGCGCATACGCAGGCAGTTGCGGACCAGTTCGCGCATCGTGACCTGGCCCTCGCCCTCGATGTTCGGCGGCCGGGTTTCCAGCCGCACCACATGCGGCTGCTGCAGCTGAAGTTCGGCGGCGTCTTCGCAGGTGATGATGCGTTCGTCGTGCTCGATATAGTTGGTCAGGCAGTTCAGCAGTGTAGTCTTGCCCGAACCGGTACCGCCCGAGATGATCACGTTGCAGCGGACGCGGCCGATGATCTGCAGGATGGTCGCCCCGTCCGGCGTGATCGCGCCGAACTTGACGAGCTGGTCCAGCGTCAGCTTGTCCTTCTTGAATTTGCGGATGGTGAGCGCGGGCCCGTCGATCGCCAGCGGCGGCACGATGGCGTTGACGCGCGAGCCGTCAGCGAGGCGGGCGTCGCAGATCGGCGAGGATTCGTCGACGCGCCGGCCGACCTGGCTGACGATGCGCTGGCAGATGTTGAGCAGCTGCTGGTTGTCGCGAAAGCGGATGCCGGTGCGCTGGATCTTGCCGGCGACTTCGATGAACACGGTGCCGGCGCCGTTGACCATGATGTCGGCGATGTCGTCGCGCGACAATAGCGGCTCCAGCGGTCCGTAACCGAGCACGTCGTTGCAGATGTCGTCGAGCAGTTCTTCCTGCTCGGCGATCGACATCACGATGTTCTTGATCGCGATGATCTCGTTGACGATGTCGCGGATTTCCTCGCGCGCCGACTCGCTGTCGAGCTTGGCGAGCTGGGCAAGGTCGATCGCCTCGATCAGCGCGCCGAAGATCGTCGCCTTGACCTGGTAGTAGTTGTCCGAGCGGCGGGCTTCGACGGCGGGAGCGGGCGGTGGCTTGGCAGGGGCCAGCGGCGGCGACGATATCGTCGGGGCGGCGGACTCGCGCGCCATCGGCGACGATCCGGCAGGCTCCGGCGTCTGAAAAGCGGGCTTGGGTGCCCGCATATCCCCATCGTTTCCGCTACGCTTACCAAACACGACGTCTTTACTCCACGCGGGCCACTATTTGGACCGCAGCTTTTCGAGCAGGGGCGACAGGAAGGACCCCCTCGGCTTCTTGGTTTCGCCGCGGTCTGTCAGGCGCTGCGCCATCTGCAGAAACATCTCGACTGCGCGGTGACTGGCGGAGATTTCCGCGATCATCTGGCCGTTGTTGGCGGCCGAACCGAAGATCTGCGGATCGAACGGGATGGCGGCGATCGGCGGGCTTTCGATCGCCTTGGCGAATTCGCCCGCCGCGATCTCCGGACGCTTCGGCACGCCGACCTGGTTCAGGCAGTACAGCGGCGCGCGGTCGTTCGGCCGCGACGCTTTCAGCAGGTCGAACATGTTCTTGGCGTTGCGCAGGTTGGCGAGGTCGGGCGCCGCCACGATCAGGATATCGTCGGCCGCGATCAGCGCGCGCTTGGTCCAGCCGGACCATTGGTGCGGCACGTCGAGCACGATGCAGGGCATCGTGGTGCGTAGCGTGTCGAAGATCGCATCGAACGCTTCGGCGCCGAAATCGTAGACCTTGTCGAGCGTGGCCGGCGCCGCCAGCAGGCTCAGATGGTCGGTGCATTTCGACAGCAGGCGGTCGACGAAGGCGGTATCGACGCGGTCCGGCGAGAACACGGCATCCGCGATGCCTTGCGCCGGGTCCTGGTTGTAGTTGAGGCCAGCGGTGCCGAAGGCAAGGTCGAGATCGGCCACCACGGAATCGAGCGCCAGATCGCGGGCGATCGCCCAGGCGATATTGTGGGCGATCGTCGAGGCGCCGACGCCGCCCTTCGCGCCGACGACGGCGACGACGCGGCCGACCGCCTTGGCTTCCGGCGCCGAGAACAGGTTGCAGACCGCGCGCA
>NZ_JACMYP010000272.1 GCF_020889705.1 Bradyrhizobium altum | reverse complement strand
GCGCCGAGAGCGAGCGGGCGCGGGCTGGCAGAGGTGTTCTTCGGAATGCTGCCGGTGACAACGGGGTCGGCGTTGGACGCGGTCCGGCGCTCGCCCCTCGATTCGCTTCTTGGGCTCGGCCGCGTCTCGGCAACATGCGGGACAGGCGCTTCCTTCTGGGCCACCGGGACCGGGGCGGAAGCCGCAAAATCGTGCCAGTTGGCGCCGCCGGTCCATCCCAGCACGAAGCTTGCGGCCAGTGCGGTGGCTGCCAGCAGCGCGGTGCCGATGCGGTCGGCGAACGGCTCCCGCAGCAGCAGGGCGGCGTCGTGGTTCTCGTTGGAGACCTCCCAGAGGTCCGCCGTCTGCGCCGGCGAATGACCCTCCGTCACATCCGTTGGCCAGATGCTCCCAGGACTGATCGGCTCGCGGTCTTGCATGGCGTGACCCGTGTTCGGTGACGCAAAGGATGATCCTCGAAACTAAATCGAGCCTTAATTTTCGGTGACCGAACTGCGGCAGCACGAAGTCTTTTGGTCGCATGCCCCGTAAATTGACGGGACGGTGAGCGCGGCCGACAATCGCGACGACGACCTGCATTGGGCCAGAGATGCACAAGCCCGAAATCAGCATCGCTCCCGAAGACCCGCGGCAGCCCGACGTGCGGCAGCTGATCGATCTGTCGGACGCCCACATGCAGGCGCTGTATCCGCCTGATAGCAATCACCTCGCCGCCGTCGAGACGCTTGCCGACGCGGATACGGTCTTCCTCGTCGCGCGGCGCGATGGCGAGGTGCTCGGGTCGATCGCCTTCCGCCTCATCGCACCCGGTCATGCCGAGATGAAGCGAATGTTCGTGCGCGCTGACGCGCGCGGACACGGGCTCGGCCGCCGCGTGCTCGAAGCGCTGGAGGACGCCGCGCGCGACCGGCGGATCGCGCGCATCAGCCTGGAGACCGGAATCCGGCAGCCGGAGGCGATCGGGCTCTATCGCGCCGCCGGCTACCAGGAGTGCCCGCCGTTCGGGGACTACGCGCCCGATCCGCTCAGCCTGTTCATGACCAAGCGCCTCTAACGCCAAGCGGTCGTTTCCGGACGCCGTCTCCGCAAAGCGGGTCGTCGCGGCGCTTAGGCGCCGCTATAGCGATGGCATGCTCGATTTCGCCGCCCAATATGCAGCCTTTCAGCGCCGCGATCCGGCCTGGGACGGCATCGTGTTCGTCGCGGTCAGGACGACGGGCGTGTATTGCCGTCCGGTGTGCCGGGCGCGCACGCCGCTCGCCCGCAATGTGCGGTTCTACGGCAGCGCCGCGTCGGCCGAGCGCGCCGGCTTCCGGCCCTGTCTGCGCTGCCGTCCCGAGGCGGCGCCGTTCTGCCCGGCATGGAAGGGCACCAGGACCACGGTCGAGCGCGCGCTGGCGCTGATCGAAGCGGGCGCACTCGACCGCGGCAATGTCGCTGCGCTGGCCGATCGGCTCGGCATCGGTGCGCGACATCTGTCGCGGCTGTTCGCCGAGCATCTCGATGCCTCGCCGCTGCAGGTCGCGCTCTCGCTGCGCGTGCAGCGCGCCAAGCGCCTGATCGACGGCAGCGATCTTCCGCTCTCCTTGGTGGCGCAGCAAGCCGGCTTCTCCAGCGCAAGGCGCATGAACGCCGCATTCGCAAAACTCTATGGCCGTTCGCCCGTCTCGCTGCGACGGAAGCGGCTGCTAAACATCACGATGCAATAATGGAGATCAGCAATGGCCAAGAGCTACGGCACCGTCAGTGCCGAACAGAAACTCAAGATGAGCGGCCTCGAATTCGTGCAAGGGCTCGCCAGCGGCGCGTTGCCGCTCAACACCATCGCGCGGACGCTCGGCTATGACGTCACTGAAGCCGAGCACGGCCGCGTCGTCGTCACGCTGCTGCCGACGGATGCGCATCTCAATCCGGCAGGCACCGTGCATGGCGGGCTCACCGCAACGCTGCTCGACAGCTGCATGGGGCTTGCGGTGCAGTCGACGCTCGATGCCGGAACGAGCCAGACCACGCTCGAATTCAAGATCTCGCTGGTGCGGCCGATCACGCCGGACACCGGCCCGATCCGGGCCGAGGGCCAGGTGCTCAATTGCGGCCGCCGCATCGGCACCGCGGAGGGCAGGGTCATCGACGCAAAGGGGCGGCTGCTCGCGCATGGCACGACGACATGCCTGATCTTTCCGGCTTGATGAAGAGCCGCTGCGGACAGACTGCGCCGGCGCTGCATCAGGAGATGCGATGCCGGCGCAGCAACATTGGAATACGTCCAGCGAGCCTGCGGATTAGAGCGCTTCGATTTCACCGAGCCGATCGTTTGCGCTACCCGAGCCCAGGGAAATGCGTTCGGGCAGAAGCGATGCGATCGTCGATGAAACGCCGGTTCACCCGGCGTAGCCACTCTGTTCAGGCAAGCGAATGAGGCCGAGCTGCAGCATGGCGGTGAGCGCATCCTCCTGTCCGAGCTCCTCGGCGATCCGTCCGTCCCGCACGCGCAGCACGGTCGTGCCGGCGAACGTCATCTTGCGGCCGGAGGCCGCAGGCAGCGAGCCGAGGCGGAAGTCGCTGAAGGCAGGCCCGGTGTGCGTGCCGCCCCCTTCCCAGCGGCCGACGACGAGATCACCTTCCGCGACGAGATCGCCGACGCCCCAGAACTTGAGATCCGGAAACGCTTCACGAAACTCGGTGATGAATTGCGTGACCGCGGCGCGGCCCTTCTTCGGCTCGTGCATCGGGTAGTGCACGACAATGTCTGGTGTCGCGAGCTCATCGATGATGCGCGGATTCCACGGGTTTCCCCAAAAACCCTCGAACCACCGGCCTACGACGCTCTTGTTTTCCTCTGACATCGGATCGTCTCCATTTGCGTGTTGCCGGCATCGCGACCGGCGCTGTGTCGATGCACGCATTAGGCATCTTGAGACGGGTGTCGTGCCACCCGATTCCAGATCGGGCGTGCGTCGGCGTTCAGACGAGATTCCGCTTTGTCGATATGGCGCTTAGCGCCGCTTCTCGGATGTCGCCGCGTAATCGGGAAGCGGGTGGTTCGCGCAACATCAGCACGAAATCGTTTGCATCAACACACAAGAGAAAACATCATGCGCAACTTCGATGCGATCGCCGCGCTGCGCGGCGACGGACTTCGTCCCGAGCTGCGGGCGCTGCTCGATCGCGCTGCGGTCGAGCCTCGTTCCGAATTGTTCGTCAGAAGCGACGGGATGCTTCAGTCCGGTCCGGACGCCGCTCCGAAGGCGGTGCGCAACAACGTCGTGCCGCTGAAGACGAGGGCGGCGTGAATCAGGCGAGCGCCGGCCTTACCGCCACACCGACTTGTCGGCGTCCCAGCGCTGGCCTTTGAGCTCCTTGACCAGCGCGTCGATCGCGCCGTTGTCGTCCCTGGCCTCGATGCCTTCCTCGTCGCTGCTGGAATCGTCGGAGAGATTGAGCTTGGCGCCGGCGCTGTCGTCCGACGTCGAGACGGTCGGGCTCGAGACCCACAGCATCAGCCTGTCCGAGCTGCCGGGCTTGTCGGGCGAGACGAGGGCGGTGACCTCGTAATTCTGGGTGAGGCCGAGCGCAGGGTAGATCGCGCTCGGCCGCTTCAGCACCAGCTTGAGCTTGCCGGTATTCGCGTTCCAAGTCGCCGAGGCGGGCTTTGCCGCGAGCGTCTTCGCCAGCACGCCCGCGATCGCGGATGCGAGCTTGTCCTTGTTGATCTTGTCGCCATCACGCCAGTCGGCGGCGGCGAAGCGGATGGTGCGGTCCATCTCGACCACGCCGCTGGTCCAGCCGGCCGCCGTCACGCCGGGCGCTGATTTCGCCTTCGCAAGCAGCGCGCTGGCGTGCTCGGGATCGACGGTGAGGTTGATGGTCTGCTCGCCGGAGCGCATCGCATCGCAGGTCACCGCGAGGCTGGAGGTGCCGACCTCGGCGGCCTCGCCCTTCAGGCTCTTGAGGAATTCAGCCGCCGCATCGAGCTTGACCCGCACTCCGATCGATTCCGGCGAGACGTCGGTGAAGTCCTTTGGCTGTGGCGTGATGCCGTCCTCGGTGGCCTGGTTGTCCTGGAATTCCTTCTCGCTGAGATCGGAATTGTCCGTCGAGGCGACCTCGGTCACGGTCTGGCCGATCGTGATCTGGCCGCGGAACTCAAAGCTGTCGCCGGTCTGCTTGCGGTTCAGCTTGACCGTGATCGGCTGCTTGTCGGCGACGCTCTGGGTGGTGCCGGACAGCGTCTGGCCGTTGACGGTCAGGTTGGCGACGAAGCGGTCCTTGCGGTCCGAGCTCTTGTCGGCGGGATAGCAGACGTCGAGCACGGCCGCGGTCACGGTCTTGCCCTGGCGGGTTTCCTTCAGCACGACGTCGGCATTGCCGTCCATCAGGCCGTCGATCGCGGTGAAATAGCGCGTCTCGGGGCCATTCGACGCTGCCGGCTTCGTTTGCAGCTTCATCTGGGCGAGGGCAGGTGCCGAGACGACGGCAAGACCGAGCAGCAGGAGCGGGAGCGCGCGCATACGATAAGTCCTCGAAGGGCAGAATCGGTTCCGTCGTAACTAGCAAACCTCCGTCTCATTGGCCAAAAAAGAAGGCCGCCTAACGGCGGCGCTTCCAGAATCGCAGTCATGCGCGGTCGTCGGGTTCCTGGCCGCTCTCCAACCTGCCGCGCAGCGTACTCACGACGCGGCTGGTGGATTCGAGGTCCTTGATCGACAATCCGTCGGCGAGGCCGTTCACCCAGGGCAGTTGCAGGCGCATGGCCGCATCGAAGGCGTGCCGTCCCTTCTCGGTCAGCACGACGAGCTGGGCGCGGCGATGATGCGGATTCGTCTCGAATGTGACGAGCCCGTCCCGCTGCAGGTCGTTGACGATCCGCTGCACGTTCTGTCTGGCAGCGCCGAGGTCGCGCGCCAGCCACGCGACCGGTTGCGGGCGTTCGGCGGTGACGATGGCGCCGAGGATCTGCCAGCGCGCGCTGGTCAGGCCAAGTCCGGCCACCATCCGGTCGCCGGCGGTGAACAGCAGGCTGTTCAGCCTGAACAGGTCGAGAATCAGGTTGCTCAAGGCTTCGCCCGCCGGCGTTCGCTTGGTCTGCGGCATTTGTCACCATAAGTTGATATTGACATCATGATGTCAAAATAATACGTATCCATCGTAACGGAATGACATCATAGCACCATATCAACGGAACCAGCCATGCCGCAGATGCGCCCCCTCGACCCCGCATTCCCGATCGACCGCCAGCTCGCGGTCGAAGCCACCAACATCGTGCTCATCAACGTCTTCACGCTCGACAAGGCCGACGAGGAGATCTTTCTGAAAGCCTGGCAGGCCGACGCCGCCATCATGAAGCGGCAGCCCGGCTTCATCTCGACCCAGCTGCATCGCGCGCTCGGCGACAGCCCGGCCTATCTGAATTATGCGGTGTGGGAATCGACCGCGGCCTTCCGGGCTGCCTTCGCCAATCCCGAGTTCAGGGCCAAGCTCGCGGCCTATCCGGCCTCGGCCGTGGCGTCGCCGCATCTGTTCCAGAAGGTCGCGGTATCCGACATCTGCGTCGCGTAGATGCGTAACGGGCTCGTCCCGGCCATCGGTCATTGCGAGCGAAGCGAAGCAATCCATCACGCCGCGGGTGGGAAATGGATTGCTTCGTCGCTTCAGCGCAAAATTGCTTTGCAATTTTGTCGCGAGCTCCTCGCAATGACGGTGCCGTCTGGCGAAAGCGAACGTTGGATGTCGCGTCAAAGATCGCTCAACCATGGACCAGCATAAGAACGCCGAGCGTGGCCGCAGCAGCCAGAAAGGAAATGTCCAGAAATCGCAGCGGCGCTTTTGGACGATGACCGGTCGAACCGGAAATCACATAATAGAGGCAATAGCCTGCGCCGAGGACGACAAACGTCAGCGTTTGCTTGAACCAGAACGTCAGGACGACCGCAAGATCATCGACGCTGTCCAGGGCATAGGCGCCCAACGCGAGCAGCGCGCCGATCGCGTAGAACAGCGCGAGCGTCGACATCAGTGATTTGGCGTCGCGGGACATGAGGTGATCCTTACGTCTCATTGTAATCGAATCGCAAAAAAGAAGGCCGCCCGGAGGCGGCCTTCGATCTCGATGCGGATGCGGCGGGGCTTAGAAGCCGCCCATGCCGCCCATTCCACCCATGCCGCCGCCGCCCGGCATCGCCGGCGCCGCGTCCTTCGGCAGTTCGGCGACCATGGCTTCGGTGGTCACCAAGAGGCCGGCCACGGAGGAGGCGTCCTGCAGCGCGGTGCGCACCACCTTGGCGGGGTCGATGATGCCCTTGTCGACCATGTCGACATACTCCTCGGTCTGGGCGTCGAAGCCGAACGTCTCCGACTTGTTCTCGAGGATCTTGCCGACCACGATCGAGCCCTCGACGCCGGCGTTCTCCGAGATCTGGCGAACCGGAGCTTCGAGCGCCTTGAGCACGATGTTGATGCCGGCCTGGACGTCGGCATTCGGGTTGGTGAGACGGCCGACCGCCTTCTTGGCGCGCAGCAGCGCGACGCCGCCGCCCGGCACGATGCCTTCCTGCACCGCGGCGCGGGTCGCGTTCAGCGCGTCCTCGACACGGTCCTTCTTCTCCTTGACCTCGACCTCCGTCGCACCGCCGACCTTGATGACGGCAACGCCGCCGGCGAGCTTGGCAAGGCGCTCCTGCAGCTTCTCACGGTCGTAGTCCGAGTTGGTCTCCTCGATCTGCGCCTTGATCTGGCCAACGCGGGCGTCGATGTCCTTCTTCTTGCCGGCGCCCTTGACGATCGTGGTGTTCTCCTTGTCGATCACGATCTTGCCGGCGCGGCCGAGCATGTTGACCGTGACGTTCTCGAGCTTCATGCCGAGGTCGTCGGAGATCAGCTGACCGCCGGTCAGGATCGCGATGTCCTCCAGCATCGCCTTGCGGCGATCACCGAAGCCCGGCGCCTTGACGGCGGCGACCTTGAGGCCGCCGCGCAGGCGGTTGACCACCAGCGTCGCCAACGCCTCGCCCTCGACGTCCTCGGCGAGGATCAACAGCGGACGGCCCGACTGCACCACGGCTTCCAGCACCGGCAGCATGGACTGCAGGCCGGTCAGCTTCTTCTCGTGCAGCAGGATGTAGGCATCCTCGAGCTCGGCGGTCATCTTCTCGGCGTTGGTGATGAAGTAGGGCGACAGATAGCCGCGGTCGAACTTCATGCCCTCGACGATGTCGACCTCGGTATCGAGCGACTTGTTTTCCTCGACGGTGATGACGCCCTCGTTGCCGACCTTCTGCATCGCCTGCGCGATCATCTTGCCGATGGCGGCATCGCCATTGGCCGAGATGGTGCCGACCTGGGCGACTTCCGAGGAGGAAGCAACCGGCTTGGCGCGCTTCTCGATGTCCTTGATCACGGCGGCGACCGCGGTGTCGATGCCGCGCTTGAGGTCCATCGGGTTCATGCCGGCGGCGACCGCCTTGGCGCCCTCGCGGACGATGGCCTGCGCCAGCACGGTCGCGGTGGTGGTGCCGTCACCGGCCGTGTCGTTGGTCTGGGAAGCGACCTCGCGCAGCATCTGCGCGCCCATGTTCTCGAACTTGTCCTCGAGCTCGATTTCCTTGGCGACGGTGACGCCGTCCTTGGTGATGCGGGGAGCGCCGAAGCTCTTCTCGATGACGACGTTGCGGCCCTTCGGGCCGAGCGTCACCTTCACGGCATTGGCGAGCACGTCGACACCGCGCAGCATGCGATCGCGGGCGTCTCCGGCGAATTTTACGTCCTTGGCAGCCATTGATTTGAACTCCTGGAATGTCTGTGAATTGCTTGCCGCTCGCTTCGCGCGTCATTGCCGGGCAAAAGCACGAAGTGCGTCTTCGTGCTAGGTGACCCGGCAATCCATCGCCCTCGTAAGAGTCTTGGGAAGCGTGATGGATGCCCGGATCAAGTCCGGGCATGACAGCGGAGCGAGCGCCGCGTTTCTCGAATTGGTCGTGGCCTTACGCCAGCACGCCCATGATGTCGGACTCCTTCATGATGAGGAGCTCCTGGTTGTCGAGCTTGACCTCGGTGCCCGACCACTTGCCGAACAGCACGCGGTCGCCGACCTTGAGGTCGATCGGGATCAGCTTGCCGGCCTCGTCGCGGCCACCCGGGCCGACGGCGACGATCTCGCCCTGCGACGGCTTTTCCTTGGCCGAGTCCGGAATGATGATGCCGCCCTTGGACTTCTCCTCGGCATCGATACGCTTGACCACGACGCGGTCATGCAGTGGGCGGAAGGTGGATTTAGCCATGACGTTCCCTCTTGGAGGCTCGGTTTCAGGTCCGGTTCATCGAGACCGGCGTTGGATGCCGGTCCGGTCGGCGCCAGGCAGGACGCCCGGCGCATTTAGCAATCGTGGTGCGAGAGTGCTAATTGTGCGCCGGGAAATATGGCTTGGCGCAGTTTCTGTCAAGCAAACGGGTTAAGGCCTTGGTGAGGCCAATATAGGATGGTGGACCGGAAACCAAATCGTAGCGATGACGTAATTTTGTCAGACGTCATTGCTCCGCTTTAAGTTTTACGCTTGGCTGCATGACGGGTGCGGCCGGGAGATAGTTCGGGGGATGCATATGATCAGGTCACTCAACGCGCGATTGGTCGCACGGTTCGCGGCTGTCTCGGCGCTGACGACACTTTTGGGGGCGTGCGGCAGCATGAGCCTGCCGTCGTTGTCGTCGAACCCCGAGCCGGGGCCGGTCGAACCGGGAGTGGCTCCGGAGATGCCGGCGAGCATCCGCCCCGACGAGATCGTTGGCCGCTGGGGCCTCGCCTCGTTCCAGAATCCCGCCGACCGCGCCCGCACCGAGGCCGCCGCACGCGGCCAGTGCAAGCAGCCTTACGTGATCGGCGCCGGCCAGAACGGCGGCGTCATCATGCATCTGGCCGACCAGGCCACCCCGCAGGAACTGCGGCTGAAGGGTTCCCCGAGCGGCAAGAACTATATCGGCCCGCCCGGACCTGTGCCCGGCGAGCAGGACCGCGAGATCATCTCGTTCGACGGCCGGGTCTTGATCACCCGCTTCGTCGACAAGGACGCCGCCACCCGCTACGGCAACATGGTCTACGTCCGCTGCGCGCCGAGGGCGTAACGGCGGGACTTCGAGCTATCTGCTGATCTAGTGCCGCATACGCGGTGCACCTCTCCCCTTGTGGGAGAGGTCGGATTGCATCGTCAGATGCAATCTCAGATGCAATCCGGGTGAGAGGTCTCTCTCCGCGAGTCCTACTCTAGTCGGAACACGCGGAGACAGACCCCTCATCCGGCGCCGTAGCCGATGCCAAGGCATCGGCGTCCTCCTAGAAGACGGCGGCCAAAGGCCGCCTATGCCACCTTCTCCCACAAGGGGAGAAGGGAAGGGGTGCCAGTGGTCAGAGTCATAAACAAAAACGCCGGCCCCTGAGGCCGGCGCTTTCGTCTTGATGCGACAAATATCAGTTGAACATCGCGTCGATGTCGTCCTGCGAGGCGTGGCCGGCGTCGCCGTCGAGCTTCGGGCCGTTGAGCAGGCGGGCATCGCCCTCGCGGGTGTCGACAACAGGCGGGACGTGCGACTTGATCGCGTCGACGCCGCCCCAGATGTTCATCATCTCGTTGATGTGCTGTTCGATGAACTTCATCGTGTGCATCACCTTGCTGATGCGCTGGCCGGTGAGGTCCTGGAAGTTGCAGGCCTCGAAGATCGAGACCACGCGCTCCTGAATATCTTCGCTGAGCCGCTTCTGCTGGTCGGGCGTGACGTTGTTGGCAAGCGCGGTCGCGGCCTGGTCGATCGCCTCGACCGCTTCGAGGATCTGCTGGGTGGCCTGTTCGGTGCCGCCGACCACGGCGCCGAGTTCGCCATTGACCTTGGCCATCTCCTCGCCGTTGAAGCTCTTGCCGTGCAGCACGGCGATCTCGCGCTTGGTGCGGCTGATCGCGTCGTGGATCAGGTCGAGCTCGACCTTGAGCTTCTCGCACTGTTCGACCTGCGCGCGGTAGGTCTCGAGCAATGCGTGCGTCTCGGCGACTTCGCGGGCGACGGCGGCATCGACGCTGTCGCCGGTGCGCTGCGCCGGTGCTGCGGCCATCTGGGCGCGGATCGAGCGAAGCTCCGCCATGATCTCCCGATGCATCGGACCGAGTTCGGCGCCGCCGGCTACTTCCGGATCCGGCATCGCGACTTCGCCCATGGCCTGCTCGACACGAAAACGCTTACGCTTCACTGACATGATTTCATTCCCGCCCCTTCACTGCCGTCCGTTCTAGCGAGAGGTGATTTAACGTCAGGTTCACGCGGGAACAGTTTGCGCCGAGCGCGCGTAGCCGCTGCGATACCGGCGATTAACCATGTCGCTGCGGCGTTCACGCAAAATAAACGCTGTCCGGCAAAACCGCGCGGCATTGTCGAGATGGTGAATCGAAACGGCCGATCCGTTTACCAAACCGATGCGGTTTTCATTGCTTATTGACCACGTGCAACGGTGCATGTGCGCTCCGTCCACGTCACACGTCACGACGAAACCAGTACAGAGTACGTCGATGTTCAGGAAAACCACGCTTGCGCTGCTCGCCGGCGCTTCTTCGCTTGTCGCAATTCCCCAACATGCCATGGCGATCGACGCATCGGCTCAGCCCGAGCCCACCGTGATCTACGCCAACCAAGGCGCACTGCAGCCACCGATGCGCACCGCCTATGCGCAGCCGCAACGTTCCAACATGGGCGGCGGCTTCATCGAATTTCTGTTCGGCGATGCGCCATCGTCGCAGGGTTATTCGCGAGAGCCGATGTATCAGCAGCAGCCGGCCTATTACGGCAACCGCCAGGGGCTGCCGCCGATGGATCCGCAGCAGCAGATGATCCGCCAGCAGGATGAGGAGGCAGGCGATCCGACGCAGCGTCCGTTCGATCCCAGATATGAAAAGCAGCTGGTCGATTACAGCGGCAAGGAAGGCGCCGGCACCATCGTCGTCGATACGCCGAACAAGTTCCTCTATCTGGTGCAGGGCGACGGCCGTGCGCTGCGCTACGGCATCGGCGTCGGACGCCCCGGCTTCACCTGGGCCGGCGTCAAGACGATCTCGGCGAAGAAGGAATGGCCGGCCTGGACGCCGCCGCCGGAAATGCTGGCGCGCCGTCCCGATCTGCCGCGGCACATGGAAGGCGGCCCGGAGAATCCGCTCGGCGCCCGTGCGATGTATCTCGGCTCCTCGCTCTACCGCATCCACGGCTCAAACGAGCCCTGGACGATCGGCACCAACGTCTCGTCCGGCTGCATCCGGATGCGCAACGAGGACGTCATCGACCTCTATGGCCGCGTCAATGTCGGCGCCAAGGTCGTCGTGATGTAAGCGTGGTTTTGAAGCAGCCGCCCCAAAGATGGTGTCGTCCCGCCGAAAGCCGGGATCCATAACCACAGGCGGTTGTTACTGAGAGAAGCTGTAGCCCCAGCCGTGTCAAATCTCGCACGGTTGTGGTTATGGGGCGCGGCTTTCGCCGGGACGACGGAATCAAAACGGCCGCTCGATTGGAGCGGCCGTTGTCGTTTCAGCGATCGCGTTTACGCGTAATCGCTGTTGTCGCCGCCGCCGTTGTCGTCGAAGTCGTCGGCGTCTTGATCATCGTCACTGTCCCGGTCGGCCTGCGCCTGGTCGAACGCGCCGGCGCGCGAGCCGGAATCACTGTCGCGGTTGGAGCTGATGTCGTTGACCCCCGCGTCACGGGCGAGGTCGCTCGACGACTGGTCGCCGCCCCACGGACGCGAACCG
>NZ_JACMYP010000271.1 GCF_020889705.1 Bradyrhizobium altum | reverse complement strand
CGACGGCGGCGGTGTCGGCGCGCAGGATGCGCGGCCCGAGCGCGAGACGGAGGATGTTGGGCTGGCGCAGCAGCAGCGCGCGCTCCTCCTCGGCAAAGCCGCCCTCGGGGCCGATCAGCACGTCGATCCCGCCGTTTGCTGCGGTCGCCGCCTGCAACGCCTGCACCGGGTTAGCCACGTCGGCCGCCTCGTCGCAGAACACCAGAAGCCGCGCCGGATCGCGCCCCGCCAGGTAACGCTCGAGCGGAAGGGGATCGGCGACCTCGGCAAGCGAGATGATGCCGCATTGCTCGGCGGCCTCGATTACATTGGCGCGCATCCGCTCGCTGTTGACCCGCGACACCTGGGTGAAGCGGGTCAGCACCGGCACGAGCCGTGCCGCGCCCATCTCGACCGCCTTCTGCACCATGTAGTCGAGCCGCGCATGCTTCAGCGGCGCGAACACATAGGTCACGTCGGGCAGGCGGTCCTGCGGGCGGGTTTGCGCCGTGATCGTCAGCGTGTCGCCGCGTTTGCGGCCGGAAATCTCCGCGCGCCATTCGCCATCGCGGCCGTTGAACACCAGCACGGCGTCGCCGGCGGCAAGCCGCAGCACGTTGCCGAGATAGTTGCTCTGGTCGCGTTCGAGCGAAACGGTCGCGCCGGCACCGAGCGGGGCATCGACAAACAGGCGGGGGCAGCGGAAATCGTGTTCAGGCATGTCGTGGGTTCTTGAGATGCGCTCCAGCGGCGTCAGTGTTGCCTGGCACGTTAACCAAACCGCGCGACACCGTAATCGCGCGGACTCGCCAGGAACTCGCCTGCCAAGGTAGTAAGGAAGCGTCGATATATTGCTTCTGACACCAAGTCATTTTTCCAGTCCGAGGGGTCGCTTGCACGCGGCCCCTTTTGTTTTTCGGTCAGCGTAGGATCGTAAAATTCAAACCGGTGCATGACCGAAAATCGTGTTCAGGTCTGCTTCACGGTCGATTTTGCCGCCGTTCGTAGCCTAAAGGCTTAGAATCGGGGAACAATTTAATGTGGCCGGTGTGGCCCTACGCCGCGCTGTCGCCCAAATCCACGGGTTGTTAAGGCCTCACAGGAATCGTAAAACGCCCCCAAATTTCGTTGCTTCGTTTTTGTAGCGCTGGGGTTGCCTGGACCTTTTTGCCGGAGAAACACCCTCGATGATCCGCCGACTGATCGTGCTGACCGTTGCCGCGACCGCCCTGTCAGCGGGGCACGCCGCGGCCCAGAGCGCCTTTCCGGCGCCGTTGCCCAATCAAGGCCAGGCTGGCACCGCGTCGGATCCCGCGTTCCCGCCGGTGAACGGCGCGCGTCCAAGCCGGGCGAGCACTGCTCCCGATCCTGCGTTTCCGCCGGTCAACGGCGCGCCCGCGGCCAGGGTCGGCGGCGCGCCGTCGCCATTTCCTAGCAGTGGTGCGGCTCCCATCGCCGGCGGCGGTCTGTCGTCTCCGCCGCCCCCGCCCGGCGCCGGTGGTGGTGCCGCCGGTGACGCCTGCATGAAGGATTTCGTCCCGCTGCGCGAGGAGACCGAGAAGCGCGGCAAGGCGATCAAGGCGGCGAGCGACCGGCACGCCAGCCCCCAGGAGGCCTGCAAGCTGATCGGCAATTACAGCCAGGCCGAAGTCAAGATGATCAAATACGTCGACAGCAACGCGTCGAAATGCGGGATCCCGCCGCAGATCTCCGATCAGCTCAAGACCGGCCACAAGAATACCGAGGCGTTGCTGAAGAAGGTCTGCAACGTCGCGGAGCAGGCGGCGGCACAGCCGCGCGGCCCCGCGGGGCCGTCGCTGAGCGACGTGCTCGGCTCGTCCGCCTCGCTGCCGGAAGCGACGCCGACCAAGAAGGGCGGCAGCACCTTCGACACGTTGAACGGCAACGTTCTGACCCGATGATTGGGCGCCCGATGATTGACCAGCCATGAGCGATGTCTCCGCCCGCGTTGCCGACTCCACAGGCAACTGGGTGGACACCCATGCGCCGGTCTGGTCGCGGCCCTATCTGCGGCTTGCGCGCTACGACCGGCCGATCGGCTCCTGGCTGTTGTTGATGCCGTGCTGGTGGTCGGCGGCGCTCGCCGCCGGCGTCGCGCATGATGTTCGCTCGCTCCCGCTCGTCGTCCTGCTGTTCTTCGTCGGCGCCTTCGTGATGCGCGGCGCGGGCTGCACCTGGAACGACATCACCGATCGCGATCTCGACGCCAGGGTCGAGCGTACACGGTCGCGGCCGATCCCGGCCGGGCAGGTCACGGTGACGCAGGCGGTGGTATTCATGGTGCTGCAGGCGCTGATCGGGCTTGCGGTACTTTTGCAGTTCAACCGCTTTGCGGTGATGACCGGCATCGCTTCGCTGGTGATCGTCGCGATCTATCCGTTCATGAAGCGGATCACCTGGTGGCCGCAGGTCGTGCTCGGCCTCGCCTTTTCCTACGGCGCGCTGATGGGATTTGCGGTGACGCTCGAGCGCATCGATGCGGCCGCGATCGCGCTTTACGCCGGCTCGATCGCCTGGGTGATCGCCTACGACACCATCTACGCCCATCAGGACGCCGAGGATGATGCGCTGATCGGCGTCAAATCCACCGCGCGCCTGTTCGGCGCACGCACCCATCGGGCGCTGGTGATTTTCTATGGTCTTGCCGTGCTGCTGATCGGCGTGGCGTTCGCGCTTGCGGGCGCACGCTGGCCGGCCTGGATCGGCCTTGCGGCATTTGCACTGCATCTCGCCTGGCAGGTCCGCCGGCTCGACACCAGCGATCCCGCGCTCTGCCTGCGCATCTTCAAATCCAACCGCGACGCCGGCTTCATCCTGTTCGCGAGTCTGGTCGTCGATGCGGTGCTGCGGGCGGCGTAAGGACGATCTCCTGCTTCGGAATGACAGTGGTGAGCACACCTCAATGCGAAGCTGCGTCCTCATTCTCAGCTGTCATCGTCCGGCTTGACCGACCGGGCGATCCAGTACGCCGCGGCCTCTCGGCTCAAGCACTGCCGTCTCTGGAATACTGGATCACCCGCATGCGCGGGTGATGACACCGCGTGGTGTGACAACTTGAATCGAGAACCATCCTCATCGTCGTCCTGGCGAAGGCCAGGACCCATCACCCCAAATCTCGATTGTTGCGCGTCGCCGTGACCACGATCCCGTTCATCACCGAATGCGGTGGTTATGGGTCCTGGCTTTCGCCAGTACGACCAAGAGGTGACAGTCGTGGAGCGCAGCGAAACGAACTCAATTCCGCGCGATGATCTCGCGCTCGTCGCGATGCACGCTGGTGCCGTTGAGGCTGACACCGGCGCGGCGGCGGACCAGGAATTTCGGGCGGCGCGCGCGGATTGCGTTGCGGCGGCGGCGGCGCGGTGCAGGCTGGCGCGGCGCCGGCTCGGTCAGTTGCGGGAGACGGAAGATGTCGCTCCACATCTGCCAGGCGGAGGCGATCTCCTCGGCATCCGAACTGGTGCCGAGCGGAATGGAGAGCGCGGGATCGCGGTGAACCAGCACCAGCATCTGCGCGTCGTCGATGCCGCGCAGCGCGACGCCGAGGAAATCGCTGACGCGAACATTGACCGCCATCCGCATGCCGAGAACGGCACGGCGCAGCACGACATGTTCGCGGTGAAGCTCGACCTGCCGCATGCCGCCATCCGCGCGCGCATCCTGCGCGTGGAAGCTGAGCGGAAGGGAAAGAGGGTCGAGCCGCAGTGCGCGGCTCGACCCGGCGGAATTGATTCCGCTTGTTGGTGTTTGACGCCTCAAAGCCTTAGTCTCCCCGCCGGGATTATGTTCCCGGTCGATGTGTGAGAGCCTAGCCGAGCGATGGCCGTTTCGGCTTAAAAAGCCTGGTTAACCGCTCCTCACCTGGTGCCATGATTGACAAGAGGTTGGCCCGCATGATTGACGAAGCCTTGCGCCGATCACTCAAATCTTTGTTGCCCGCCGGTGCAAAGTGCTTGAATTCCCTGTGAATCCGGCACATCTGGTTAGGTCTGTCGACGCCATTCCGGGCCCCCCTCCATCCGCAGGAATTCGTTCGTGAACTCTTCACCATCTGCATCGCGACACGGCGATACCTCCGATCTGTTCGACCAGTCCGGCCTGAGCGACCTTGCGCAGCGTCTGGTCGAAGCCGCAAAGCGCGCCGGCGCCGATGCGGCCGATGCCATCGCGGTGCGCGGCGTCTCGCAAGGCGTCGAAGTCCGCGACGGCCGCGTCGAGGAAACCGAGCGCTCCGAGGGCGACGATGTCGGACTTCGGGTGTTCGTCGGCCAGCGCCAGGCGGTGGTGTCGACCAATGACGTCAGCGGCGACGGGATTGCAAAGCTCGCCGAGCGCGCGGTCGCGATGGCGCGCGTCGCGCCCGACGACAAATATGTCGGTCTGGCCGATCCCGCGCTCCATGCGCATGATTTCCCCGATCTCGATCTGCTCGACCGCACGGTGCCGACCACGGCCGAGCTCGAGCAGCGCGCCATCGAAGCGGAGGCCGCGGCGCTCGCGGTCAAGGGTGTCTCGAAGTCCGGCGGTGCGTCGGCCTCGACCGGGATCGGCGGCATGGTGCTGGTGACGTCGACCGGCTTCCATGGCTCTTACCTGCGCTCCAGCCACGGCATCTCGACGACGGCGATTTCCGGTGAGGGCACCGGCATGGAGCGCGACTATGATTTCACCAGCGCGCCGCATGCGTCCGATCTCGATTCACCGACGGCCGTTGGCCGCAAGGCCGGCGAGCGCGCGGTGGCGCGGTCGAATCCGCGCAAGGTCGAGACCTGCAAGGTGCCAGTTGTGTTCGATCCGCGGGTTGCGGGCTCGATCGTCGGCCATCTGGTCGGCGCCATCAACGGCGCCTCGATCGCGCGCAAGACCAGCTTCCTGAAGGACAAGCTCGGCGAGCAGCTGTTCTCCAGGGATATCCGCATCATCGACGATCCCCTGCGCGTGCGCGGCCTGCGTTCGCAGACCTTCGACGCCGAGGGCGTCAAGGTGAAGAAGATCGCGCTGATCGACGAAGGCGTGCTGACCACCTGGGTGCTGGACTCCGCGACCGCGCGCGAGCTCGGCCTGGTCACGACCGGGCATGCGCATCGCGGCGTATCGTCCTCGCCGTCGCCCGGAACATATAATCTGCATCTCGAGCCGGGTGCGGTGACGCCGAAGGAGCTGATCTCCGACATCAAGCAGGGCTTCTATGTCACCGACCTGATCGGCTCCGGCGTCAACGGCGTGACCGGCGATTACAGCCGCGGCGCGTCCGGCTTCTGGATCGAGAATGGCGAGATCACCTATCCGGTCAGCGAAGTGACCATCGCCGGACACCTGCTGCCGATGTTCAAGTCGCTGGTTGCCGCCAACGATCTGGAATTCCGCTACGGCGTCAATTCACCGACGCTGCGCATCGAGGGGCTGACGCTTGGCGGACGCTGATACGGACGACTGGACCAAGGCGCGCGACGCCGCCTTGCTGACCAGATCGGTGCAGGAGGCGGGCCGGCTCGCATTGTCGCTGTTCCGCACCGAATTGAAGAACTGGATCAAGGGCGCGTCCTCGCCGGTCTCCGAGGCCGACATTGCCGTCAATGACCTCCTGGAGCAGCAGCTGCGTTCGGCGACGCCGGGTTACGGCTGGCTGTCGGAGGAGAGCGCCGACAACGCGACCCGGCTCGACAGGCGCTTCACCTGGATCGTCGATCCGATCGACGGCACCCGCGCCTATCTCGCCGGGCGCGAGGACTGGTGCGTCAGTGTGGCGCTGGTTGAAAATGCATCGCCGGTGCTCGCGGCGGTGTATGCGCCGGTGACCGAAGAATTCTTCTTTGCCGCCCGCGGCCAGGGCGCGACCCTGAACGACAGCGGCGTGCACGCGACCGCGGGTACCGATTTCGATTTTCCCCGCATGGCCGGACCGAAACCGCTGGTGCAGCGGCTCAGCCCGACCTCGGACGAGATCACGCTCTTTCCGCGGATCGGATCACTGGCCCTGCGGTTGTGCCGCGTAGCACAAGGTCGACTTGACGCCGCCTTTGCAGGCGGGCAAAGCCGCGACTGGGATCTTGCCGCCGCGAATTTGATCGTGCAGGAAGCGGGTGGTAGGATGACCGCGCTCTCGGGGGATGCGATTGAGTATAATCGCCGGGAGGTGACGCATGGGGTGCTGGTGGCAGCAGGACGCGAACGTCATGCACGCATTGTCGAGCATTTTCGCAACCGTCCATTGCCGTGAGGCCCCGCCGATCCGCACCGCGTTTCCGATTGTGACGAACAGACTTGTTACGACGACAAACCTGTGACGACCAGACTTGTAACGACCAGACTCGTGACGACCAGACCTGTGACGACCAGACCTGTGACGACCAGACCTGTGACGACCACGACTTCATTTGCTTGCCGGGCATCTCGTTAGGAAAACCATCATGTCAGACAATGCCCAGCCACAGCTGCTTCACCTCGTGATCGGCGGCGAGTTGACCGATCTCGAGCACAACACCTTCAAGAACCTGGACGAAGTCGAGATCGTCGGCGTCTATCCGAACTATGCGACCGCCTATGCGGCCTGGAAGGCGAAGGCGCAAGCGACCGTGGACAACGCCCAGATGCGCTATTTCGTTGTTCACCTCCACCGGTTGCTCGATCCTGAGCAGGACACAAAGCACTCCCATTGAAACGACTTCTTCGCGATCTGCTGCGCAGCGGCGTCGTGCAGCGCGCGCTGGGTGTGCTTGCGGCCGAGTATCTGCGGCTGGTGTGGTACACCAACCGCTTCATCTATCAGCCGCATGACGTATACGGGATCGTCGAGCCCTTGATGCCGGCGATCTTCGTGTTCTGGCACGGCCAGCACTTCATGACGCCGTTCATCAAGACCAAGGACAGCTACCGCGCCAAGGTCTTGATCTCCCGCCACCGCGACGGCGAGTTCAACGCCCTTGCGGTCGAGCGGCTCGGCATCGGCACGATCAGGGGTTCCGGCGACCATTCCGGCGCGTTCCACCGCAAGGGCGGCGTCGGCGCCTTCCTGGAGATGGTTCGGACGCTGGAAGACGGCTGCAACATGGCCACCACGGCCGACGTGCCGAAGCGGGCACGGGTCGCGGGCCTCGGGGCCATCATGCTGGCGCGGGAAACCGGCCGGCCGATCATCCCCTTTGCGATGGTCACCAGCCGATTCATCCGGTTGAAAAACTGGGATTCCACGACCATCAATTTGCCATTCGGGCGCGGCGCAGTGGTAGGTATTGAGCCGGTCTATGTGCCGCCCGATGCCGATGCCGCAACGATGGAAAAGCTTCGGCAGCACGTGGAGAATCTTCTCAACGAAGCGACCCGGCGCGCCTATGCAGCCGTCGGGCGGCCGGAGGCAACGCTTGGCTAGCTCGCTACCGATGACGTTGCGTGTCTACCGCAAGCTGTCGTCCGCGATGGTGCCGCTCGCACCTGCGCTGATCAAGCGGCGGCTCAAGCTCGGCAAGGAAGATCCCGAACGCGTCGGCGAGCGGCGCGGCGTCAGCGCCGATACCAGGCCGCAGGGGCCGCTGGTGTGGATTCACGGCGCGAGCGTCGGCGAGGTGCTGGCGGCGGTCGGGCTGATCGAGCGGCTGCGCGCGCTCAATCTGCGCATCCTGCTCACCTCGGGCACGGTGACCTCGGCCGCGATCGTGGCGAAGCGCTTTCCGCCCGACGTGATCCATCAATACGTGCCGTATGACTCGCCGCGCTATGTCGCGCGCTTCCTCGATCATTGGCATCCGTCGCTGGCGCTGTTCATCGAGTCCGACCTGTGGCCGAACCTGATCCTGTCGAGCGCCGCGCGGCGGCTGCCGATGGTGCTGATCAACGGGCGGATGTCGCAGCGCTCGTTCCCGCGCTGGCGCCGGGTCTCCAACACCATCGGGGCGCTGCTCGGACGGTTCGACATCTGCCTCGCGCAGTCGAAGACCGACGCCGAACGCTTTGCCGCGCTCGGCTGCCCGAATGTCATGGTGACCGGCAACCTCAAGCTCGACGTCGCGGCGCCGCCGGCCGATCCGGCCAAGCTGGAGCGGCTGATGTCGGTGACGCGCGGCCGCGCGATCGTGGTTGCCGCGTCCACCCATCCCGGCGAGGAAGAGATCCTGATCGAGGCGCACAGATCGCTCGCCGGATTCTTTCCCGGGCTGCTCACGGTGATCGTGCCACGGCATGCCGCGCGCGGCGAGGCGGTGGCGCGGCTGGTGACGGAAGCGGGCCTGCGCCCCGGGCTGCGCTCGCACGAGGACCTGCCGGTCGCGACCACCGATATCTATGTCGCCGACACGATGGGCGAGCTCGGCCTGTTCTATCGCCTCGCGCCGATCGTGTTCATGGGCGGTTCGCTGGTCGCGCATGGCGGCCAGAACCCGATCGAGGCGATCAAGCTCGGCGCTGCGATCGTGCACGGCCCGCACGTGTTCAATTTCACCGAAGTCTATGACGCGCTCGATCATGCCGGCGGCGCGCGGCGCGCCGACGATCTGGACGCGCTGGTCAAGCAGCTCGGCCAGTTCCTCGCCGATCCCGCGGCACGCGACACGTCGCTTGCGGCTTCCGAGCGCGTCGTCGAGCAGCTCGGTGGCGCGCTGGAGCGCACGGTGATCGCTCTCGAGCCCTATCTGTTGCAGTTGCAGCTCGAGATGGGAGCCGCCAATGCGTGAGCCGGCCTTCTGGCACCGGCCTTCGTCTTGGATATCGCAATTGTTGAGACCGCTTGCCGCGCTCTATGGCGCGGTGGCCGCGCGGCGGATGCAGGGCTCCGGCGTCGATGCCGGCATTCCCGTGATCTGCGTCGGCAATTACCATGTCGGCGGCGCCGGCAAGACCCCGACGGTACTGGCGCTGGCAAAACTGCTGCGCGAGCTCGACGAGCGGCCGGTGGTGCTCAGCCGCGGCTATGGCGGCAGGCTTGCCGGGCCGGTCAAGGTCGATCGTGACCACCATACGGCGGCCGATATCGGCGACGAGCCGCTGATGATGGCGGCGACCTTGCCGGTCGTGGTGTCGCGCGACCGTGCTGCGGGCCTTGCGCTGGCGCGCGCGCAGAACGCAAGCGTGATCCTGATGGATGACGGCTTCCAGAATCCGAGCGTGCTCAAGGACACCTGCCTGATCGTGATCGACGGCACGCGCGGCGTCGGCAATGGCCGCGTCATTCCGGCCGGACCGTTGCGCGCGCCGCTGTCGCCGCAGCTGGAACGCACCGACGCGCTGATCGTGGTCGGCGAGGGGAGTGGTACGAAAAAGATTGCGGCCGATCTCGCGTCCCGTGGCAAGCCGGTATTGTCGGCGCATCTGAGGCCGGATGAGGCCTCATTGAATGCGTTGCGCGGTCAGCGCGTACTCGCCTTCGCCGGCATCGGCGATCCCGCGCGCTTCTTCAACACGCTGCGCGCAAGCGGCGTCGACGTCGTACGCAACAGAGCCTTCCCCGATCATCATGCCTTCACGAAGGATGAGATCGAACAGCTCGTCGCAGACGGGCGAAGCGACGCCCTGACGCTGGTGACGACAGAAAAGGATCTGGCGCGGTTGCGTGGTCCGGCCGGGATGTCGGCCTGGGCACAGGCGATCGTGCCATTCGCGGTGACGCTGCAATTCGAGGATGCTGCCGCGCTGCGGCGCCTGGTGACCGATCAGCTGTTCAAGGCGCGGAGCAGGAGGCTGCGCACATGAACCCAGCCTTGAGCTTAAGCCTGCGGCTTGAGCACGCCGGGATGGTGGCGCTGCAGCACGGCGGTCGGGGTGGCGTAGGCCTCCTGCAGGTCGACGCTCCAGTACTTCAGCTCGTCGAGCGGAATCCGGACATCGGTGATGGCACAACGCACAAAGGTGCCAGGCGAGATCACGCGGAAATCGCCATCGAGATATTGCACTTGCGCTTCGCCATGGCCCGAGGGACCGAACTTGTTCAGCACGTTTGAGCTCTCCGCTTTGCCTCGCACGAGGCCACCTGGATATTTATCAAGCCATCTATCACAGATAGGGGGTCATGTCCGCCCGTTAAACCACCGACTTGTGATGATTTGGCGGCGGACGCGCATGGTAGCGTTGCAGCTGTGGTCCGCTGTGTTTGCGGCGCCATAACGAGCCGGCCGGATCGGATGCGCCTCAAGTCAGTTTTCATATGCCTCGCCATGCTTGCCGTGCAGGCCGCGGTGGCGGCGGCGCCGCTTTCGGCCCCGCATCAGGTCGAAATTCCCGAAGGCAATGTCACGCTGCACGCGCAGCTCTACCGGCCCGATGGCGATGGCCCGTTCCCGACGGTCATCGCGCTGCATGGCTGCGGCGGTCTCGCCGGCCGTTCCGAGCCGGTGCTGCCGCGCTATCGCGACTGGGCCGAGCAATTGCTCACATCGGGCCATGCGGTACTCCTGCCGGACAGCTACGGCTCGCGCGAGCTCGGACCCCAGTGCCGCATAAGGGAGCATCAGGTCCAGACCCGCCGTGCGCGGGTTTCCGACATCAACGCGGCGCGGCAGTGGCTGGAGCAGCAGAAATGGGTGGCGAAGAGCCGCATCAGTCTGATCGGCTGGGGCAACGGCGCGGCCGCGTTGCTCTGGGCGGTGCGGCCGCAGATGTGGTCGCGCAACGTCGAGCCGGATTTCCGCTCGGCGGTCGCGTTCTATCCGGATTGCCGCACCTCGTCAGGCCTTGGCTGGAGCGCGCGGGTGCCGACGCTGGTCCTGATCGGCGCGCGCGATGATGTGACGTCGTCATCGGCCTGCCACCAGATGGTCGACGGCGCGCGCGGCCGCAGCGCGCTGGCGCGGATCGTGGTCTATCCCGAGGCCTATCACGATTTCGACCGGGCCAACCTGCCGCTGCATGCGGTCGCGGCCTCGTCCGAGGTCGACATCACGGAGCCCGGTCATGTCGGCACCGATGCGAGCGCACGCAAGGACGCGCAGAAGCAAGTCGCCGAGTGGCTGGCGCGCTAGAGCGTTTTCGAACGAAGTGGACGCCGGTTCGCGTGAAGAAAACGCGTCAAAACAAGAATCTAGAGCTTTGGTTCTGATTCAATCAGAACCGAAGCTCTAGAGAAAAAAATCAGAACAGGCTGCCCTGATCGACCGGCTTGGTGACGCGCTTCGGCGCCGCCGGTTTCGCCTCGCGCGGCTGCAGCTTCGGCTGGCTCTCAGGCGTCGCCGTCGCCGCGGGCTGATCGGCATCCGTGGTGGCAGCGACGCGGCCGTCGGCGAACTCGATCGACAGGTTGGCGTTCGGGCCGACCGCCGCCGCGGAATGGATCGCGTGTCCCTGCGCGTCGCGCACCAGGGCAAAGCCGCGCGCGAGCACGCCGCGATAGGACAGCGCCGACAGCAGCTGGCTGCGATGGGCGACACGCGCCTCGAGCCGCTGCAGCGTGGTCAGCAGCGCGCGGCGGGCGCGCTCGGCGAGGCGGTGGGTGCGCTCGAGATCGCGCGCGATCGCGTTGCGCTGGGCCTTCGCATTGGCGAGCTTGGAGGCCTTGAGCCGGATCTCGAGCCCGCTGAAGCGCTCGCGCCGGCGATGCAGCAGCGAGCGCGCCGACAGCGTGATGCGCTCGCCCGAGACGGTCAGCCGCTGCCGCGCATGGGCGACCTGGCCGCGCAGCACGCCGATCGTGAGGCGCGAGCTCGACGCGGCAAAGCGGCGGAAATGCGCGTGCGTATTGGCCTTCAGCCCGCGCGGCAGCCCGGCTGCGAGATGATCGAGCCGTTGCCGCGGGATCGCGAGCAGCTCGTTCGCCGCCGGCAGCGCACGCGCCGCGGCACGCAGCTCGTTG
>NZ_JACMYP010000270.1 GCF_020889705.1 Bradyrhizobium altum | reverse complement strand
GGACGCCCCGAGGTGGCCGGGCCGCACCGAGGGACGACCAGGGCGGCTCCAGGGGCGCTGATGCGGCTGAGAAAAATGCCACACCGGCCCGATTCCGTCGCGAGACCAGCTAAAGCAGGCGTGACGTATCAGCCCCCCGCCGCTATACATCCGGCGCGCGGGACTAGTGGTGTTGCGGCCTTGCCGAATGCCCCCGATGCGCCTCAGTTAGGACGGCACCGACTTTGCCGATTCGCGAGCCCTTAACAGCGGACCCAAACGTACCAGCGGACCTGACCAGCCGATGCCCATAACGATACTTGATCTCGTCCTGCTCGGCGTGATGCTGATCTCGGGCCTGCTTGCCATGGTGCGCGGCTTCATGCGCGAGATCCTGTCGATCGCGGCCTGGGGCGCCGCAGCCTTGGTCACGCTGTATGCTTTCTCGAAGCTGCTGCCGACCGCCAAAACTTACTTCAATAACGACACGGTCGCGGCCGTGGTGGTGGTGGCCGGCGTCTTCGTCGGCACGCTGATCGTGGTCTCGATCATCACGGTGCGGATCTCGGACATGATCCTGGATTCCCGGATCGGCGCACTCGACCGCACCCTCGGCTTCCTGTTCGGGCTCGCCCGCGGCCTTCTGATCGTGGTCGTGGCGTTCATGTTCTTCACTTGGCTGGTTCCGGACAAGCAGCGGCCCGATTGGGTGACCGGCGCGAAGTCCCGGGTGGTGCTGCAGGGAACCGGGGATTGGCTGATGGCGCTCTTGCCTGACGACCCCGAGAACACCATCTTAAAGAAGTTCAAGAAGAATAAGCCGGACGACGATTCTGCGGCTGATACCAACGATCAGGCAACGCCGGCGTCGGGCGATGGCTATAGCAAACCTGCGCGTGACAGCTTGAAAAAGCTGATCGAGAAACCCGCGGGCCGGTAACTTATTTGGGCCCCTTACGAGAGGCGATGAACGAGATGCAAACCCCTTCCGATCACGCCGCCCAAATGGATCTCGACCTGGGCCCGATCGAAACGCAGGACCATCTTCGACAAGACCATCTCCGACAAGATTACCGGGACGACGACCTCAGATACCACCCCGATCTCGATGGCGACACGCTCCGCGAGGAATGCGGCGTGTTCGGCGTCTTCGGCCACCCCGAGGCCGCCGCGATCACCGCGCTCGGCCTGCACGCCCTGCAACACCGCGGCCAGGAGGCCGCCGGCATCGTCTCCTTCGACGGTGGCCGCTTCCACAGTGAACGCCGCCTCGGCCTGGTCGGCGATGCCTTCTCCCGCCGCGAGGTGATCGATCGCCTGCCCGGCAACGCCGCGGTCGGCCACGTCCGCTACTCCACCACCGGCGGCACCATCCTGCGCAACGTGCAGCCGCTGTTCGCCGAGCTCAGCGCCGGCGGCTTTGCGGTCGGCCACAACGGCAACCTGACCAACGGCCTCACCTTGCGCCGCGAGCTGGTCAAGGGCGGTGCCATGATGCAGTCGACCACCGACACCGAGGTGATCCTGCATCTCGTCGCACAGTCCAAGCGCACCCGCTTCATCGACCGTTTCATCGAGGCGCTGCGCACCATCGAGGGCGCCTATGCGCTGGTCGCGCTGACCAACAAGAAGCTGGTCGGCGCCCGCGACCCGCTCGGCATCCGCCCGCTGGTGCTCGGCGATCTCGACGGCCATCCGATCCTGACCTCGGAGACCTGCGCGCTCGATATGATCGGCGCGAAGTATGTCCGCGACATCGAGCCCGGCGAGATCATCGTGTTCGACGAGCGGGGCGCGCACAGCCACAAGCCATTCCCGCCGAAGCCGGCGCGGCCCTGCATCTTCGAGTACATCTATTTCGCGCGGCCGGATTCGATCGTCGGCGGCCGCTCGGTGTACGACGTGCGCAAGGCGTTCGGCGCCCAGCTCGCGCGCGAGAGCCATCCCGAGGTCGACGTCGTGGTGCCGGTGCCGGATTCCGGCGTGCCCGCCGCGGTCGGCTACAGCCAGTATTCCGGCGTGCCGTTCGAGCTCGGCATCATCCGCAACCACTATGTCGGCCGCACCTTCATCCAGCCGACCCAGACCGTGCGCGAGCTCGGCGTGCGCATGAAGCATTCGGCCAACCGCGCCGCGATCGAAGGCAAGCGCATCATCCTGATCGACGATTCGCTGGTGCGCGGCACCACCTCGAAGAAGATCGTGCGCATGATGCGCGATGCCGGCGCCCGCGAGGTGCATTTCCGCCTCGCCTCGCCGCCGATCCTCTATCCCGACTATTACGGCATCGACCTGCCGGACCGCGGGGGCCTGCTCGCCGCGACCCACTCGCTCGAGGAGATGCGCGACATCATCGGCGCCGACTCGCTCGCCTTCCTGTCGATCGACGGCATGTACCGCGCGATGGGGTATGAAGGGCGCGACCCGGCCAATCCGAGATTTGCCGACCACTGCTTCACCGGCGCCTATCCGACCCACCTCACCGACCAGAGCGAAACCGAGGCCCCGCCGCGCCAGCTCTCGCTGCTGGCCGAGGCGAGCTGACGGAGCAATGTCATGCAGCCGATCATGGGCATCCTCTGTGGGGTGCTGCTGGTCGGCTTCATCGTGTTTGCCTTCCGACAGGGCATGAAGGTGACGCCCGACAATTCGGGCAACGGCACCAACAGCAGCAATATGGACCAGGGGCCCGGCCCCTGGCCGAAAGCGCAGGAATTCGTCATGGCCGGGCTTGTCCCGGCCATTTCCGTCTGTAATACCCGCCGCAAGACACGGACGGACAGACATGACAAAACCCCTCACCTCCCGTATTGCCCTCGTGACCGGCGCCTCGCGCGGGATCGGCTATGCAACATCCGTCGCGCTGGCCAAGGCCGGCGCGCATGTCGTGGCGGTGGCGCGTACCCAGGGCGGGCTCGAAGAGCTCGACGACGAGATCCGCAAGGACGGCGGCAGCGCCACCTTGGTGCCACTCTCGCTCACCGATTACGACGGCATCGCGCGGCTCGGGCTCGCGCTGCATGAGCGCCACGGCAAGCTCGATATCCTCCTCGGCAACGCCGGCACTGCCGGCCCGTCCTCACCGCTCGGCCATATCGAGCTGAAGCCGTGGAACGACGTGTTCGCGATCAACGTCACCGCGAATTTCCAGCTGATCCGCTGCATGGACCCGCTGCTGCGCCAGTCCGACGCCGGCCGTGCGGTGTTCGTCACGTCAGGCGTGGCGCACAAGGCCAACGCCTATCTCGGCCCCTATGCGGCCTCGAAGGCCGCGCTGGATGCGCTGGTGCGCTCCTGGGCCAACGAGACCGCCAACACGGCGCTGCGCGTCAATCTGTTCAGCCCCGGTCCGATCCGCACCCGGATGCGCGCGCAGGTGTTTCCCGGCGAAGACCCGATGACGCTGGATACGCCCGACATGGCCGCCGAATTCATCGTGCCGATGTGTTCGCCGGAGTGGACCGAAACCGGCAAGCTCTACGACTACAAAGCGCGCACGCTGCGGAGTTTCCAGCCGCCGGCCTAGGTTGACGAACCGTAGCCCGGATGAAGCGAAGCGTAATCCGGGAAGCGTCTGTCCGCGAAGAGACCGCCCCGGATTTCGCTTCGCTCCATCCGGGCTACGCAACTCCATCCGGGCTACGCGACTCCTCGCGATGACGGCTGGGTGATTGACTCGTTCCCCGCCCCGCGATTGACTGCGCGCCCAAGCGGGACGCCCCGCCAAGAAAAATCTGGGGAGGCATCATGACGCCGACGTTCAATCGCGCGCGCTCCATTCTGTCCGGACTGTTTCTCTCCGCCGGCATCGCATCTTCAACCGTTTTTGGTCAGCCAACGCCCGCCAGGGCCGGCGACGTCCCGACCTTCGCGGTCGATCCGTCCTGGCCGAAACAGCTTCCCAACAACTGGATCATCGGCCAGATCGGCGGCATCACCGTCGACTGGCAGGGGCATATCTGGGTGGTCCACCGGCCGCGCTCGCTGACCGACGGCGAGAAGGCGGCGAGCCTCACCCCGCCGCGCGCGAAATGCTGCGTGGCCGCACCGCCGGTGCTCGAATTCGATGTCGACGGCAATCTGCTGCGGGCCTGGGGCGGCCCCGGCGACGGCTATCAATGGGTCGGCCGCGAGCACGGCATCGAGGTCGACGAACGCGGCTTCGTCTGGATCGGCGGCAATGCCGATGACGACAGCGCGATCCTGAAGTTCTCGCTCGACGGCAAGTATCTCGGCCAGATCGGCAAGATCGCAGCCCGCACCAACAGCAACGACACCACCCAGCTCGGCCGCCCCGCCGAGATGGCGATCGACAAGGATGCCAACGAGCTCTACGTCGCCGACGGCTATGGCAACCGCCGCGTCATCGTGTTCGACGCCAGCACGCTGGCCTACAAGCGACACTGGGGCGGCTACGGCAAGCTGCCCACCGACGACAAGCAGCCGCCTTATGATCCAAGCGCGGCGGTGCAGGAGCAGTTCGGCAATCCCGTGCATTGCATCAAGATCGCCAATGACGGGCTGGTCTATGTCTGCGACCGCAGCCAGGACCGCATCCAGGTGTTCAAGAAGAACGGCACCTTCGTGAAGGAATGGTTCTACGAGAAGAACACCCGCGGCGACGGCGCCGTGTTCGATCTCGCGCTGTGGCCCGATCCGAAGCAGACCTATCTGCTCAACGCCGACGGCGCCAACAACGAGGTCCGCGTGCTGAAGCGCGACGACGGCAGCGTGGTCGGCACCTTCGGCCATAGCGGCCGCAATGCCGGACAGTTTGCCCTGCTCCACGTCATGGCGGTCGATCAGAAGGGCAACGTCTACACCGGCGAGGTCGAGGGCAAGCGGATCCAGAAATTCAAGCTGACCTCGGATGCGCTCAAATAAACGGCACCCAGAGCTTCGGTTCTGATTGAATCATGGCGCTTCGACGCAGTTCATCCGGCTTTATGCGGATTGCCGCTCGCCAAAGGAAAGGGTAAGCGGGAACGCGAACGACCGGCACAAGGCCCCACAAGAGGGCCGTTGCGGAAAAAATTGACAGTGGAGGGAATGTCTCATGACGACGACGCTCGCACGGCGCCACGCCGTGCTTCTCGCTTGCGCTGCACTCGGCCTTGCTACGCCTGCCCTTGCTCAGGACAAGAACGTCAAGATCGGCGTGCTGAACGACATGTCGGGCCTCTATGCCGACATCGGCGGCCCCAATTCGGTGGCCGCGGCCAACATGGCGGTGGAAGATTCCGGCCTGCGCGCCAAGGGCTGGAAGATCGAGGTGGTCAGCGGCGACCACCAGAACAAGCCTGACGTCGGCGTCAACATCGCGCGCAACTGGATCGACAACGACAAGGTCGACATCATCACCGATACGCCGAACTCCGGCGTCGCGCTGGCGGTGAGCAACCTTGCCAAGGAGAAGAACTCGATCGTGCTCAACTCGGGCGCGGCGACCGCCGATCTGACCGGCAAGGCCTGCAACGCCAACACGATCTCCTACACGTTCGACACCTACATGCTCGCCAACGGCACCGGCAAGGCACTGACCAAGGCAGGTGGCGACACCTGGTTCTTCCTCACCGCCGACTACGCCTTCGGCCACGCGCTGGAGCGCGATACCTCGGCGGTCGTCACCGCCAACGGCGGCAAGGTGCTCGGCGGCGTCAAGCACCCGCTCAACACTGCGGACTTCTCCTCGTTCCTGCTGCAGGCGCAGGCCTCCAAGGCCAAGATCATCGGCCTTGCCAATGCCGGCGGCGACACCACCAACGCGATCAAGCAGGCGTCCGAATTCGGCATCACCGCGGGCGGACAGAAGCTCGCGGCGCTGTTGCTGTTCGTCAACGACGTGCACGCGCTCGGCTTGAAGATCGCCCAGGGCCTCACCTTCACCGAGTCGTTCTACTGGGACATGAACGACCAAACCCGCGCCTGGTCGAAGCGCTTCCAGAAGGTTTCGCCCAAGGGCTCGATGCCCTCGATGACGGTGGCCGGCGTCTATGCCGGCGTGCTGCATTACCTGAAGGCGCTCGACGCGATGGGCGGCAATCCGCATGACGGCGCCAAGGTCGTCGCCAAGATGAAGGAGATCCCGACCGACGATCCGCTGTTCGGCAAGGGCCCGCTGCGGATCGACGGCCGCCGCATCATCCCGGCCTATCTGTTCGAGGTGAAGAAGCCGGAAGAGTCCAAGTATCCCTGGGACTATTACAAGCTGATCGCCGCCATCTCGCCGGAAGACGCCGCCAAGCCGCTCGAGGCCAGCGATTGTCCGCTGGTGAAGAAGTAAGCGTCGCGCGACGGCCGGGATTCGGTCCGGCCGTTCACCGCTCAAATAATTCTCTCCGCGTGTCGGATATACGTCCTGGCCTGCGTCCTCCGGGCGCATGTCAGCCACACACGGAGCGAGTTCCATGACGCAATCCGGAGCCGAAAACCAAGTCAGAACAATCATCGAAGCCTGGGCGGACGCCGTCCGCAGACACGACTATGCGGGCGTTCTCGCCCATCACGATCAGGACATCGTGATGTTCGACGTGCCGCCACCGTTCCAGTCACGCGGTCTTGATGCGTACAGGAAGACCTGGGATCTGTTCTTCGGCTGCCAACGCCCTTCCGACGCCTTCGACATCGAGGACATCGCGATCACGGCCGGCGATGACGTGGCCTTCGCCGTCGCGGTGATGCGGTGCGGCGCGCCCGACGCCACGTTTCAGTTCAGGCTGACGATCGGCTTGCGCAAGGTCGATGGTGACTGGTTCATCACGCATGAGCACCATTCGGTGCCGGCGACGGAATAAAATTGGGTGGGTTAGCCGCAGGCGTAACCCGCCACTTTTCGCGGCGGCTTCGGCCCGCACGGACGAAATCCAATGTTCGTCCGCAGGTCCGGTGCTACGCTGCCAAGCCAAGTGGTTGTATGGGCAGGCTACGTTAGAGCCTTCCCAGACGCCAGGCGCTGATGGACGCGATCATGAAAGCCCGCCCCAATTCCAAAATTCGCGTGGTCTTACTCGCTTGCGCGTTCGCAGTGCCCCTTTCGGCAGGTTTTGAAGCACGCGCAGAAAAACGCGTGGCGCTCGTCGTGGGCAACAATGCCTACGAAAGTGTGCCCAAGCTTGAAAGGGCAGTAAACGATGCCAAAGCCGTGTCTTCCGCCCTGGAAATAATGGGCTTTCAGGTTCATCTTGCAACCGACCTTGGTCGCCGCGATTTCATTCGGCAGCTGTCCGCATTCTTGGATCGTGTCGAGCCGGGCGATTTCGCATTTCTCTACTACGCCGGACACGGGATCGAAATCCGGGGGACCAACTACATCCTGCCTACAGACCTGCCGCCCGTTGACCAGGGCCAGGAAAGTCTTCTCACCGGCGAGGCCGTTCCAATCGACAAGATTCTCTCCGATTTGCAGGACCGCGGGGCTCGTGTCACAATTTTCGTCCTGGATGCGTGCCGCGACAATCCATTCAGAGCCGGCGCGACCAGAACTGTCGGGGGTGCGCGCGGGCTCGCTATGGGCACACCTCCAGAAGGAGTTTTCCTTCTTTACTCCGCCGGGGTGGGACAATCGGCACTGGATCGCCTTTCTGATAGCGACTTCGATCCAAACTCGGTCTTCACCCGGGTCTTTCTCAAGGAGATTCAGAAGAAGGACCGTTCGCTAGTCGACGTTGCAAAGTCGATTCAAGTAGCCGTGCGAAACCTTTCGCAAACCGTAAGCCATACGCAGGTGCCCGCCTACTATGACCAGATCATTGGGCAGGTGTACCTAGCGAGCGATGGCATAGCGCCAGCGAAACGCGACCAGGACGAGGCTGTTGCCAAAAACAAGCTTCCTCAACCACCGACTGTTACACAAACACCATCACAGCAGCAACCCGCCATTCGCCCCGCATTCAACAATCGCGCCTTCAGTGAGTACCTTGGGCGACAATCACAGCTGGTCCGCGCCGCTCATAAATGGGCTACCCCGAACGCGGTTGCGATGTGCGACCGCCTTGCCAGCTATGGATTGGACGTCCCTGATTCGCGCGCGCCGCGGGTTGAGTTGAAAGACATCAACATCAAAGAGGCTGCGCCGGCTTGCATCGCCGCCATTCTCCAGGCCCCCGCGACGCCGCGCCTTCGTGCCCAGCTCGCCCGCGCGCTACTGCGATCGCCAAGCAAGGCCGACGGTGTGTACGCCCTCGACATCCTGCTCGATCTCGCGCGGGACGGCTACCCGGCGGGAATGTGGCAGATCGCAATTGCGCATTTGAATGGCGTCGTAGTCAAAGCAGACGCGAGTGCGGCCGCCTCTTGGTTTCGGCGCGCCGCCGACAAGGGTCTCGGGGCTGCGATGTCGGACCTCGCCTATCTTTATGAGAACGGAATAGGAGTTTTGAAGGACCAGGCCGAAGCGGCTCGCTGGTTTGAGCGAGCAGCCGCCAGCGGAAACCCCGGCGGTATGCGCAATTACGCGTTGGTTCTTGACCAGGGTGAAGGTGTGGATCGCGATGCGAGGCAAGCGGCAGAATATCTCCTGACGGCTTTTCGAATGGGGTCTGACTCTGCACGAAAGAGTCTTTTCGAGCTGAACGCCACCTGGCATGCCGACACAAAGAGCGAGGTACAGAAGCTACTGGGAGATTTTGGGCTTTACAGGGGTCGTACCGATGGAGAATTTGACACCGAGACCTTTACTGCCCTCAACGCGCTGCAATCATCGAACCCAGTATTCAACGGTCGCAATGAATAATGCGCCTGCCGGTGCCGCCCCGAGCTTTTGCCGCCGATGCGCATGACTGCGCCGTCGCGCGATCGAACGCGCCCGCACGACATCGGGATCGCTGCCAATCGGCAGCAAAGACACGCCGCCGTCGGGCAGATCAACTGCCATCATTCCTTCAGGCAGTCGCAGAAAGCGCGTGGCCACCGTGTTGTCCGGCAGCGCGACGGAAGCGAGCCTCGCGCGCTTCTTTTTTGCCACGCCGAACTCTACCCGCCAGCGGAACAGCAGCACGCCCTTGGAGCTACGCTCTCTACGAAGCTACGTTCTCTTTGCCGCCGTCGCGCGCCAGGCGATGGCGAGCGCGAGCAGCAGCAGCGCGCCCGCCAGATAGAACGGCGCACCGGGCAGCTTCACGGCCACGTTGTCGCCGATGAAATAGGCGAAGGTCAGCGTGAACAGGAACGGGCCGATCAATTCCGACATGCTCTGCACGCTCGATGTCGCGCCCTGCAACTGGCCTTGTTGATCGGCGGCGACAAGTTGCGTCGTCAGGGCCTGCGTCGCGGCGGCCGAGATGCCCCAGAACGCCATCACGGGAATGCCGATCCAGAACAGCTGCCCGGTCGGCGCCGCGCCGAAGATCACGAAGCCCAAGGCGCCGCAGACGAGACCGAGGAACAGCGCGTTGCGCTCACCGAGGCGCTGCACGATCGGGCCGATCGCCGCGCCCTGCACGATCATGCCGCAGAGGCCGACCAGCGCGAGCGTCGCGCCGACGGTGCCGGTATCCCAGCCATAGCGATAGGTGGCGTAGAGCACGAACACCGAGGGCAGCACGACATGCGCGAGTTGGCCGAAGAACGTCGCCAGCGACAGGCCGGCCAGCGTCCGGTTCGCGCGCAGGAAATGCAACGCGCCGATCGGATTGGCGCTCTTCCATTTGAACGGCGCACGCCGCTCGACCGGCAGCGATTCCGGCAGGATGAGCAGGCCATAGAGCCCGTTGACGAAGCTCAATCCCGCCGCCGCCCAGAACGGCAGCCGCGGATCGATCTCGCCGAGCAGACCGCCGAGCGCCGGTCCCATGATGAAGCCCGCGCCGAACGCGACGCCGATCTTGCCGAACATCGCGGCGCGTTGCTCCGGCGCAGTGACGTCGGCGATATAGGCGAACACGGTCGAGACGCTCGACGAGGTGATGCCCGAGATCGCCCGCCCGACGAACAGCCAGATCAGGTTCGGCGCCAGCGCCATCAGCACGTAGTCCGCGGCAAGGCCGAAATTCGACAGCAGCACCACCGGCCGGCGGCCGAAGCGATCGGACAGCGCGCCGAGGATCGGCGAGCAGACGAACTGCATCAAGGCCCAGATCGAGCCGAACACGCCGAAGATGCGTGCCGCGTTCGCGGTGTCGTTGTTGACGAAGCCTTCGATCAGCTTGGGCAGGATCGGGATGATGATCCCGAGCGCGAGCATGTCGAGCAGCAGGGTGATGAAGATGAAGATCACGGCGCCGCTGCGTGCCTGCGGCACCGACATTGCGTCAGCTCCCGCCTCTCCGCTCACGACGGCCGTTTGCGCTTGTAGGCGAACGGATTGGCCTTCTCGCGCAGCGTGATACGGATCGGCGTGCCCGGCAGATCGAAGGTCTCGCGCAGCGAGTTGGTGAGGTAACGCAGATAGGATCTCGGGATCGCATCGGCGCGCGAGCAGAACAACACTAAGCTCGGCGGGCGCGCCTTCACTTGCGTGATGTAGTTCAGCTTCAGCCGGCGGCCCGAGACGGCCGGCGGCGGGCTGGCCTGGATCGCCTGCTCGAACCAGCGATTAAGCCCCGCGGTCGGCAGGCGCCGGTTCCAGACCGCATAGGCCTCCTGGATCGCAATCATCAGGCGGTCGATGCCCTCACCCATCAGGCCGGAGACGGCGACGATCGGCGCGCCCTTGACCTGCGGCAGCCAATGGTCGGCATCGGTGCGCAGCTGCGAGATCTGGTTGGGCTTGCGCTCGACGAGGTCCCATTTGTTGACCGCGAGCACGATGGCCCGGCCTTCGCGCTCGATCAGGTCGGCGATGCGCAGATCCTGCTCCTCGAACTTGTTCTGCGAGTCCATCATCATCACGACGACTTCGGCGAAGCGCACCGCACGCAACGCATCCGCGACCGAGAGCTTCTCCAGCTTCTCCTCGATCCGCGAGCGGCGGCGCAGGCCCGCGGTGTCGAACACGCGGAACTGGCGACCCTGCCAGGTGATCTCGACCGCGATGGAATCGCGCGTGGTGCCGGCCTCGGGACTGGTCAGCAACCGCTCCTCGCCGAGCAGATGATTGATCAGCGTCGACTTGCCGGCGTTGGGCCGCCCGACGATGGCAACGCGGATCGGGCGCTGCGCGGCCTCCTCCTCCGAAATGTCCTCGTCGTCCTCGACCTCGTCGTCTTCCTCTGGTGTCGCGGGCACCAACGCGCTCAGCGCCTCGTGGAGGTCGCCCATGCCCTCGCCGTGCTCGGCCGATATCTGCACGGGATCGCCGAGGCCGAGCGCGTAGGATTCCATCGCGCCGATCTCGCCATGCTTGCCCTCGGCCTTGTTGGCGACCAGCACCACCGGCTTGTTGGCCTTGCGGGCGAAGTCGGCGAAGGCGCGATCGGTCGGCGTCAGGCCGACGCGGGCGTCGATCACGAACATCAGGGCGTCGGCGAGCGCGATCGCGGTTTCGGTCTGCTCCTGCATCCGCGCCGTCAGCGAGCCCTTGGCGCCCTCATCGAGCCCCGCAGTGTCGATGATGGTGAAGTCGAGATCGTAGAGCCGGGCCTGGCCCTCGCGGCGGTCGCGGGTCACGCCGGGCTCGTCGTCGACCAGCGCGAGCTTCTGGCCGACCAGCCGGTTGAACAGCGTCGACTTTCCGACATTGGGCCGGCCGATAATGGCGATGGTAAAAGACATGGATCATCCCGGCGCCGCGGCGCGGCGCGCGTCTAATGAATTGAAGCAGGAGCCTAGCGGCTAAATCCACCGCTCGGTAGCGGCGCGGGGAACGCGCCGCCGGATTGTTGCGTGGTCTGGGTCCGTTGGGCCGGCGCCGCAGGCTGCGCCTGCTGGTCGTCGGCCGGCGG
>NZ_JACMYP010000269.1 GCF_020889705.1 Bradyrhizobium altum | reverse complement strand
CGATAGCGCGCGCCGCTCGCGACCACCACCGACTTCGCGCGCAGCGTGTGCCCGCAGCCGGTGGCGAGCGTGAACGCGCCCGACGCCTTCGAGCAGTCGAGCGATTTGATCGAGACCGGGATCAGCATCTCGGCGCCGAATTTCTGCGCCTGATTGAAGGCGCGCCCCGCCAGCGCCTGGCCGGAAATGCCGGTCGGGAAGCCCAGATAGTTTTCGATCCGCGCGCTGGCGCCGGCCTGACCGCCGAAGGCGCGGGAATCGAACACCGCGACCGACAGCCCCTCGGAGGCCGCATAGACCGCGGTGGCGAGCCGGCCGGGCCGCTGCCGACCACGGCAACGTCGTAGAGCTTCTCATGCGCGCTGTTGCCGATCATGCCGAGCGCCATCGCAAGCGCGGTCTCGGACGGATTGCGCAGCACCGTGCCGTTCGGACAGACCACCAGCGGCAGCTCGGCGCGCGTCGGCGAATAGCGCGCGACGAGGTCGGCGGCATCCTTGTCGGTCTCGGGATCGAGGACGTGATGCGGCTGGCCGTTGCGCGCCAGGAAATTTTGCAGCGGCGCCATGTTGCCGACCGACGCGGAGCCGATCAGCACCGGCCCGCCGGCGCCGCCCTGGATCAGGCTGACCCGGCGCAGGATCAGCGCGCGCATGATGCGCTCGCCGAGATCAGCCTCGGCGACCAGCAGCGCGCGCAGCCGCTCGGGCGGCAGCAACAGCGTCTCGACGGGGCCCTCGGCATGGCCGTCGACCAGCGCGGCGCGTCCGGAGAGTTGGCCGATCTCGGCAAGGAATTGCCCCGGCCCCTGGTCGATGATCGGCGTGACACGGCCGAGGCCATCGCGCTGGGAGATCGACACGCTGCCCGACAGCACCACGAACATGCCGGGCCCCGGCTTGCCCGTCTCGAACAGCGCCTCGCCGTCCTTGTACGACCGCGGCTCGCCGAAGCGGCGCATCCGCTCGATCTCGTGCGCCGTCAGGGTCGGAAAGGTCTGCTCATGGCGCGGAAAGGCGGTGGCGGTGGCGTTCAGCCGATCGATCGTCGTCTCATCCATGGCCATCTCGGCGACTCGCTTCTTGTTGCAACAAATGCCAACCGGCCGGAGTTTCGATTCTCACTAGAACCAGAACCCAGGCCCTGGCTTGTCGTTTTGCCGGATTTTCTGCACGAACTGATGTCCATCTCGCAGAAATCGCTCTAGCGGCCCGGCTCGCTTCCGCCGGCGTCGTCTCGTGAGCCGTCTTCTAGCGAGGCGTCATCTAACGAGGCTTGGGCTGGTTCGGAAGCCACATCCTCGCGACCGCGCGCCTGCGATTTCCGCCGCTTCAGATTTTCGCGAAGCGCCAGCTTGAGACGATCCTGTCGTGAATCCTTCACGCGGGCTCCGGCCTGCCCGCCGCCTCTGTCGTGCTCACCTGTCATTGCAAAACTCTCGAACCGCCGTCGCGCCTTCCGCGAGGCCGAACATAGCCAATGGCCGCCGCCCGCGCACCCTGCCCGGTCGGCCAGTTGCGCCAAGCGGCATGATTCGGCGGGTGGGCAAAATCCGGCTTGCCGGCCCGATCGGAACCCAATCGGACCGGAATCGGCCGGATTGGGCAGAATCACGGGCGAGGAATGTCAGTTTGTGCCGATTTCATCGGCAACCGGGGCGCTGTTTCGCTTGCGCCAACGGGAGGCCTGTGGCAAGAACCGCCCGCTTGGACGGGCCCTTGCGGCCGATTCAATTTTTCCCGGGCACGCTGCCGTAGCTCAGTGGTAGAGCACTCCATTGGTAATGGAGAGGTCGACAGTTCAATCCTGTCTGGCAGCACCAGCACCTTCCCCAGCGATCGCTTCCGTCATTGCGGGCACCGCCGCGTTCAACGCATCACTGCGCGAGCAGCAGACCCACTCCGCCGATCATCAGCACGACGTAGAACGCGAACACACTGCCGACCCATTTCCAATCGATCTGTGTCTGTTCGGGGCTGAGGCTTTCGATGATGCCGTGCATGATGGTCTCCTCTAGAAGTCGCATGCGCGGCGTATAGCCTGCACCTCGATCACGTCATGTGACTCACTTCACACTTCAAAATCGCGGAACGGACCCAAGAGTGACTGGCCCTGAACTGAAGAAATTGCGCGAACATCTCGGCGAGGCGCTCGGCCGGAAGCTGACGGCGGCTGACATGGCGAAGCTGTGCGGGTTGCCGGCTACCGGCGGCGCCGAAAAGCTCCGCAAGTGGGAAGTCAGCGGCCCGACCCCGAAGGTCGCCGGCCTGCTGCGCGTGCTGGCGATGGCGAGCGAGCACTATCCGATCCTGGAGAAGTTCGACGTGTTCGATCGCCACGACGTTCCGGTCAAGGATCGCGCCGCGCGCCGCCAGGCGTTCCGCGAGCAGATGCGCGACGACGTGCGCAAGCGATTAGCTTAGCCGAGGGCTTGGTTAACAGCAGACGCGTGGCGCGCGCGGCGCGTTAAGCCTTCCGTCATTCCACCTTAAGCGTTCGTTAGGCACAACAAAACGTTTCGCCGCAAAGGGTGCGGCTTAACGCTCCGAGCCGCCTTCCGGTGACAGCATTTTATTCAAATGCGGTCTAACGCATCGCCATGGATGGCGCCATTCACGCCGCGCCTCATGACTTGTCCGGAGACTGCCCCATGAAGAAGTTCCTGCTCGCAACCGCAGCCGCGGCTGCTGCCGTCGCTGCCTTTGGCGCGACCGCCCAGGCCGCCGACCTCGGCTCCCGTGGCTATTACCAGAAGGCGCCCGCGCCTGT
The DNA here is from genome assembly GCF_020889705.1 of Bradyrhizobium altum. Classification (GTDB taxonomy): domain Bacteria; phylum Pseudomonadota; class Alphaproteobacteria; order Rhizobiales; family Xanthobacteraceae; genus Bradyrhizobium; species Bradyrhizobium altum. Next base: position 9,040 of record NZ_JACMYP010000269.1, on the reverse strand, counting down.
GTACGCCGCGCCGCTCTACAACTGGACCGGCTTCTATCTCGGCGGCCATCTCGGCGGCGTGTTCTCGGGCAAAAACACGTTCAACGGCCTCGCGCTGTCCGACTCCAGCGCCCGCTTCATGGGCGGCGTGCAGGGCGGCTACGACTGGCAGCTGTCGCCGATGTGGGTGATCGGCCTCGAAGGCCAGTATTCCTGGGTCGGCGGCCACCAGCTCAATGCGATCTTCCCGGGCGGCTACGTCTACAACAACAACCAGCGCGGCATCGCCTCGATCACCGGCCGGGTCGGCTACACCTGGGGCCCGGGCCTGATCTATGTGAAGGGCGGTTACGCCTATTCCGACAACAACGAAACGGTGACGCTGGGTGGCGCGCAGGTCCCCTTCGCGCTCAGCGACAACCACAGCAACGGCTGGACCATCGGCGGCGGCGCCGAATACATGTTCGCGCCGAACTGGTCGGCCAAGGTCGAGTACCAGTATTACGACTTCGGCGACAGCCGCTTCACCGCACCCGGCGCGCTGGTGCCGGTCGGCACCTTCCACAATGACGAGCACACGGTGAAGGCGGGCCTCAACTACCGCTTCAACCTCGGCAACCTCGGCGGCCCCGCTTACGGCCGCTACTGAGGTTACCGACCACCACAACCGAGAGTGGAAAGGCCGGCTCGCGCCGGCCTTTTTGCGTCCGATCGCGCGCATCGATTCCGCACAGCGGACCAACACGGCGCCGATGCGCGGCAGCCGTGAAAAATCCGGCAGATCGTCGCAATTTTCCCGATTTTGTTAACCCGCCGCATTGATACTCCCGCGCCGGGGAAACATCCAAGAGTAGTGGTCAAGGGTAAGGCCAGGGGGTACGGGGCAATGGCGTTTCGGTTCAAGCTCGGCAAACCAAATCTCAAGCGTATCCATCTGCCGCAGATGGGTGTCAGAGGCAGCCTGTTCGTGGCATTCGCCGTGATCGCAGGCATGGCGCTCGTGATCAGCGCAGGCGCCGGCATCGTGCTGCATCAGCTCGGCGGAACCATGAGCGATCTCTCTGGCCGCGACATTCCGCGGCTCGCCGCGAGCCTGCAACTTTCCGCGCAGAGCGCCTCGCTCGCAGCCCAGGGGCCCGGCCTGCTCGCCGTGCAGAGCGAGGATGCGCTGAACGATCGCACCAAGAAGGTGCAGGAGGTCGCGCAGCAAACCAACGCCAAGCTTGGCGAGATCATCGAGCTCGGCGCCGACAAATCCGTCGTCAGCGCGCTGCAGGAGAACGTCAAGAACACCGATGAAGCCACCAAGAGCCTGATCTCGGCGGCGCGCGAACGGCTCGAGGTCGGCGCGCTGCGCGACAAGCAGTACAACGCGCTGCGCAAGGCGCAGGCCGCCTTCGTCTCCGCCACTGGTCCCGCGACGCTCGACGCACAGACCCGGCTCAACGCCATCCTCGCCGCGGCCGAAGTCTCCGCTGACGACGCCACCGAAGCGGCCCGCACCGTCAGCCAGATCAGCAGCGTGCTCGCCGCCGGCAATCTGATGGCTGCCGACATGACCGCGGCGCTGTCGGCCAATTCCAGCGAGACGCTCGATGCGATCGAGGCGGAGTTCAAGAAGGGCCGCGAACGCGTCAAGTCCAACCTCGAGGACCTGCCGAACAATCCGGCGATCGTTGCCGTGCGCGACACCGCGGAGAAGCTGCTCGTGCTCGGCGAAGGCAAGACCGGCGTGTTCAAGATCCGCCAGAAAGAGCTCGACTCGATCGATTACGGCCAGACCATCCTGGAAGAAACCCGCAAGCTGAATGTCGGGCTCGGCATCAGCGTCCAGCAGCTGGTCGACGCCGTGCAGAAGGAGACCGACTCGTCGACCTTCCAGGCGCGGCAGCAGATCTCACTTGCAACCACGGTAATGATCGGGCTCGGCGCGCTGACCTTGGTCGGCTCGTTCCTGTTCGTCTGGCTCTATGTCGGGCGCAACATCCTGCGCCGCATCCGCGGCCTGCAACGCTCGATGCAGCTGCTGTCCGACGGCGACCTCGACACCGAGATCCCGCAGAGCCGCCAGCGCGACGAGATCGCCGTCATGGCCGACTCGTTGCAGGTATTCCGCGAGAGCATGATCGAGGGCCGCGAGCTCACCGAGAACCAGAACAAGGACCGCTCCGCCAAGGCCGAGCGCGCCTCGCGCATGGAGAAGCAGATCGCGACGTTCGAATCGACGGTCCGCACCGCGCTCGGCAGCCTGCAGAGCGCGGCGAACTCGATGCAGTCGACCGCGCAGAGCATGTCGGCGACCGCCGACCAGTCGAGCGCATTGGTCAACGCGGTCGCCTCGGCCGCCGAGGAAACCTCGGTCAACGTGCAGACGGTGTCGGCCGGCACCGAGGAACTGTCGTCGTCGATCTCCGAGATCGGCCGCCAGGTCGTCACCTCGGCGGAGATCGCCCGCAAGGCGGTCGAAGAAGCCAGCGCCACCGACACCACCATGCAGGGGCTTGCCGACAATGCCGCACGCATCAGCGTCGTGGTCGACCTGATCCAGACCATCGCCTCGCAGACCAATCTCTTGGCGCTCAACGCCACCATCGAGGCGGCGCGCGCCGGCGAGGCCGGCCGCGGCTTTGCCGTCGTCGCCTCCGAGGTGAAGAACCTGGCGAGCCAGACCGCCAAGGCGACCGAGGAAATCCGCCAGCAGATCGTCAGCATGCAGGAGGTGACGACGACGGCGGTCACCGCGATCCGCAACATCTCGAGCACGATCGGCGAGATCAACGACGTCACCACCGCGATCGCCGCCGCCGTCGAGGAGCAGGGCGCGGCGACCCGCGAGATCGCCCGTAACATCCAGCATGCCGCCGGCGGCACCAGTGAGGTGTCGAGCAACATCGTCGGCGTCTCGACCGCCTCGGCCGAGGCCGGCGCCGCGGCCGGCGAAGTACTCAGCGCCTCGGACGCCCTGCGCCGCGAGGCCGACGTGCTGCGCTCCGAGATCGACGGCTTCCTGTCGAACATCCGCGCCGCCTAGCAACGCCTCTGTGCGATCCGTAGCCCGGCTTGATCCGGGCTACGGAATTCGGGTGCAATTCCACCCCATTCTCCGGACGACTATCTGATTTTTCGGCTGGCGCGGCGGCCCGGGTCCCGCTAAGTCGGTAGCATGCATACGAAGACCGACAGCCTTCCCTCCTCGGCGGAGGCATTGCGATACCCTTGGGAGAACCATCCCGGCCACGACCAGGTCGTGGAGGTGGCCCCCGGCGTGCTGTGGGCGCGGCTGAAGCTGCCGTTCCGCCTCAACCATGTGAACATCTATCTGCTCGCCGACGGCGACGGCTGGACCATGGTGGATGCCGGCTTCGGCAATGAGGAATCGATCGCGGCCTGGACCACGCTGTTCGAGGGACCGCTGAAGCACGTCAAGGTCAAGCGGCTGATCGTGACGCATTCGCATCCCGACCATGTCGGTCTCGCCGGCTGGATCACCGAGCGCTTCGACTGCCCGCTGTACATGTCGCAGGTGGAATATCTGCAATCGGTCTATCACCAGAACCGCGGCACGGAGGAACGGCGCAACGCGCAGCGGCTGTTCTTCCGCCGCCACGGCATGGACGAGGACCTGACCGAGAAGCTGCTCGGCCGCGGCCAGGACTACCTGAAGCGGGTGTCGGTGCTGCCGCCGTCCTATCACCGCCTCACCCATGGCGACGAGGTCGTGATCGGCACGCGGCGCTTCAAGGTGATCACCGGCGGCGGGCACGCGCTCGACCAGGTGATGCTGTATTGCGCAGCCGACAAGCTGTTCCTGTCCGCCGACCAGGTGCTGAGCAAGATCTCGCCCAATGTCAGCGTCTGGGCGGTCGAGCCCGAGCAGAACTCGCTCGGCGAATATCTGGCCTCGCTGGCCAGCCTGACCACCACCCTGCCCTATGACGTGATGGTGCTGCCCGGCCATGGCGTGCCGTTCTACGGGCTGAAGACCCGGATCAAGCAGCTCGCCGATCACCATGAGGAGCGCTGCCGGCTGATCGCCGAGGCCTGCCGCGAGGTGCCGCAGACCTCCAAGGAACTCGTGCCCGTGGTGTTCCACAAGCACGTGCTGGACGAGCACCAGATGGGCTTTGCCGCCGGCGAGCTGGTCGCCCATGTGAATTACATGCTGGTCGAGGGCCGCCTGACGGCCGAGATGCACGACGACGGCATGCTGCGCTTCAAAACGACTTGAGCGCCGGGCCGGGCGGCAAGGCATCGCTCGGCGATTTGACCGAAATCAAGCCAAACCGAGCAAGCTAGGGCAATTTGCCCAACTGCGGCGCATGCCCTGATGTGGGCCAATGCATGGACATTAGAGCTGGAAAAGCTCTAAGAAGAGGCAGGTTTTCCGGTCAGGTTCCGCTTTCTGGGTTCGCCGATGAATTACAGCCAGTTTTTCCAAACCGCCCTCAACCGCCTGCATGACGAGCGGCGCTACCGGGTGTTCGCCGACCTCGAACGGATCGCGGGACGCTTCCCGCACGCGACCTGGCATTCGCCGAAAGGCAGCCGCAACGTCGTGATCTGGTGCTCCAACGACTATCTCGGCATGGGCCAGCACCCCAAGGTGGTCGGCGCCATGGTCGAGACCGCGACCCGCGTCGGCACCGGCGCCGGCGGCACCCGCAACATCGCGGGCACCCATCATCCGCTGGTGCAGCTCGAGGCGGAGCTCGCTGATCTCCACGGCAAGGAAGCCTCGCTGCTGTTCACCTCGGGCTATGTCTCGAACCAGACCGGCATCTCGACGCTCGCCAAGCTGATTCCGAACTGCCTGATCCTGTCGGACGCGCTGAACCACAACTCGATGATCGAAGGCGTGCGCCAGGCCGGCTGCGAACGCCAGATCTTCCGCCATAACGACGTCGCGCATCTCGAAGAGCTCTTGATCGCCGCCGGCCCCGACCGGCCGAAGCTGATCGTCTGCGAGAGCCTTTATTCGATGGACGGCGACGTCGCGCCGCTCGCCAGGATTTGCGATCTCGCCGAGATATACGGCGCGATGACCTATGTCGACGAGGTGCATGCGGTCGGCATGTACGGCCCGCGCGGCGGCGGCATCGCCGAGCGCGACGGCGTGATGCACCGCATCGACGTGCTCGAGGGCACGCTGGCGAAGGCGTTCGGCTGCCTCGGCGGCTATATCGCCGGCCGCGCCGAGATCATCGATGCGGTCCGCTCCTATGCGCCGGGCTTCATCTTCACCACCGCGCTGCCGCCGGCGATCTGCTCGGCCGCCACCGCTGCGATCCGCCATCTGAAGACCTCGAACTGGGAGCGCGAGCGCCACCAGGACCGTGCCGCCCGCACCAAGGCGATCCTGACCGCCGCCGGCCTGCCTGTGATGTCGAGCGACACCCATATCGTGCCGCTGTTCGTCGGCGACCCCGAGAAGTGCAAGCGCGCCTCCGACCTGCTGCTCGAGGACCACGGCATCTACATCCAGCCGATCAACTATCCGACGGTCGCCAAGGGCACCGAGCGGCTGCGCATCACGCCCTCGCCCTACCATGACGACGGCCTGATCGACGCGCTGGCCGAGGCCCTGCTCCAGGTCTGGGACCGGCTCGGCCTGCCCCTGCACCAGAAATCGCTGGCCGCCGAGTAACCCTATCCTTTCCTACCCCCGAATTTGGGCCGGCCGCGCATCGCATGGCCGGCCCTTTGCGTTATAATCCTGATACCCGGCCCTCCCAGCGGCCGGGACAGGAGATGAGCAGCGATGCTGCACGACTGGGGCGTTATCGCCACGGCGTTCGCCTACATCGGATTGTTGTTCTTCATTGCCAGCCGCGGCGACCGCAGGTCGGCGGGTGGGCGCGGCCGTGCCAGCCAGTGGATCTATCCGCTGTCGCTGGCGATCTACTGCACTTCCTGGACCTTCTTCGGCTCGGTCGGCTTTGCCACCCGCACCAGCGTCGACTTCCTGGCGATCTATGTCGGCCCGATCGTGATGATCGGGCTGTGCACCCCGCTGCTCCGCCGTGTCATCGCGCTCGCCAAGTCGCAGAACATCACCTCGATCGCCGACTTCATCGCCGCGCGCTACGGCAAGAGCCAGGCGGTCGCGGCCACCGTGGCGCTGATCGCGATCATCGGCTCGGTGCCCTACATCGCGCTGCAGCTCAAGGCGATGGCCTCGTCGCTGGAAACCATCCTAAGCGAGGATCAGGCATTCTCGAAGATCCCGATCATCGGCGACATCGCGCTGATGGTGACGCTGGCGATGGCGGTGTTCGCGGTGCTGTTCGGCACCCGCCACACCGACGCGACCGAGCATCAGCACGGGCTGATCCTGGCGATCGCGGCCGAATCCATCGTCAAGCTGGTCGCCTTCATCGCCGCCGGCGCCTTCGTCACCTTCTGGATGTTCTCCCCGGTCGAGCTCTACGAGCGCGCCCTGAAGACGCCGGAGGCGGTACGCGCGATCGAATATGTCCCGTCGATCGGCAATTTCCTGATCATGACGTTGCTGTCGTTCTGCGCGGTGATGCTGCTGCCGCGCCAGTTCCATGTCAGCGTGGTCGAGAACTCGACCGGCGCCGAGGTCACCCGGGCGCGCTGGCTGTTCCCGCTCTACCTCGTCGTCATCAATATCTTCGTGATTCCGATCGCGATCGCAGGCCTCGTCATCTTCCCGTTCGGCGCGGTCGATGCCGACATGTTCGTGCTGGCGCTGCCGATCGAGGGCAATTCGCAACTGCTCAGCCTCGCGGTGTTCGTCGGCGGGCTGTCGGCGGCAACCGCGATGGTGATCGTCGAATGCGTCGCGCTGTCGATCATGGTCTCCAACGACATCGTGCTGCCGCTGGTGCTGCCGCGCAGCGACGACGCCCGCGCCGGCCAGAAGGACTTTGGCGATTTCCTGCTGAAGGCGCGCCGCTTCTCGATCTTCGCCATCATGGTGATGGCGTATTTCTACTACCGCGCGCTCGGCAACACCCAGCTGGTCGCGATCGGCCTGCTGTCCTTTGCCGCGATCACCCAGCTCGCGCCGGCATTTTTCGGCGGCCTGTTCTGGCGCCGGGCCACCGCACGCGGCGCCATGGCGGGCATGCTGGTCGGCTTCGCGATGTGGCTCTACACGCTGTTCATCCCGAGCTTCCTGGAAAACTCGACCACCGGCCTGATGCTGCTGCAGCATGGGCCGTTCGGGATCGAGGCGCTGCGGCCGCAGGCGCTGTTCGGCGCCGACCTGCCGCCGCTGCTGCACGGCGTGCTGTGGAGCCTCGCGCTCAACATGCTCACTTACGTCGTGTTCTCGCTGGCACGCGCGCCGTCCGCGATCGAGTTGTTGCAGGCCGACGTGTTCGTGCCCAATGCGCTGGCCCCGATCGCGCCGAGCTTCCGGCGCTGGCGCACCACGGTGACGGTGCAGGACATCGAGAGCACGGTGACGCAATATCTCGGTCCCGACCGCACCCGCGAGGCGTTCGCCTCGTTCGCCATCGACCGCAACGTCGTGCTGCTGGCCTCGGCACCGGCCGATTTCGAGCTGCTGCAGCACGCCGAGCGGCTGATCGCGTCCTCGATCGGGGCGGCGTCCTCGCGCCTCGTGATGTCGCTGCTGCTGCAGCGGCGGACGGTGTCGGCCAAGGCCGCGCTGAAGCTGCTCGATGACTCGCACGCCGCGTTGCACTTCAACCGCGAGATCCTGCAGACCGCGCTTAATCACGTGCGCCAGGGCATCGCGGTGTTCGACGCCGATCTGCAGCTGATCTGCTCCAATCGCCAGTTCTCCGAATTGCTCGCGCTGCCGCCGCACCTGGTGCAGCTCGGCATACCCTTGCCCGAGATCCTCGAATTCATGGGCGCGATCAGTCCGCCGCCGGCCGGTGACAGCGACAACCTGCTGCAACTGCGGCTGCGCGCCTACACCACCGAGGGCGAGCCCTATCTGGAACGCTTCACCGACCGCCATCTGGTGATCGAGGTGCGCGCCAACCGCATGCCGGGTGGCGGGCTCGTCATCACGTTCTCCGACGTCACGCCGAGCTTCGAGGCCGCGGAGGCGCTGGAGCGCGCCAATGCGACCCTGGAAAAGCGCGTCCGCGACCGCACCGAGGAGCTGACGCGGCTGAACTCGGAACTCGCGTTAGCCAAGGGCATCGCGGAGGACGCCAACGCCTCCAAGACGCGCTTCCTGGCGGCGGCCAGCCACGACATCCTGCAACCGCTCAATGCGGCGCGCCTCTACGTCACGAGCCTCGTCGAACGCCAGAACGGCGGCGAGGATTCGCGCCTGGTCGAGAACATCGACGACTCGCTCGAGGCGATCGAGGACATCCTGGGCGCGCTGCTCGATATCTCCAGGCTCGATGCCGGCGCCATGACGCCGGCGATCACGAGCTTCCGGATGGCCGATTTGATGCGCTCGCTGGAGATCGAGTTCATGCCGATCGCCCGCGACAAGGGCCTCGATCTGCGCTTCGTGGCCTGCTCGCTGCCGGTCGAATCCGACCGCTCGCTGCTGCGCCGGCTGCTGCAGAACTTCATCTCCAACGCGATCAAATATACCCCGCGCGGCCGCGTGCTGATCGGCTGCCGGCGCCGCGGCGACACGCTCCAGATCAGCATCTTCGATACCGGCGTCGGCATCCCCGTGCAGAAGCGCGGCGAGATCTTCAAGGAATTCCATCGCCTCGAGCAGGGCGCCCGGATCGCCCGCGGCCTCGGTCTCGGCCTGTCGATCGTCGAGCGGCTGGCGCGCGTGCTCAACCATCGCATCGCGATTTCGGCCAATGTGAGCGGCGGCTCGGCGTTCTCGGTCACCGTGCCGGTCGCCACCGCCGTCAACCATACCGCGGCCGTCACCACCGCCACGCCGCTGTCGAAGACGCCGATGAGCGGCTCGCTGATCGTGTGCATCGAGAACGATCCCGCCATTCTCGACGGCATGAAGACGCTGCTGACGGCCTGGGACGCCGAGGTGATCGCGGTGCTCGATGCCGACGGCGCGATCAGCGCGATCGAGGCCGCGGCGCCGCGTCACCGGCGTGCTGGTCGACTATCACCTCGACCGCGG
>NZ_JACMYP010000268.1 GCF_020889705.1 Bradyrhizobium altum | reverse complement strand
CCCCAACTTCCTTGGCGATCGATCGTGTGCTGCGCCCAGCCGCCGCCAACAGAACGATCCGCGCCCGCTTCAAATCGCGCTGCAACGTCACCGGCGAGCGCCAACACGCCTCAAGCACCTTGCGATCCTTCCGCGAAAGGTGGACTTCTCTTGCTTCGGGTATCATCCAGATATTGAATCACGACTCACGATCCAAGAAAAGTGGGTACTAGTTAGCCAGAACCAAAATTTCCTGAGCGGTAAATCCATCCACGGAGGGATCAAGGGGCTCATTTCGCGAAGTAACGAGAACGGAGGTATCTCAAACGATCCTGGTTCGCCACGAGCGGCCCCCCCAAAGGCGGGGAGGATCGCCGGATCAAAATCGCGCTGCACTCAGGAGACCGAGTGTCGTCGCCCGTAGCGGCGCCGACCTCATGATTGCGGACCTTCACGGCACCGATCTCGGTAATGCGGTCGCCGTTCGACCAGGCGCCCGCTGTGTTGATGCTAACCACGACGCAGTCCTGCTCGGGTCGAAGGGTAGCGCAAACGCAATAATCCGGGAGCACGGAGCGGATGTCGACCAAATTGCGTTTTGCGAAGCCGCCTGCGAGCTGGCAGCGCACCGTTCGGCTCGAGACCTATACCTGATGCATCGAGTCACGTGATCTAGCGAGATGTATCTCGATTTCGATTCCTTACCTGATCCCCCCTTAACTAGCGTCATGACTTGAAATCGTCGCGCAAGAAGGAGGTCCTGAACGCAGCTTGCAGCGTGTCTGCCGACAGAGGCGCAATCCAGGGCAGTCGCCCTAACCACCGCACCCGTCTAATCTCGCAAATCGCTCTCACCGCATCTGAATTCTTTTCGCCAACGAAAGCGAGATTCAAGAATGTCGATCTGGCGTCTTCGGAGCGCCTCTATAGACAGCAGTGAACAATTAATTGTGCCCAAAGTTGTGCTGGTGCACAGTACTACAGGAAGTCGCCATCCCTCCAAAAGGTCAATGTAAAGCGAACCGCAATTCAGCGGCTCCATTAGTCCTCCAATCCCCTCGATCACGAGCGGCTGCCCTTCAGTATCGGGCACGTCCAACGAATCCGCGTTGATGCGAACCTCGTCAACTTCCGCGGAACAGTGCGGCCAAGCGGCCGTTTGCAGTCGGTACCGCTCAGGCACGATGCGATCTGGCGAAAGACTTGCAAGCCGAGCGACGCGCTCAGTATCCGCTTCTCCTTCGAGGCCGGCTTGAATCGGCTTCCAAAACTTCGCGCCAAGTAGATTGACGAGCCCTGCGCAGAACACCGTCTTTCCAACGCCGGCGCCGGTACCCATGACCACTATCCGCTGCTGGCTCGTCGAGCTTGACCTCTTGTCCAGCGTTGTACGCACCTCATTCTCCATTTTTCAGCGACCTCACAAAGCGGACGCCGGTCGACAGGACCGCTTACTCTTCGTAAGACGTTGAACGCATGGTGCCCTCACCTCCGGTTCGAGCAAACGGCTGCTCAGCGACCCTGCTGCGCGCATCGCCGCCTCAAGGCTAACAGCAGCACGTTATGCAAGATACCGGTCGCGATAGGTGTCCGCTGCACCCGCTCTGAAAGACTTCTGGATACTGACTGTTACGTTGAACCATAGACGGCTGTGGCGCGCGCCATTGCGCCCTCCCAGAGTTGCGTTTGATGCGTTGTGGCAGGTTAAGATTGTTGTCGGCGCGCAAATACTGTCCAGATCGGACGGAGGCATTCACGTGCCGCAGGATGTATCCCAATAGACGCAGAACGGTACGATTCGAGCGAAGCTGCACGATTGATGACTGACTTCACGTGGTGTGGTCGATCGAATGAGCGCGGATTCGTTCGGCCAGATCGAGGCATGACGAGGGTGATTTTTTCGTTTTCGACGTAGCGCGAGCTTCCGCCGAAGCGCGAGCGGGCTCGGCCGATGTCGCATAATCGATCAGGATATCCTGCCAAACAAGACGTCGACGCCTCGCTGGCGGCTTCGTATGCACCGCGTGCCTCTTTTTGAACGGCACCGATCCCGGCAATGTTCGATTTGAGGGCCAGCAACGCCTACAAGGGCTTAGAGCGCCCGACGGTCACGCCTCACCTACGTAAGCCATATCCAGAGCGTTGGGCACGGCAATTGTCAGATCCAGCTGACATATATCAGGAAGGTCTGCTGCACACTCGCGGCATCGTACAGCGTCAAAGACCGCTCCGGCTGTCGATGCATTCGGCATTGCCTTGAGCTAGATCCCGATATAACAAGTGGTCAAGTTGCGGCGTCACGTTTACGGCCATCATGATCCGTCACATCGTCTTCTTCACAGCCAAGGAAAAAGCCGATATCGACCAAGTCGTCGAAGGTCTATCGGTTCTCACCTCAATCCCATATGCACGCCGGCTCGAGATTGCCCGCAACCGCAAGAGCGACCAGCTCGGCAATGATATTGATGTCGTTGTGTATGGTGAATTCGACAGCGAGAGGGATCTCGCTGCGTACAAGACGCACGACTTGTATCGAGAAGCGATCCGATGCGTACGGCCGCTCCGGGAGTTGCGCTTTGCCGCTGACTATGAGCTGTCGAAAGACGTGCATTTCGCTGGAACGGCAGGGCTAACGCAAGTCGCTCGGCGTAGTGGACCAGCCGGCCGTGAGTAGCTTGATGATCAGCCGCATGTCTTGTACGTGCGGCACGGAAATAACCCTCCTTCGGAGGGCATCACGCGGCGCAGGCCTCACAACCTGTCGGTGGTCGTAGCAGACAGCCATGCACGTCCGCGAGATGCAGTGGATTGAGCCCGTCAAGGCGCTGCGATGTCTTGCGCAGCGGCCGCAGCTTACCTTTCTCGACAGCGCCGCAAGGCATGAGCTGCTTGGCCGTTACTCATATCTGGCCTGCGAGCCGTTCAGCACCTACTTAGTCGCGGATGGACAGGCAAGTTGGAACGGAGAGGCAATTATAGGGGACCCATGGGAGGTTCTCCGTGACCTTCTTGCCAGATACAAAGAAGCGCACCGCCCCGATCTTCCCCCATTCCAGGGCGGCGCGGCCGGCTTCCTTGCCTACGATCTAAACCGAACACTGGAGCTGCCGGCACCGTCAACTGCGGGTCTGCGGTTGCCGCAATCAATATTGCATTTTTACGACGTAGTGGTCAGCTTCGATCACCGGGACCAGAAGTGCTGGATCGTCTCGACCGGCTGGCCGGAGCAGGACCCCACTCGACGAGCCGAGCACGCGCGTCGTCGCGCCGACGAGTTTGAAGCGCTGCTTGCCAGGCCAAAATCGCCGCGGATCATAATACCCAGCACCGCGGGCCGATGGCATTCAAATTTTAGCCGTGAAGACTTCATAGCGGCGGTCCAGCGCGTCGTCGATTTGATCCTGGCCGGAGATATATTCCAGGCGAACATCGCGCAACGCTTCAGTGCCAAAGTGTCGCCCTTGTTCGATCCCCTCACCTTTTATTGCCAGCTCCGGTCTTTAAACCCGGCCCCGTTTGCAGCTCTCCTGCACTATAACACGCTGACGATCGCATCGAGCTCTCCTGAGCGATTTCTGAGACTTGACGGACGGCAGGTCGAAACACGACCGATCAAGGGCACAATCGCACGCTCCGCTGATTCCGCGGAAGATCTGCACCGTGCCGAGCTCCTTCTCGCATCCGAGAAGGATCGCGCCGAGAACATTATGATCGTCGACCTGCTGCGCAACGATCTGTCACGCGTTTGCACAGACGATTCGGTCGAAGTTTCAGCACTGTGCAACCTCGAAACCTATGCCTCAGTGCACCATCTTGTGTCGGCGGTGAGAGGCGCGCTTGCTGCAGACCAAGACGCTGTCAGTCTACTTCGCGCCTGCTTTCCCGGCGGCTCTGTCACTGGCGTTCCAAAGGTGCGGGCAATGGAGATCATTGCGGACATCGAGAAAGTGGCGCGAGAGGTCTATTGCGGGGCGATCGGCTTCATCGGATTCAATGGACACATGGACACGAACATTGCGATCCGCACCGTCGTAATCGAGGATGGCCTGGCTATATTTCATGCAGGCGGTGGAATAACGGCGATGTCGAATCCGGAAGCAGAATATGAGGAGACACTTGCCAAGGCAAAACGATTGTTCGAGGCCTTTGATGCCGATCCATCTGGTGCATTTTGATTGTCATCATCGACAATTACGATTCCTTCGTATTCAACATTGCGCGCTATTTCCGCAAGCTTGGTGCTCAGACGCAAGTGGTCCGAAGTGATGCGATCAGCGTCACTGAACTCGCTGCGCTCCAGCCGCGCGCAATCGTCATATCTCCCGGTCCCTGCACTCCCATGGAGGCCGGCATATCCACCGCGGTTGTCCGCGAACTTTCGGATCGTGTCCCAATTCTTGGCATCTGTCTCGGCCACCAGTGTATTGGGAGCGTTTTCGAGGGACGCGTCGTGCGTGCACATCGTCCCATGCACGGCCAAGCCTCATCCATAACGCACGGCGGTCGTGGGTTGTTCAAGGGACTCCCGTCTCCACTTTGTGTTGGGCGGTACCATTCTCTAGCGGTCGAACTCGATCTATCAGAAGCACCGGACCTCATGGTGACAGCCCGCTCAGATGAAGGTGAGATTATGGCTTTGGCACATCGGCATCACCCAACCTATGGCGTGCAATTCCACCCGGAGTCAGTACTTACTCAACAGGGGCACGTGTTGCTTATGAATTTCTTGCGATTGGCGGCCAGTTTCGAAGCGTGAGATCGGAGACTTCGTCGAATGGCGAGCTGCGTATTCGTGAAACGCTCGGCAGAGCCGTCGTATCTAACGAGTAGCGGAAATAGCTCAGTTGGCACGCTACGTACGCAACTTTCTCTTTTGGTGCCGCCTCAATTGAATTACTTGGAGCCGCGTCGGCCTCTTCGCAGCACCTCCATTCGGCAAGTCGGGATCATCTTCTGGCTTCTTAGCGAAAACGTTTATTCGAGATCCGCCAAGAGATTGGCGGTGCCTAGGCGGTACTCTCGGTACCGCTGCCCTAACGGGCGTTTCCTCCCTTGACTTGGCCGCCGGTCCTGTGGATCGGCGGTTCTCTTCGCTATTCGATCAACGAATGCGGCTGAAGCTAAGAAACTTCGTCCCAGGGGCAGCAATCCGGCCGTGCTCGCAATCATCAAGCACTTGCTCCCTGCTCAGAAACGAAAGAAGCACGTCAAACATCACCCCTCCCTGCCCTATGAGGAAATGCCGCAGTTTTGGAAGTCGCTGGCAGAGGACGCGTCCGACTCGGCACGCATGTTGCGATGGATCATCTTGACGGCCTGCCGTTACGGTGAAGCCCGCTACATGGACCAAGATAGGGAAGTGAAAGCCGATCTTTGGACCGTCCCGGCCGGTCGCATGAAGGCTGAACTGAACACAGCGTGCCGCTGACACCGCTCGCTTTGGTGCAGTTGCCCTTCAGGCCTGTTTCTGATGCCGCGTTGGCGCATTGCATCGCACGCCACACCAAAAGACACGCCACAACTCACGGCATGCGCTCTACGTTCCGGGATTGGGCTGGGGACGAAACGGCCCACGCGTGGGAAGTCGCAGAGGCCGCAATAGCGCATGCTACCGGCGACGACACGGAGGCAGCCTACAGACGCCGCACAGCGCTAGCGAAGCGTCGAAAGCTGATGGACGATCGGGCGGCTTACTGCACGTCTGAGCGTCGGTAGCGCGAGGGCGAGCCAGCCCACAAGATGTTCCGGACCTGACGAACATCCAACTTGCTCCACACGCTTGACTTGTGCAAAAACCGTCGCTCTACATTAAGGAGTTTCCCTCTCATGAAGTTGACTGACGGCGAAAAGCTCATCCTGCTCATGCTGACCGACATGTACAAGGCAATGAAGATAAAGGGTGAGTTTGACCCGGAATTCATCGCTAATACGATCTACAAAGACAAGCTCTGGGGCTTCAACTGGGAGCTTTCGGGTATACCGTGGGAGCGTTCTGAAGACCCGCCGGAGGTGCGAGAAACGACCAACTTTCTCGACATGTGGCGGTTCGTGGAGGAAGGATACGAAGCACTGACCCCGGCAGAAAAGACGAAGCTAGCAAAAGATGCGGAGCCGTTCGGAACGCATGTGAAATTCCCGGGCTTCGACGGGAATAACGAACCGCATTATGGTATTGCAAACTACATGCTGAACGATATGCGGCATCGCTTCGATTCCTTCAAAGGCCGTGGCGACCTGAACTCACATAGCCATTCGGTCGAATCCTACAGGCGCATGTACGGTGTGTTCGAGCCCATTCGCGCAAACCTACACAATCGAAGTCTCAATTTAGCCGAACTGACGGAAATCTTGAACGCACGAAGGCACCCCAGCCAACGCCAGTAAGCCGGAACACGTGGAGGCAGCATGAAAGGTCTGTTCAACGGTCTATATGGTTTCGGACGGGCGTATCGGAAGTTGCCTCCACATCACAACTTCGCCGAGCTTGCAGACAATATCGACGCCTTCGCCAGCCACCTTCTTGACCGCGCCGTCGGCAAGAA
This sequence comes from Bradyrhizobium altum, assembly GCF_020889705.1. Lineage (GTDB taxonomy): Bacteria > Pseudomonadota > Alphaproteobacteria > Rhizobiales > Xanthobacteraceae > Bradyrhizobium > Bradyrhizobium altum. Next base: position 5,330 of record NZ_JACMYP010000268.1, on the reverse strand, counting down.
TTTTGGCGGAGAGAGTTATATGAACGCACCCGATAGATGGGAGTGGAAGCTTGGTCGCGACCTAAAGACGCTAGTAGAGTACGCGCGCTGCTATGTTCCCGACGGTGTCGATGGACTGCATCGAAAGTGAAACGGTCAGGACGCCAGAGAGAGCCGGCTTCGCGAATCTGAACAGCCCGATAAGTGGAGTTTCTGCCTGACGGCGGGCAAGATTGACCCGCGAATCAGGAGAGACGATGAGCAGACGAGCACGCCGCAACCACACACCAGCTTTCAAGGCGAAGGTGGCGCTTGCCGCCGTCAAGGGCGATCGAACGCTGGCTCAACTGTCGGAGCAGTTCGACGTCCACCCTAATCAGATCGCATCGTGGAAGGCTCAGCTCGAAGGTGGCGCTCCGATGTGTTCGGCCCTGGTGGAGGCCATGGGGCAGCGCCAGCCGTCGTCGACGTGAAGTCGCTGCATGCCAAGATCGGCGAGCTGACGCTGGAGAACGATTTTTTAGAAGGAGCGCTCAGCAAGGCCGGCCTACTGAGCGCAAAGCGATGATCGACCGTGCACACGAGCTGCCGATCAGCCGGCAAGCGGAAGCTCTGAACATCAGCCGCGGCAGCGTTTATTACCTGCCGCGACCAGTGCCGGACGCCGATCTCGCGATCATGCGGCGTCTCGACCGGCTGCATCTGGAGTTTCCCTTCGCCGGTTCGCGAATGCTGAGAGGCCTGCTGGCTGCCGAGGGGTGCAAGATCGGCCGCCGGCATGTGAAGACGCTGATGCGGCGGATGGGGATAGAGGCGCTTTATCGCCGTCCGCGCACCACCAGACCCGAGCCCGGCCACAAGATCCATCCATACCTGCTGCGCGGCATGGAGATCACGCGACCGAACCAGGTCTGGGCGATGGACATCACCTACATCCCGATGGCGAGTGGCTTCGTCTATCTCGCCGTGGTCCTGGACTGGGCAACACGTCGTGTTCTGTCGTGGCGGCTGTCGATCACGATGGAGGCGGCCTTCTGCGTCGAGACGCTGGAGGATGCCTTGGCTCGTCACGGCAAGCCGGACATCTTCAACACGGATCAGGGCTCGCAGTTCACCGGCGCGGCCTTCACCGGCGTGCTCGCCTACAACGGCATCGCGATCAGCATGGACGGCAAGGGCGCATGGCGGGACAACGTGTTTGTCGAACGGCTCTGGCGCAGCATCAAATACGAGGAGGTATACCTGCGTGCCTACGACAGCGTCAGCGAGGCACGTAACTCGATCGGCCGTTATCTCGACTTTTACAACCGTGCATCGGAACACCCATCTGGCTATGTGATTGATGAGAAGAGGTTTTGCTGGTTGGGATGCGATCCTGCGGGGTATTTTGGGTTCTGCCGCGCCCGTTTGGTGATGGATTGAGCAGCGGACGTTGTGAGAGCGGCGCGGGCGAAGATCCAAGGACCATCCGACAGAGGATGGATAGATTCGATCTCTCCGGCTTCAGCTGCCAGCCGGAGCGTCTTGGGCGCGATCTTCAGGATCTGTGCGGCGTTGCTAAGGTTGAGCCAAGGCTCGGTCCCGTCCTCCGCGGGCTTGAACACCGGGATGTGGTAGTTCGAGCGGATTGATGTGACGCGCTCGCGGGTCCAGCGATTGCCGTTACCCGTCTTGAGGCCGTTGCGGTTGAGGAGGCCGGCAATCAGATCGTCGCTGGCGATCAGCACCAGCTGACGCACGGCTTGGATGATATCGGCAGAGGTGCTGTTGCGCTGTCCGCGCCGGGCTTCGGCAAGCGCAACTCGCTGTGGGCGCCACCCACCCAGTGGACGATGAGAACGATCTCCGAGGCCGCATCGTCGATATTAGCCACGACCTCGTGGATCAAGGTGCGCACGATGCGCTTCTTGACACGGGCATCGGTCGTCGGCGCTGACCAGACGGTTCGCAGGTTGGACGCCAAGACGCCGAGCGAGGCCGGAGCAACGCCGGGAGCAGGTGTACTCGCATTATGCGCGGCAAGCTTGCCCTCGACCTCCGCCACGTGGACAAGCGCCCTGTTCCAGCGCGCTTCAAGCTCGCTCGCCACCAGCCGGTTCGTGGGGTCAGCGGCATCGTATTGCCGGAAAGCCCGGTCGGCGGCATAGCGCGCCGCTTCCAGGTCGCGACTGAGAGCATCGCGCACCTGATCCCGTCGTTCTCCGGCTTCCTTGGCGGCAGCGGTTGCCGCGGCGATAGCGCCTGGGCCGACAACGCCGAGCAGTGCTTCCTCGATTGCATCATCGACGCGCAATCCTCCGAAGGCGATGCAGTGAGGGCCGCCATTGTCCATCCAGGCGCGGCTGCAGCTGTAGCGCGGGATATGGTGTTTCATGCCGGAGTACCGGAGTGTGAGCTTGCGGCCGCAGCGCTTGCACCGGATCAGACCGGCCAGCAGCGCGTCACCATGCTTGGGCGCGCCGTGATGCCGACCTGTGGGAACGTTGCTGCTGACCATTGTGCGGATCGCCTCGAACCTCTCCCAGCTCACATACCCTTCGTGGGTATTGGGCTTCAGCGTCAGCCATTCGTTCCGCGTCTTGCGGCGGACCTTCACGCTAACACCCTCGGCGGTGTATCCCGCCGCCACAGCCGTCTTACCATAGGCATAGGCGCCGCCGTAGACCGGGTTCTCAATGATCCGGTGGATGGCGGAGTAACTCGGTCGCCGCCAGGTCGTGTCGCCGTTGGACTGCTTCACCGGTAGATCGAGATTGTACTCGTGGAGCCAGCAGAGCGCCTGTCGCGCGCTGCCCAGTTCCTCGACCTTGTCGAACACCAGCTTGATCGCTTCCTGGACACGCCGATCCGGATCTTTCTCATAACGGTCGCCGGCCTTCACGAAGCCGACGGGCGCCGCCACAACCAACTCGCCCCGGCGCGCCTTCTCGTGGCGAGCCGAGAGCGAGCGCTGGCGCAACAGATCCAGCTCGTACTCGTTGAGGCTGCCCTTGAGCCCGAGCAGCAGGCGATCGTTGCCGTGCCTTGGCGCATAGATGGTCTCCTGATCGACCAGAACGGTATCGACCACGCGGCACATCTCGATGAGTTGCTGCCAATCCCGGCTGTTGCGAGCGAAGCGCGAGACCTCGCGGGCGCAAACCGCACCAACCTTACCGAGGCAAACCTCCGCTACCATCCGCTCAAAGCCAGCGCGTTGTACCCCGCCGGCGGCGGAACGACCGAGATCATCATCGATCACTTCGATCTCTGACCACCCGAGCGCCGTGAGCCGGTCCCGCATGGCGTATTGCAACGCGCTGCTCTCGCGATTGTGCAACACCTGATGTGCTGAGGATTGGCGCACGTAAAGAATCGCCTTGCGCTCCAGATGATGTGGCCTGACCTTGTCAGAGATCATGACCGGCCTCCTTCGCGGGCGGCGTCGCTGTCGTCGCAGCATGGTCGAGGATCAACTGCGTCATCAGCCTCGTGAGGGTCGCCCGCGCTTCCGCCGGCAGCTCCGGCCATGCGGGCGCGCCGATGGCGTCGTTCGACGGGCCGCTCCCGAACAGATCCATCTGCCGCTGCGGCCGCGATCGTCGATTGTGTCGGTATCCGCTCCCTGGCATTGCCATCTGCCGCGACATGGCTCTCTCCCTGATTCTGGTCGTGAGAGGTTCTGGATGCGCCAGAAAGGAGGACGGCTGATGGCGTTCGATCCTTCAACGCCAGATCGAGAAGCGCAGAGAGCGCCGCAAGTGCGTCGATGCTGACAAACGGCTGAGCTGCCAAAAGCTCGGGGTCCGGGCATGCCGTCCGGTCGAACATCCATGCTGGTACTTCAAGCCAACGGTCTGCTTGCGACCCATCCAGCGTGCAGCGAAAAACGACATCACCAGCCTTGTCGACGGCCCCATGAACGCAAACTCGGCGACCAAACCAAGGATGATGTCGATAAAGAACCTCGCGAAGAACGGTCCTGTGGGCGTTCTCAAACCTCGTTGTACAATCGCCGCCGGCCACATTCGAGCCTTGACGGCGGCACACCGGATCAAGCCTACTTCAACCCGCTGCCACTCCGCATGGCGGCCTAACCCCGGCAGACCCTCCACTTATCGGCGCGGAGATTCTGTTCAGACAACCGGGACCAGCTCTTAGCTCTCGACCCAACGACTGGGATGCAAAGGTGAGAGCATCACCCAATACAGCCGAAAGGACGTTGATTGATGAGTCTGCAATTGCATCGACGCCGTCGAGCAGTTCAATCGTCTTCTTAAAATAGTCTGATCCGGTTCCTGCGAAATGTACGTTCTGAAATCGCCTGAGATTGGCGCTCTCAGCGCCGTGCCATCTGTAGCTGGTCTGTGTTCCTTCCGCGACCATCGCTATGCAACTGAGGTTCTGATCTGCGTTCGCAAGGATAATCCTGTATGTTTCGCTCGCAGAGGGACCGTATCGATCGAGGTGGGACTTGATTTCTCTTGCTAGGCCGTAAGCCTACACATAGGTGCCTGACCACGCTAGCGCTACTGTGTCACTGAGTATGTTTACTTTCTACCGTAGCCCGGCCACAGACACGCGGTACATATTGAGAAGGCCCGCATTCAACGGCCCTGGAGCTGGGAGTCTTGATGCGGACGATTGCTCCTCAAAACCTATGAGTAAGGCATCGCCGCAGAGTAGGGGTACATTCTCCCTAGAGCAGGCTGTTGAAGAACTCAGCCGCGTTCGCAAACGAAGGCTGAGTCTTCGCCATTGTGGATGTAGAAGTGGCCGACGAGCCTGTCTGCAGTGCCGATCATAGCCCATCCGCGACCGCAGGACGGATCGTTCTCGTCGTGCCCTTCCCATGAGAACTCCGCGCACGCCGATCCGTCGCGGGTGCCGTAGCGCACGTCCAGGAAGCCCTTGAGAGCCCCAAAGGCGATTTCGCCATCGGACTTGCCCTGGAAGGTGAGATGCGCCTCCTCGACAAGATCGAGGAAGTCGCTATCCCAGACGTCCATCTCGACGATGCGCCAGCGGCCGGCAAAGGCCTTGGCGAAGCTGGGCACCTTGGCCATCAGCCGGTCTCCGCGATCAGCTTGGGCAGCCGCACCAGATTGTAGGCGGTGGCAGCGAAGGTAAAGGCCCATGCGACGCGATCACGGCCACGGAAGCGGGTCTTCTCTTGGCCCGCGATCGTCTTGATCCAGCCGAATGCCTCCTCGATCCGCTTGCGGATTCGCTGGCTGACAGCATAGCCGCCGTGCCGGGTCGTTCGCCCGTCAATCGTAGAGCTGCGGCCGCTAATGTTCTGTGCAACATGCGGCGTCACGTTCATCGAGCGCAGCTCGTTGACGAAGTCTTCCACATCGTAGGCTTTGTCC
>NZ_JACMYP010000267.1 GCF_020889705.1 Bradyrhizobium altum | reverse complement strand
ACGGTGATCGGCGGCGGCTTCGGCGGCGCGGCCTGCGCGCGGGCGCTGCGGCGGCTCGATCCAAAAATCCAGGTCACGCTGATCGAGCCGAACAAGACCTTCACCGCCTGCCCGTTCAGCAACGAGGTGATCGCGGGCTTGCGCGAACTCTCCATGCAGCAGTTCACTTATGACAAGGTTGCGGCCGACGGCATCACCGTCGTCGCGCAAGCGGCCGCCAAGATCGACGCGCAGGCGCGCACCATTGTTCTTTCCGATGGCACAGCGCTGTCCTATGACCGGCTTGTGCTCGCCCCCGGCATCGACATGCGCTTCGACGCCCTCTCCGGCTATGACGAGGCAGCCGCCGAGAAGATGCCGCATGCCTGGAAGGCCGGCGCGCAGACCATGCTGTTGCGCAAGCAGCTCGAGGCCATGGATGATGGCGGCCTGGTCGTGATCGCGGTGCCGGCCGCGCCGTTGCGATGCCCGCCGGCGCCTTACGAGCGCGCCAGCCTGATCGCGCATTACCTCAAGGCGAAGAAGCCGAAGTCAAAGATCCTGGTGCTCGACGCCAAGGACAATTACTCGCAGCAGAAGCTGTTCGAGAAGGCCTGGGCGGAGCTCTATCCCGGCATGATCGAGCGGATCGCGCTGTCGCAAGGCGGACGGGTGACGTCGGTCGATCCGGCGACCAACGAGATCGTCACCGACTTCGGCAACTACACCGCCGCGGTCGCCAATGTGATCCCGCCGCAAAGAGCCGGCCGTATCGCGGAGATCGCCGGCGCCGCCGACCACACCGGCTGGTGCCCGATCGATCCGGTCAGCTTTGCCTCGAAGCTCGTGCCAAATATCCACGTCATCGGTGACGCCGCGATCGCCGGCGGCATTCCGAAATCCGCTTCCGCGGCGGCGGCGCAAGGCCGGGCCTGTGCAGCCGCGATCGTCAACGCGCTTGCAGGCAAGGCGCCGGAGACGCCGCGGCTCGATGGCGCCTGCTACAACACGGTCGCGCCGGGCTACGCCTTCTCGCTGAAGGGCATCTATCAGCCGAAGGAAGATCAATACGCCGAGGCCGAGGTGAGCACGAGCCCGGTCGACGCGCCGCGCGAGGTTCGCCAGCGCGAGGCCGACCAGGCGATCGACTGGTTCAGGAGCATCACGGGAGACGCCTTTGGCTAGGCTCGCTCTCACAATAGTCTTCGCCGCAGAACTGCTCGCAACCTGCGCGTCCGCCCGTGCCGAGGAACTGCGGCCCTACACCGTGGTCGGCGATGTGATCCCGGCCTCGCTATCGGGAGCCAAGGGTGACGCACTCCGCGGCCGGGCGCTGATCGTCGAGCGTTCCTCGACTTGCATCCTCTGCCACAGCGGCCCATTTCCCGAGCAGGCGTTCCAGGGCGACCTCGCGCCGAACCTCACTGGCAGCGGCAGCCGCTGGTCGGAAGGACAATTGCGGCTCCGGCTGGTCGATGCATCACACCTCAATGCGACGACGATCATGCCGTCCTACTATCGCGTCGGCGGGCTTACGCGTGTCGGCGCCTCATGGCGCGGCAAGCCGATCCTGTCGGCGGAGCAGATCGAGGATATCGTGGCCTATCTGGTGACGCTGAAGAACTAGGACCAATTGTCGATGGCGAATTCAAACCACACCACACGCCGCACGGTTCTGAGCCTCGCCGGAGGCGCCGCAGTGTTGGTGATCGTGCGCCCTGTCGACGCAACGCCAGCGATGCTGTCGGCCGCGATCCGCAATGTCGTCGGTGAAGCCAATGTGCACACCGGCAAGGTCAAGCTCGACATCCCGCCGCTGGTCGAGAACGGCAACACGGTGCCGATGACGGTCAGCGTCACCGGCCCGATGACGGCGGACGAGTATGTGAAGAGCATCCACGTCTTCAACGATAAGAACCCGCAGCCGAACATCGGCAATTTCTATCTCGGGCCGCGCGCCGGACGCGCGCAAATATCGACCCGCATCCGCCTCGCCGACAGCCAGAAGGTCACCGCCATCGCACGGCTGTCCGACGACACGTTCTGGTCGGCAACCGCTGACGTCGTGGTGACGCTCGCCGCCTGCACCGAGGAGGCGATCTGATGCCGTCGGCCCTGATCAACGTGCCGGCCAAGGCCAAGCGCGGCAGCGTCATCGAGATCAAGACGCTGATGTCGCACATCATGGAGACCGGCTATCGCCACACCGCGTCGGGCGACGTGGTGCCGCGCGACATCATCACGAGTTTCACTTGCCGCTTCAACGGCACGGAAGTGTTCCGCGCCGATCTTTATCCGGCGATCGCGGCCAATCCGTTCATCACCTTCTTCACCACCGTGACCGAGAGCGGCAAGTTCGAGTTCGAGTGGATCGGCGACAGGGGGTTTTCGGAGACCGCGCAGGCTTCGATCACGGTCGAATGAAGATTGCGGTCTGCATCGCGCTGCTGACGGCGATGGCGGGCACCTCGCTGGCCGCGGAGATTCCGCTATCCGAGCGCCGCTCCGGCTACAGCTTCATGAGCCCGGACACCAGGGCGATGCAGGACGAGGACACCGCCAATCCAGGCATGCTCTTTGTGCTCGACGGCGAAGCGCTGTGGACGCGCAAGGCCGGCGGCGCGGACAAGGCCTGCGCCGACTGCCACAATGATGCGCGCATCAGCATGAAGGGCGTCGCGGCGCACTACCCCGCCTTCGAGAAGGCGCTGGGAAGGCCGGTCGACCTCGAAGGGCGGATCAACCTCTGCCGCACCAACCACCAGCAGGCATCACCCTTCGCCTATGAAAGCCGCGAGCTGCTGGCGCTATCAGCCTTTGTCGCGCAGCAGTCACGCGGCATGCCGATCGCAGCCGGCGACGATCCGGAACTCGCGCCATTCGTCGAGAGGGGCCACGCACTGTTCATGCAGCGGCAGGGCCAGCTCAATCTCGGCTGCACCAATTGCCACGACGATGTCTGGGACAAGAAGCTCGCGGGAAGCGCGATCACGCAGGGACAGCCGACCGGTTATCCGCTGTACCGGCTGGAATGGCAGTCACTCGGATCGTTGCAGCGGCGGCTGCGCGCCTGCATCACCGGCATTCGGGCGCAGGCCTATGATTATGGTTCGCCCGAGCTGGTCGAGCTCGAGCTCTATCTGATGTCGCGGGCACGCGGCATGCCGATCGAGACGCCGGCGGTCAGGCCCTGACGCATCGGCTTGATCCAGCGGAGCGAAGCAATCCATTGCTCCCGGCTGTACCGGAAGATGGATTGCTTCCGCCCTCGCTGCGAAGATCAGCGTTCGGCGAACGCCTTCTCCACCACGAACTGCGCGGGTTCGCCATGATTGCCCTCGACGAAGCCGCGGCCGCCCAGCAGCGTGCGGGTGTCGGCGACCAGCGCCGGCGAGCCACAGATCATGACGCGGTCATGCGCGGCATCGAGCGCCGGCAGGCCGATGTCGGCGAACAGCTTGCGCGAGGTGATGAGGTCGGTGATGCGGCCGCGGTTGCGGAACGGATCGCGCGTCACGGTCGGGTAATAGATCAGCTGGTCGCGCACCAGCTCGCCGATCAATTCGTCCTGCGGCAGCTTCTCGGTGATCATCTCGCCATAGGCGAGCTCCTTGACGCGGCGGCAGCCGTGCAGCAGCACGACCTTCTCGAACCGGTCATAGGTCTCGGGATCCTTGATCACGCTGAGGAACGGCGCGAGGCCGGTGCCGGTGCCAATCAGATAGAGGTTGCGGCCGTCTTCGAGGTTGTCGATGACCAGCGTGCCGGTGGCCTTGCGGCTGACGATGATCTCGTCGCCTTCCTTGAGATGCTGGAGGCGCGAGGTCAGCGGGCCGTCCGGAACCTTGATCGAGAAGAACTCCAACGTGTCCTCGTAATTCGCGCTGGCGACGCTGTAGGCCCGCAGCAGCGGCTTCTCGCCGACCTTGAGCCCGATCATGGTGAACTCGCCGTTGCGGAAACGGAACGACGGATTGCGCGTGGTCTTGAAGGAGAACAGCGTGTCGGTCCAGTGATGAACGCTGAGGACGCTTTCCTGGTTGAAATTGCTCATCGCACCAATCCCTGATTTGTGCTGCGGCGGAAAGGGACTTGAACCCCGTTGGCCGGCCGGATCGCTTGTATACGATCATTCGTATACAAACGAATAATCCGGCTTGATCCGAAAGTCAAGCCGGGCTCAAATTCCCGGGCAATTTCGGAAAGAAAACTGAAGGAAAACACCCATGGCTCACGACGCGCCCCAGGCCACCGGCCCCAGCAAGCTGGTGATCCGCAACATCGGGCTACTGCTGTCGGGAGCGCTGGAAAGGCCGATCCTGGACGCCGATACCATCGTCGCCGAGAACGGCAGGATCACCGCGATCGGCCGCTTCAAGGACGTCGATACCGAAGGCGCCACCACGATCGTCGATGCCAACGGCACGACCGTCGCGCCCGGCCTGATCGACAGCCACGTCCATCCCGTCGCCGGCGACTGGACGCCGCGGCAGAACCAGAGCAGCTGGATCGACAGCTATCTGCACGGCGGCGTCACCACCATGATCTCCGCCGGCGAGGTGCATATGCCCGGCCGGCCGCGCGACGTCGTCGGCGTGAAGGCGATGGCGATCTTCGCGCAGCGCGCGTTCTGGACGCTGCGGCCGGGCGGCGTGAAGGTGCATGCCGGCGCGCCTGTGATCGAATGCGAGATGGTCGAGGACGATTTCAAGGAAATGGCCGCAGCCGGCGTCAAGCTGCTCGGCGAAGTCGGGCTCGGCGGCGTCAAGGACGGCCCCACCGCGCGCAAGATGGTCGGCTGGGCGCGCAAATACGGCATTCAAAGCACGATCCACACCGGCGGTCCCTCGATCCCCGGCTCGGGCCTGATCGACAAGGACGTGGTGCTGGAGGCCGACACCGACGTGGTCGGCCACATCAATGGCGGCCACACTGCGCTGCCCGACGACCAGATCCGCTGCATCTGCGAGGGCTGCAAGCGCGGGCTCGAGCTGGTGCACAACGGCAACGAGCGTTCGGCGCTGTTCACGCTGCGCACCGCGCGCGAGATGGGCGACTTGCACCGCGTCATCCTCGGCACCGACGCGCCGGCCGGCTCCGGCGTGCAGCCGCTCGGCATCCTGCGGATGGTTTCGCTGCTGTCCTCGCTCGGCGAGCTGCCCGCCGAGCTGGCGTTCTGCCTTGCGACCGGCAACACCGCGCGGATGCGCGAGCTCGACTGCGGCCTGATCGAGGTCGGCCGCTCCGCCGATTTCGTGCTGATGGACAAGGCGCAGCATTCGCCGGGCAAGAACATCCTGGAGAGCGTTCAGCTCGGCGATCTCCCGGGCATCGGCATGACCATCATCGACGGCATCGTCCGCACCCAGCGCAGCCGCAACACGCCGCCCGCAGGCAAGGTGCCGGAGATCGTGGCGAAGTAATCGAGCTCGATGACCGTCATTCCGGGTTCGCGACTTCGTCGCGCCCGGAATGACGCGGTCCGCGCAGGACGCGCCATCTGACCACATCGGAACGTTGCTTTCGCCCGTCATCATTGAGGTGTATCGTGCCGCCACGCGAACCTAGCCGGCGGCGCTCGCAAGAGTCACGCGACGATCCGGAATAGTTCCTGCCGCATGCCGCTGTGCCGTGTTGGTCCACACCAGCAAACAGGAGGCAGCACGATGACGATGAGGCCAGATCCCACGTTTCACGCGTCGCCGAAGCTTGCGATGGAAGCTCCGGCCGAGAAATTCGCCTACACCGTGCTGCTCAGCCCGGACTTTTCCAAGCCCGACGCGCTCGCCGTCATCGACGTTAAGCCGGGCTCGCCGACCTACAGCAAGATCGTCCACACCGTGACGATGCCCAACAAGGGCGACGAGTTTCACCATTTCGGCTGGAACGCGTGTTCCTCGGCATTGTCCCCGCTTGCGGGACATGCCTTCATCGAGCGCCGCTATCTCATCGTTCCCGGTATGCGGTCGTCGCGGATCTACATCATCGACACCAAGCCGGATCCGACGCAGGCGAAGATCCACAAGATCATCGAGCCCGAGGAGGTCTTCAGGAAGACCGGCTATTCGCGGCCGCATACCATCCACTGCGGCCCGGACGGCATTTACGTCTCCACGCTCGGTGGCGGCAAGGACGGCACCGATGGACCGCCCGGCGTCTTCATCATGGACTGCGAGACCTTCGAAGTGCTCGGACGCTGGGAGATCGATCGTGGTCCCCAGACCAAGCACTATGACTTCTGGTGGAATCTGCCGCGCGACTACATGGTGAGCAGCGAATGGGCGCTGCCGCCGCAATTCGAGAACGGGATCGTGCCAGAGGACCTGCTCTCGAACAAATACGGCCATCGCATCCACTTCTGGGATCTGCGGGCGCGCCGCAATGTGCAGACCATCGATCTCGGCGCCAACCATCAGATGGCGCTGGAGGTGCGTCCCGCACACGATCCGGTTCGCGAATACGGCTTCGTCGGCGTCGTGGTCGATACCACGAACCTCGAGGGCTCGATCTGGACCTGGTGGCGCGAAGGCGGCAAGTTTCACATCGAGAAGACGGCGACGATTCCGCCCGAGCCCGCGCCGAAGGAGCAGCTGCCGCCGCTGCTGCAGGGTTTCGGCGCCGTGCCGCCGCTGGTGACCGACATCGACCTGTCGATGGACGACAAGTTCCTCTACGTCTCCTGCTGGGCCACCGGCGAGATGCGCCAATACGATGTCAGCGATCCGCGCAAGCCAAAACTCGCCGGATCGGTGCGCATCGGCGGGATCACCCGCCGCACTCCGCATCCCAACGGACAGGCATTTGCCGGCGGTCCGCAGATGGTCGAGATCAGCCGCGACGGCAAGCGGGTCTACTGGACCAACTCGCTTTACTCGACCTGGGACGACCAGTTCTATCCGCAAGGCATTCCCGGCGCCGAGGTGATGGCGAATGCCAGCCCGGGCGGCGGGCTTGAACTGGCAAAGGACTACTGGGTCAGCCTCCCCGACGGGTACCGCGCGCACCAGATCCGGCTCGACGGCGGCGACTGCTCAACGGATTCGTTCTGCTATCCGTCGGCCTGAATGTGAGTGCAGCCGACTGGACAGCGGCCTGGCTGTGGCTGGCGGTGATTGCGAGCGGCCTCTACCACGGGATCAACCCGGGCATGGGCTGGCCGCTCGCGGTTTCGGCCGGATTGATGCAAAGGAGTTCGCGCGCGCTGCTGGCCGCGCTTGGCCCGCTCGCAATCGGTCACCTGCTGGCGATGCTGCTCGTGATCCTTCCCTTTGCGCTGCTGATCACCCTCGTCGAATGGCAGCGCACGATCCGGATCGGCGCCAGCCTGCTTGTGATCGTCTTCGGCATCTATCGGCTGATCGACCGGCGCCATCCGCGGGCCTTGGCGCGGATACCACCGACGCAACTCGCTTTGTGGTCGTTCGCGGTGGCGATCGCCCACGGCGCGGCGCTGATGCTGGTGCCGATCTATCTCGGACTATGCCGCGAGGCTGAGCCGGACCAAGGCCACGCGGCGGCCAACTTCCTGATCGACACCAGCCTCACGATGGCTGTGCTGGTCTCCATCGTCCATGCCGGCGCGATGATCGCGGCCGGCGGATGTCTCGCGTGGCTGGTCTACCGCTACCTCGGCCTCAAATTCCTGGCCCGGAGCTGGTTCAATCTGGACACGGTTTGGGCCGTCAGCCTGGTGCTGGTCGGCGCCGTCGCGCTGGCGCTGGGACTTGCAACATAGTTCGGACGCAACACGCCGTGGGCGCGGTGCCGGAAATCGTGACGACGTGAGGCGCAATAGATGACCCGTCATCCTGAGGTGCGAGCGAAGCGAGCCTCGAAGGATGCACGGCCCGGCCAGATCTGCGCGGCAAGAGCCGGGCCGTCGCCCTTCGAGGCTCGCCGAAGAGGCGAGCACCTCAGGGTGACGGTCTTATTTGGCTTACCGCAGCCTGCCGAGCAGCGCCATCAGGGTCTCGCGCTCCTTGGCGTCGAGCGGCGCCAGCGTCTCCCTGGAGATCACGAGCGCATTCGGCGCGGCCTTGTCGGCCATCTGCTGACCGGCGCGCGTCAGGCTCACCATCAGCCGGCGGCCGTCGTCGGGATCGGGCGAGGTCTCGGTCAGGCCGCGCGCGGTCAAGCGATCGATCACGCCCTTGATGGTCGCAACGTCCATCGAGGTCAGCCGCCCGAGCTGGTTCTGCGAGCAAGCCCCGACCTCCGACAGCTTCGACAGCGCCGCCCATTGCGTCGGCGTCAGGTTGATGCCGATCTCGCGGGCGAAGATCACCGCGTGGCGCTGCGACACCTGGCGCAGGATGAAGCCGATCTGCTCGTCCAGCACGTAGCCCGGCTTGGCGGCCTTGACGCTTCGCTTCTGTGCAGCACTCCTCGCCATCGCTTCACTCCACCCTTTACAGCGACAGATGCGCGTCGCGGACATCCGGACGCGCATCAAGTTCCGCCATGGTGCCGCCAAAACAGATCCGGCCGCGTTCGATGATGTAGGCGCGATCCGAGATCAGCCGGGCGAAATGCAGATTCTGCTCTGACACGACGATGCTGACGCCCTCTTTCTTCATCGCCAGGATCGCGTCGACCATCTGCTCGACGATCTTCGGCGACAGCCCTTCCGAGGGCTCGTCGAGCAGCACCAGCGACGGATTTCCCATCAGCGTTCGCGCGATCGTCAGCATCTGCTGCTCGCCGCCGCTCATGCGCCCGCCGGGCCGGCCGCGCATCTCGCCGAGATTGGGGAACAGCTTGAACAGTTTTTCGCGATCCCATTGCGGCGCATTGGGCCGCTTGGGCTGGCGGCCGACCTCGAGATTCTCCTCGACCGTCAAGTCCGTGAATATCCGCCGTTCCTCGGGCACATAGCCGAGCCCGCCGCGCACGATCGCATGCGTTGGCAGCTCCGAGACGTCCCGGCCCTCGAACATGACGCGGCCGGAGCGGTTCTCGATCAGGCCGACGATGGAGCGGAACGTGGTCGACTTGCCGGCGCCGTTGCGGCCGAGCAATGCTACCACTTCGCCCTCGCCGACCTCGAGCGCGATGTCGAACAGGATATGCGCCGGGCCGTAGAAACTGTTGAGATCCTTCACCGTGAGCTTCATGCCGATGCTCCCTCGCGGTGCCGGGCGTCGTAGAGGAGGCCTTCGCCGAGATAGATCGCCCGCACCTGGGCATTTCCGCGCACTTCCTCGGGCGAGCCTTCGGCGATCAGGCTGCCGCGATTCAGCACCAGGATGCGGTCGGCATGCTCGAACACCACGTCCATGTCGTGTTCGGTAAAGAGAACACCGATCGACTGCTCGCGCGCGATCCGCGCCGTCAGGCGCATCAGCTCGACGCGTTCGCGCGGCGCCATGCCGGCGGTCGGCTCGTCCATCAGCAGCAGCTTCGGCTGGTTGGCGAGCGCGATCGCAAGCTCCAGCCGCTTGACGTCGCCATAGGCGAGCTCGCCGCAGGGCCGCTCCGCATAGGCGCCCATGCCCACCAGATCGAGCAGCCGCCCGGCCTCGTCGCGTGCCTGACGCGCGGTCGAGGCCCACAGGTTGAACAACTGCCCACCATGCGAGACCAGCGCGACCTGCACGTTCTCGCGCACCGTCATGGTCGGGAAAGTCGCCGCGATCTGGAAAGTGCGGCCGACGCCCATGCGCCAGATCACGCGCGGCTTTTTGCCGGTGGTCTCCGCGCCCAGCACGCGGATGCGGCCCGAATTCGGAATGTTCTGGCCGTTGAGCATGTCGAAACAGGTGCTCTTGCCCGCGCCGTTCGGCCCGATCAGCGCCAGGATCTCGCCGGCGCGCAGTTCGAACGAGACACCGCGCAGGGCATGCACACCGCCATAGGATTTGGTCAGCCCCTCGACCGACAACAATGTGGGGACCATGCTCATTCGGCAGTCTCGATACGGGAGGTGAGCAAAGGCGATGCCGACGACGACGATTTACGCCGGCGATACATGAGGGCTTCCAGCGTGCCGACGATGCCCTTCGGGAAGGCAACCACGATCAGCACGACGAAGCCGCCGAGCACCAGCTTGGAGAGATCGGTCTGGCTGACCAGCCAGATATTGAGCGCCTTGTAGACGATGGCTCCCACCACCGCGCCGGACACCGTCTCGACGCCGCCGAGCAGCACCATGACCAGCGCATCGACCGACAGCGAGATGCCCATATTGTCAGGGAAGACGCTGCCCTTGAGGTAGGCGAACAGCGCGCCGGCAAGGCCGGCGACCGTGCCCGCGATCACGAAGGCGGTCCACTGGATGCGCTTGCCGTTGATGCCGACCGCTTCGCTGCGCAGCGGCGAGTCGCGCGTGGCGCGCAGCGCAAAGCCGAACGGCGAGAACACGATGATGCGGAGGATCACGACTGCGAGCGCGGCGATGCCGAGCGACAGCCAGTAGAAATGCGACGGGCTCGCCGCCCATTTTTCCGGCCAGACGCCGAGAATGCCGTTGTCGCCGCCGGTGACCGACACCCACTGGAATGCGATCGACCAGACGATCTGGGCAAAGGCCAGCGTCAGCATCGCGAAATAGACGCCCGAGAGCTGCACCGCGAAGAAGCCGAACACGGCCGCGCCGAGCAGCCCGAGCAGCGGGCCGAGCAGCAGGCAGGCGATCATCGGCAAGCCGGCCATCTTGGCGAGCAGCGCCACGCCATAGGCGCCGAGGCCGAAATAGGCGGCATGGCCGAACGAGGCGAGCCCGCCGACCGACATCAGGAAGTGCAGGCTGACCGCGAAGATCACGAAGATCGCGATCTCCGAGCCGACGGTGAGCACGTAATTGCCGGCGACGAAGGGCAGCGCGGCGGCGACGACCAGCACCGCGATCGCGGCGAGCCGCTCGTTCATCGTCAGCGGCCGCCACGGATTGACCGTGAGGCCAGGCGTGCGCCGCGCCGGGGCTTCCGGCCTGCCGAACAGCCCCCACGGGCGGACGATCAGCACCACCGCCATCACCAGGAACACCAGGATGATGGAGATCTTCGGGAAGATCAGGATGCCGAAGGCGTTGAGCTCCGACACCAGCACCGCCGCAACGAAGGCGCCGATGATGCTGCCGAGGCCGCCGATCACGACCACGACGAAGACCTCGACGATGACGCGCAGATCCATCGCATGATTGACCGCATCGCGCGGAATCTGCAGCGCGCCGCCGAGCGCGGCGAGGAAGACGCCGAGCGCGAACACGCTGGTGAACAGCCATTTCTGATTGACGCCGAGCGCTGCGACCATGTCGCGGTCCTGCGTTGCCGCGCGCACCAGCACACCCCAGCGAGTGCGCTGGAACAACAGCCAGAGCACACCGAGCACCACCGGCCCGAGCACGATCAGGAACAGATCGTAGCTCGGAATATTCTGGCCGAAGAAATCGATCGCGCCCTTGAAGCCGGGCGCGCGGCGGCCGACCAGATCGTCCGGCCCCCAGATCAGCACCACGAGATCCTCGACCATCAGCGTGAGGCCGAAGGTGGCGAGCAACTGGAACAGCTCGGGCGAATGATAGATCCGGCGCAGCAGCACCATCTCGACCAGCACGCCGATCGCGGCAACCGCCAGCGCCGCGACCACGATGCCGCCCCAGAAACCGAATGCGCCGGCGAAGCGCTCGGTCAGCGTGAAGGCGACGTAGGCGCCGAGCATGTAGAACGCGCCATGCGCGAAATTCACGATCCGCGTCACGCCGAAGATGATCGACAGGCCCGAAGCGACCAGGAACAGCGACGCCGCGCTGGCAAGACCGGTCAGGAACTGGACGACATAGAAGGCCATGGGCGGTCCGCGTTGGAGATCACAAGCGTCACTTTCCTTCACCTCGCCCCGCTTGCGGGGAGAGGTCGGATCGCGGAGCGATCCGGGTGAGGGGCTGCCTCCACGAACACCCTTCGAGGACGGGGCCCCTCAC
>NZ_JACMYP010000266.1 GCF_020889705.1 Bradyrhizobium altum | reverse complement strand
GTACGTTTATGGCCGCCGGCAAAAGGATCCGAGCCGATGCCTGCCGGGATCGCTGACGGGAACGGTCAAGGTGGCGATTGAGGATTGGGCGGTTTGCCTCCACGCCGCTCACCCAGGCTATATCAGCTGGGAGGAGTTCATGGCCAACCAGGGGCGACTGGCGGATAACGTCTTCCGCTATGAGGCAGGACATTCTGGCGTACCGCGCAAGGGGGCAGCCCTGTTACAAGGAATTGCGATCTGCGGCCGCTGCGGACGGCGCATGAGCATGCGCTACACGGGCCCGAATGCCGACTATCCGGTCTATTGCTGCCGCTCGGATCGGGACCAGCAAGGCACTGCATTGTGTCAGGAAGTCCGGGCCTTGGCGGTTGACGCGCTGGTCGAGCGGGTGGTCCTCGATGCCCTGGTGCCGGATCAGATTGAGATCGCACTCGCGGCGGCGGGCCAACTGGAGCAGGAGAACCGTCAGCTCGAGCGCCAGTGGGCGCTTCGCGTGGAGCGCGCCCGCTACGAGGCCGAGCGCGCTCGGCGTCAGTATGACGCCGTAGAACCCGAGAACCGTCTTGTGGCGCGCTCACTTGAGCGGGCTTGGGAAGAGAAGCTGCGTGTCGTCGAGGCGGTCGAGCAGCAGCATGCGCGTTGGCGCGTACAAGAGCCGCTTCTGATTGGCCCGGCGGAACGCGCTGGGCTACAAGCGCTCGGCGAGAACCTGCCGCGGATTTGGAATACGGTCACCACGTCGGCAGCCGATCGCAAGCGCATTCTACGATTTGTCATCCGCGAAGTCGTTCTTGATCAGAAGCGGACCCGAGGTCAGGTGTGGCTCAAGATCGTCTGGCAGACCGGCGCAACCAGCGAGCATCACGTACAACGGCGCGTTCACACCTACCGCGATTACATCGACATTGATCGGTTGCGGCGACGGATCGTCGAGTTGAATGCTGAACACAAAATGGATGGCGAGATCGCGGCAATACTCAATCAGGAAGGCTTCGTCGCGGCCCGAGGCTGCGCCTTCAAAGGCGAGAACGTCTGGTTGTTGCGTACCCGCTGGGGCATTCCCACCATCAAAATCAACGGCGTGGACAAGAATCCGATGCGCTGGCCTGACGGTAGCTTCTCGATTCAGGGCGCTGCGGCCGAGCTTGGTGTAACCTCGCAGACGGTGTTCGATTATCTTGCGCGCGGATTGCTGGTAGGTCGTCAGTTGGCCAAAGGCCAGCCATGGCAGATCGAGCTCTCAGACAAACAAATTACCCAGCTTCGCAACCGGGTACGACGCACCAAGCGTTCGAAGAAGGAGGCATCATGAAGTCATCGGCTCGGCAATCACGTCATGCCATTGTGACACCGGGACCTGACTTGACTTGAGCCAAGGCTCGTTTTTCTTGTGGGTGTTGAGGTTGTCGAGGATGACGTGAAGCTTTCGGCCCGGAAAGGCCGCGGTGATGCTGTTCATGAAATCGAGAAACTCGACGCGGCGACGACGTTTTGAATGCGTCGCGATGATCTTTCCGGTGGCGACCTCAAGGGCCGCAAACAGTGTTGTGGTGCCATGCCGCTTGTAATCGTGGCTCTGGCCGGTCAAGGCGCGGCCATTGGGCAACTTCAGATAACCCTGCGCTCGCTCCAAGGCCTGGATCGAGGGCTTCTCGTCCACGCATAGCACAATGGCCTTCGCGGGCGGGGCGACATAGAGGCCAACAACATCGGCGGCTTTGGCCGTAAAGTTCGGGTCGTTGCTCTCGCACCAGGACTTGCGGGCTACGAGGTCAATCTTGTGGCTGCGCAGGAACCGCCAGACATATTGGACGTCAACATCACCCAGCGCCTCGGCCAGCAGAGGGCCGGTCCAGCGCGCAAATCCTTGCGGGGACGGCTTATCCAGCAGCTTCAGAATCCGCTTGTCGGTGGCCTTCGTATAGATGGCTGCTTGCCGGGCCGCGGCTTGTCTTGCAGCCCTTCAAGGCCATGATCGGCATAGCGGCGCCGCCAAAGGCTGACAATCCGCGGCTGGACTCCGACTTCCTTGGCGATCGAGCGGGTGCTACGCCCCTCCGCCGCCAACAGAACTATCCGCACCCGCTTCAAATCGCGCTGCAACGTCACCGGCGAGCGCCAACACGCCTCAAGCACCTTGCGATCTTTCTGCGAAAGGTGGACTTCTCTTGCTTCGGGGATCATTCATATCTTGAATCACGACTCACGATCCAAGAAAAGTGGGTACTAGTCTTGGTCGGCGGTTTGCATCTTCGGACGCTTGGTTTTGTGCCTCAGGTCCCGCCTAATCACGTCCTCTTGGTATTGAGCCAGATCGAAACCGCTTTCTCCCGGTATGATGCCGGACTCCCTCGATCATGAACCCTCAACCACAGGTTCCACCCACCGCCGGCCCTGTTCGAGCGAGTGCCTGATCTCATTCACCTCAAAATTCCCGAAATGCGCATGGCTTGCCTCAGCGAAAAATCTCGGTCATGGACTTACCGGCCTTCGCCTCGATCTCCTTATCGGAATCGACGAACTCTCAGCCTGTCCCTTGGCGAGTGCACGGCCAAGGCTGGATTTGCCGGCACCCATCATGCCGACGAGAACGATCGGCCGCGCGCTCGGGGTGTCAAGAATCTTTGCTGTCATCGGGGGCGCGCCGTGCGTCTCGGCGGGTCCACTTGCAGCAGAGGAACCAGGCTGCCACCAACTGTACTATCCGCGTCGGCTTCCCAGTGAGGAATCTCTATGATCCCATCGGGTATGGCAACCTTGTTGCAGGCCTGTCGCACGCGCTCTAGGAGTGGCTTGGCTATGGATTGATCCAAAGGCTCTCGGCTCCCTCGCTGCAGTCTCTGCAGTTCCTTGTACGTGTCATGATTGTCGATCTTGGCCTTGTAGCTGTCTGCCGTGTGGAACTCCACCTCGAAGCAGTAGCCCCCTGGCGTGGCCAGCACAGTCTTGATGCCGACGAAGGTCGGCGATCGCGCCCTGAACCAGTTGGTCGTGCTGACCTCGAGATAGCCGCTCTCGTCGAAGCTTAGAATGGCTTTCTTGAAGGCACGTGCAAATTCCTCATCAGGGAGTTCGAATACGTGGCGTACAGCGTTGCTGATCAGCTGGGCGCCGGCCTCAATCGGGGCCCGCATTCCGATGAGCTGGTCCGTCATCGAGTCTATCGATCTCAAGGCCCAACGCAAATGAGGCATCTTCACCTTGATGTCGGCTTTCCTAAGGGCTTCAGCAACCGAGTTTGCCATTAGGGTGATATCCTTTTCTTGAGCTTGAGCGCGGGAAACCTCCATTTGGGCGCGCTGTGCGGCCTGCTCGCGAGTCAATGTGATTGTCTTGACGGAATCATCGGCAGCAAGACCTCGGGCCTTGGGTTCAGGCAGAACGCCTCGCTCGGCAGCAAGTTTGATCGCGGCTTGCATGACTGAAGCCGCCAGCGTCGGATTGTCCTTGAGATCCTCCAATCTCGCATCGACATCGAACAGACCCTGGCTGAGGGTAGCCGCGATGCTCTTCGTGTAAGCTACTGATTTCAACCCCGGTGTCTTTTGCAGGAGGCGCTGAAGGTGCACGCTTTTGAACATAAAGGCGTAGGCACCAGTGTCGGATTTGTAGGCGTCAGTTCCGACCTTGATGCCGAGGCTCAAGAGATTGTTTGCGCTTTGTATGAGGTCGTCTGGATCGTAACCATCCGGTCTTGAATCGATGCGTGACGGATTCGACCCGAGATCGATGCGTGAAGGATAGTGGTCGAGCAAGAGCTCGAGGCGGTCTCGCGGGTGAAGAGTTGCAGTATAGGCCTCCGCCAGGTCCGGGAAAATCTCGGAGAGTGCTGGGCTCACCCTTAGGCCTGTCTCGCTCACGCTTTCGACTGTATCGGGCAGGATCTTTTCATCCTGCTTCGTCGTCCACGCCTCGAGATCGGCGACGACCAATTCGGCTATTTCGTGGGCGACCGGATGCTTGGCGACATCAATTTCACGTCTCGCCTTCTCGAGCCTGTCCTGGACATCCTGGCCAGTTATCTGCTCCTGGCTTAGCAGGTGACGGATGTCTCGCTGGAGCTCGCGGTGAATTCCTTCGTACGTGCCGAAGACGGCACGCTCGGCAAACCACTGTCGGCATTCATGGGATTGAGCCAGAAAGCCTCGCTGCAGGCCGGTATAGATTTCCAGAACATTCCGTGTGGCGGCGAGGATCTGGCTGCCGCGACCGAACTTGTAGCGACCATCCTCGATCGCCGGTGTGTGCGACTTTGGCGGCTTGAGCGAGCCCATTTGGCGAGCTTGCTCCTCTTGATCGAATTGCCTGACATGCTCGTAAAGCTGTGGCCGGTCGCCGATGATGACGATGCTATCCCCATCGAAGTCGCCGTCAAGCTTCTTCTGTTCACCGGGTGGCACGGCAACCAGCGAGCCCGGAGCAAACAACTCGGTCGCCTGGAGGATGCCGACGCAGTCGACCGGTGTGTCCATTTTTACGCGGTCCTTACGTTTGGTCCAGCTCGAATGGCACTTCACGTCCTCGGCAGACATCACCAGCCCACGGCCGGCGAAGTCGGCTGGCCACATCTCATCCGGCACCACGATCAGAAGTCCTTTGGCAAAGAAGGTCGGATCGTCGGCTGCCAACTCGTTCCCCGACTTCTGGGCGACATTGAAACTGTATTGCATCGTCACGCAATGATCGAGAAACGACGCAGTCGCGTCCCCATCAGCGGACAACCTGACCTGGTCGGGGGCGAACGGGCGAAGGTTGGGCTTGTCATAAGGAGACCGCCCGACCAGCACGCCACCACCGCTCAACGTTTCGCTCTTGAGCGTCGGCACATGGAGGCAGCCATCAGCGGACGGGACGGCCACAGCGCCCGGACCATTGATGTTTGCGGCCGTCACGGTGCGAAACAGCTCCTCGGACGTCAGCGTTTGCCCTTCCCGGCTCTCAAGCCAGCTCCTGGCCCTCTCGCGCGCCTCATCTGCCACTAGCTCGCTGCGCGGATAATGTTGCATTGCCGAAACTGGCAGGGCTGACTTCCTTCCCTCACCAAAGGCGAGCACCCGGTCAGAACCTTCCCGCTCGCCGGCCCGACGAACTGCCGGCATAAGGCTGGCCAGCGAGGCCCTGATGAAGCCGCAGCCGTCATGCGGTCGTAATGCAATGGGGCCGTCCGGCCCCATCAACCTGAAGGGATGCTCCTGGTTGGCAGGGCGGTCCGGCAGTAGCACCAATTTGAAGGCGCCTTCCAGCGCGTAGTCGTGAGGAGACAGACCTTTGATCGTTGGAGGCGCCGCAAAACCCCTGCGCTGGGTGTAGTAATAGGCCTCTTTGAAAGGCGCCCAAGCGCGCCACAGCTGCTCGAAGGCTGTGCCCGCTGCGGTTTCGGCATAAGGAATCGCCAGCAACTTTCCCCCACGATTCGGTGGCTCGCCTGGAGCACGCGCCGCAATCTGGGACACGGTCAATCGCGGCGGCTTTAACTTGCTGCCGCCGAACAGGTCCATGCGGTACGGCACACCCGCGACGCTCACAGTACGCGCCAACATGAAGGCGCTCGGGGGGGCTGGCAGTTGCACTGCGACCACGGGCAAGGCCCCCGAGGTCAGGCGATGAAAAATCGAATATCGTCTCTCCGGGTCCGTGGCCACCGGCCGACCCTGCATGTCCACCACCGGCAGCTGCATCAGTCCCGCCTCGCCCTGCGGAGACCTCGGGGCGTGGTCCATGGCTCGCAAGACCTGATGCACGTCGAAGACCGACGCAGGATGTTGCGCCCGGATCGCCGCCGGATCCTGCTCCATGAAGAAGTCCAGCGCATCCACTGGACTGTCCGACTCGATCTGCGCGATCAGGTTCCAGCTCATGGTGGAAAGATCGCCTTGAATCAGGTCGCGCGCGCCAGCCAGGATCTCTCTGGTCCCATGCTGCAGCTCTTCCTGCCTGATCCGTAACTCGGGCCTGTTGCCCTCGACATACGGTCGCCTGAACAATCTCTCCAGGACCGCGCGAGCTTTGAGCGTCTGATAGATCGATAAAGCGGGGCGGCGGCTTGCAAGCGGCCCACGGGTCCGCTCGGCGTCTCTTGCGCTCAGATGCGCCTCTATCTTGTGTTCTACCACAGGCTGCAGCTCGTTGAGCAGGTTGAGGGCCTGCCTGCGGTGCCGGCGCAGCGGGTTCTGCGGGCTGCGCGCCAGCGGCAGCAGAGCAGCACACAGATTGCCCATGGTTTCCAGATCGTTCCGGGTACTAAAATCAGGGGCTTGACGCAATTCCGAGAGCCGATTCAAGCCCGTCGGTGCGAGCAAACCGAGATCATCAAACAGCCGAGCCTTACCCAGCGCCTTGAAAATGCTTGTGATATGCAGTACGGTAGCCTGCCCCAGGCGATCATTATCATAGTGCAGATAGTGAGCGAGCTTGTGCAACCGATCCTTCGCCAGAGCAGCGTCCGTAATCTCTCCGGTATCCTCTGCCCTCATGATCGTTCGCGACAGAGCATTCGCGAGCATACTGAGCTGAGGCGTGGTGAACGCACCCAATCTTTGCCCTCGAGCACCCAACCCGCGCGCGATGTCCATCGTGGACTGCCGGCACGCCACCTCGTCCGGCCACTTGCTGAACCCGTTCATCAAGGTCGCCTGTACCTGCGGAGCGAAAGAGAGCAGGCGCTGACCGGCTTGCACGGCGATTGCGATCGTGGCTTTGCGGCAGTCATCCCCGTCCGGCCACTTGCTGAAGCCGTTCACCAGGTTCGCCAGTTGCTGCGGGGTAACATCAGAGAGTACGGCGCGGCGAAGGACCTCGCCTGCGATCGCGAATGTGGCGTCGCGATTATCCGGCGATTCCGGCCACTTGCTGAAACCGTTGACCAGATTAGCGAGGTCCTGGAGAGTAAAATCATACAGCCAGGAGGCGCGGCGACGGATCTCCCTGGCTATCAAACCTGTAACTCGCTGAGAAGCTGGCTCGTCCGGCCATTTGCTAAAACCATTCGCCAGGTTCGCCAGATCCTGGTGATTAAAATCAAAGAGCCCGAATTCCGTACGGGCCCGGCGAATGACCTCACTGGCGATCGCCATTGTGGCTTGGCGAGTCGCCGCCTGTTTCGGCCACTTGCTGAACCCGTTCACAAATATCGCCAGCGCCCGTGGCGTAAGATGAGAGAACCGGTCGGCACGGCGAAAGATCTCATCGGCGATCGCGAGTGTTGCTTCGCGACAGTTCGCCTGTTGTGGCCACTTGCTGAAACCATTCACCAGGTGCATCAGGTCATGGAAGTTAAACTCAGAGAGTTGGGCGAGGCGGCGAATGACATCGCTGGCGATCGCGACTGTCGCTTGGTGATAGTCCGCATCGTCCGGACATTTGCTAAACGCGTTCATCAGGTTCGCCAGATCCTGATGAGTAAAATCAGTGAGCCCTTGCTCGCGGGCGCGGCGAGAGAGTTCTGCGGCGATTTTGGCTGTGGCTTGGCGATAGACCGCCTCGTCCGGCCATTTGCTAAAAACATTCGCCAGGTTCGTCAGGTCCTGGTGATTAAAATCAGATAGGCCGAACCCGACGTGGGCGGCGCGGCGACTGACCTCAACGGCAATCGCTGCGATAGCTTGGCGAGGCCGCTCCTCTTCTGGCCATTTGGTGAAGCCGTTCACCAGAATCGCGAGGTTCTGCGGACTAACTTCAGAGAGCCGGGAGCGGCGGTCACGGCGGAGGACCTCACCGGCCACTGCGCCTGCGGCTTCGCGAAACGCCGCCTCGTCCGGCCATTGGGCGAAACCCTGCGCCACGTTCGCCAGTTCCTGCTGATTGAATTCAGAGAGCCGGCCGCGGCGGTCGCGGCGGAGAACCTCGCCGGCGATTTTGACTGCGGCTTGGCGAGACGCTGCCTGTTCCGGCCACTTGCTGAACCCATTGACAAATGTCGCCAGGCTCTGCCGAGTAAGCAGCGAGAGCTTGTGGTCGCTGCGAAGGATCTCACCGGCGAGCGCGATCATAGCTTCGCAACAATCGGCAGCATTTGGCCACTTGCTGAAACCGTTCACAAGGTTCGCCACGTGTTGCTGATCAAAATCGGAGAGTTGGAAACGGCGGTCGGCGCGACGACGGACCTCACGGGCGACGGCTTCCGTGCCCTGACGAGTTTCTGCCCGGCCTGGCCACTTGCTGAAACCGTTCACCAGCAACGACAGACTTTGACTAGTCAGCGCCCCAAGAAGTGCCCTGCCTTCATCGCGGCAATATTCGGCGATTCTGATCGTGCCCTCGCGGCATGTCGTGGACAGCGGATACCGACCAAATGATGCCGCCAGAAGCGAAAGAGCTTTGGGTTCGACTTCACGCACTAACGCATCATGAAGCCGCGCCACCCGGGCTGCCATCGCCTTGCAAGCTTCGACACCTTCCTGACCTCCGGTCTCGCGAGCTACTGCATTGCATGCCGTAGCGTAACCCCATGATTTCCCGCGACGGATATCGTCCTCGAAGCGCGTGACAAATTGACGTCTGAACTGGGCGGCGGCCTTTTGCACGAAGGCTGCATGGACCCCTTCGCCCGCCGCCTGCAGCCGTCTGTCATACTCCACCACCGCACGTGAGAATCCAACAATGTCACGGGCGAAATAAATCGCGTCTAGAGCTGCGCTTGATTGTTGTTCTGAGATTGCACTTTGCGTGCTCTGCGTGGCGACACTATCCATGCGCCGCCTTTTTGTTTCGCGCTCCAGGTTGGATACGGATTGTCTGTGCAAGGAGGGGATACTTTGTTGTGAACTCTTGGACCGATCGGCACCGCGGCCCTCGGTTCCGGAACGCGACGAACTTTCTTCCCAATTTGGGGCACCGCCATGCGGCAAAGGGCGAAAACCGCCCTGGCCCTCGCGCGTATCAACGGAGGGATCGGCTGGCGTGCGGCGTCGGACATCGCCGGCCGAAGATAGTATTTGAGCGGATGAGGCTCCTAAATCTCGATTTTCAGAGCGCAAGCGCTGCACGACAGAACTGAACGTCGAACTATCTCTTCCATCCCCAAGGTCTGATTCACCACGGGAACAGTGCGCGCCTGGTCCGCTTGGCGCATTCCCGCGCCGGTCAACTCCCGTCAAAATCCTGCTCCCATGCAAGCGAGAATGCGCCGATTACAACGTTTGGTACACACTGTGCTGCCGCGGCGGCCTCAACGACTTTGTTTCAACGCCTCTGAGCGCAGCTCCTTACCCTGCGCTGACGTGACTCGCCAAACCGGAAATTTCTTGCGCCACGTACGCGCTCTGGGATCGATCATATCCCCCGCACCTGACGTAAACCTGACCTGCGCGCAACCGAATTCGGGGTCATTCCGGAGTCGCGGTTGCGTTCGCCGTCCGCTCGTCACTTCGGTCCGACTGGCGCTTGCGGCAGCGGAGAGGGGAAAACCTCGACTTGCCAGGAAGCTGACTCGGCATGAACAGATGGCTTACCGAATAAATCGAGTCATCGAGTCAGCGCTCGCCAGATCTCCGCAAACAATCGCGTTTTGTCCCCGGCACTCGGCTTGAGCGGCCACGGCGACCTCACGGGAGCGCTTGTAACCTCGATCCTGAGAATCCCGTTGCTCAGAGCAGCGGCGCCGTCGAACCGGTCTCAACCGCTGCAAGCCGTTTGAGTTTGGCTGCGCTTACCCGTTGCCGGCCGGCTCGCCATCCGCGAACGCAAGGATGCCAGCGAGTAACCGTCATTCCCGACCGGATAGCTCTGTGCGATTCCTTCCCGGAGCAGCGGCGAGGCACGCTGGCGCGGCAAAGGGGCCGTCCACCGATGGCCGACCCGCAACGTGCAGAGCTCTTGCTCACACCGGACACGGTGTGGGGCATTTCCAATGGCCGTGCCCGGTTCGGATCAGCCACGACGAAGGGTGGAAGGCTGCCATAACGGGTCCGGGAACGGCCGCCAGCTTGAAGCGGCGGCGCCTATAGGTCTTTTCATAGCCGTCATGTTTTCGGGGAAGGCAATGGGCCTCGACGCCAAAGCTGAGCAGTGCAGCGACACTGGGCGGCGTTGCGCGGAAGCGGCTGAACATCAGGAGCTTGAGCTCGGCCGCCGCATTCTTCCAATCTCCGCCGAGCGGCCACCAGGGAAGCGACGGGGCGACCCACGGCAGTGACAGCAGTCTGGGCGGAGCTATGCAGCACCGATGTGCCCGGAAAAAAGCGATCGGCATAACGCTGATGGATTGTCAGAAAGCCGATCTCATCGCGCACGCCCATGGATTCTTCATCCATCTGCGCCTTGGCGCGGGCGAGCGCCTCTCGCGATAGATAGCTCCATCCCAAAGTGGACTCGATTGGCGAGCCGCTTCTCGTACGGGATGATCTTGTGGGTTGGCCCATGCCCTCAGCCCCATAAAGAGGACAAGGGGGTGGCGGCCAGCTTATCGCCAAAGGGCACGAGATCAGCGCCGTCATAGGGCACGGCGCCGAAGGCAAATCGGTGCGTGAAGAGATCGGCAGTCATGTGCGGAGTCCTAGCCTATTGATCATATTAAAAAATGGACGTTTTTGGGCCGAAATATGCATATGTTGCATGACTCGATATAGCATCATATTGAAAATTGGACATCTATAACCTATTTTTGAATATGATGCTACAGGCCGGTTCCAGTCTCCCGAACTTCGTCACAACTCTCCAGTCGGAGGGGCGCATTACGTTCACGCGCGCCGAAGCCATCGCTGCCCTCGGCATCACGGAGGCTGCCTTCCTCAAAGCCGCCGCGCGGCTCCAGAAACGCCACATGCTGTTCAACCCCCGGCACGGTTTCTACGTGGCCGTCCCGCCGCAATTCATGAGCTGGGAGGCACCACCACCCCCCCCCCCGGTACATCGACGCGCTGATGCGGCATGAGGAGCGTCCCTACTATGTCGGTCTGCTCAAGGCGGCTGAGCTGCACGGCGCTACGCATCATGCCGTCATGGAATTCCAAGTCGTGACAGACAAGCAACTCCGCAAGATCCGGGCGGGGCGCTCTTGGGTTACGTTCCATTTCCGCAAAGACCTGGAGAGCGTCCACGAGGGCATCGTTGATCGAAAGACGGATACGGGCAGCATGAAGATTTCAGGGCCCGAACTAACGGCGCTTGACCTCTTCCGTTACATGCACGTGGCGGGCGGCATCGATGCCGTCGCGACCGTCATGACGGACCTCGCGGAAAGCATTGATGGTCAAAAGCTGGCGGCAATGTCGGCGCATTTCGAGCGCGCTTGCGGCCAGCGGGTCGGCTATCTGCTTGATCGGCTCGGTCACGCCGAGCGCGCCAATGCGCTTCGTAACCAGCTCTTTGAAAAAGAGACGATGCCGTGGGTCACGCTCGAACCGGAGCGTCGAAAGGATGAGAAGGCGCAACCCACGCCTGTCGAGCGCAGCGAGCGCTGGCGCGTGATAGTGCGGCGTTATCCGGAGATCGATGAATGATCCCCGCGCAGAACATCATCGCTTGGTCAAAGCATGCGCCGTGGGCGGAGCAGCGGCAAGTCGAGCAGGACCTCATCATCGCACGAGCGCTGGTCGAGCTCTTCAACGACCCATTCCTGCGCAAAGAGCTTCGCTTCCGTGGCGGAACGGCGCTCAACAAACTGCACTTCCCAAAGCCTCTGCGGTATTCGGAGGACATCGACCTTGTGCGGACCACGGCGGGCGCAATCGGCCCGATCCTCGACCCATACCTTGAGAGCATTGAGGATGGGGACACTATGTTGCTGGCGGAAGCGGCGAATGCAGTCGGCCTGTGTTTCACCCTTGTCCGGTACCTCGATATGAAGTTGCTCGGTGACAAGCCTCGCCCATGCGATGCATCTGGCCACGGCAGCAAGGACACGCCTTCCGATCGTCGGGCAGGTCATACTCGACGCGCTCACGCGGCAGGTTCGCCGGCAGCGGCCTGCGGCCGCGCTTCTTTCCCGTTGTGTTTTC
>NZ_JACMYP010000265.1 GCF_020889705.1 Bradyrhizobium altum | reverse complement strand
CCGAGACCGGCTGGCGGCTGACCGGCCGCAAGATCTATTCGACCGGCGCGCCGATCCTGAAATGGTATTCGGTCTGGGCGAAAACCGACGAGCCGGAGACGCGTGTCGGTTTGTTTCTGGTTCCCGCCGGGTTGCCGGGAACGCGGATCGAAGAGACCTGGGATCATCTCGGCCTGCGCGCCAGCGGCAGCCACACCGTGATCTTCGACGATGTGGTGTTTCCGCTGGACTCTGAGATCGACGTTCGTGGGCCCGACGACTGGAAGGTTCCCGACGTCACCCAGGCGACTGTGCACGCGATCTTCGTCGCCGCGATCTATGACGGCATCGCCCGCGCGGCGCGCGACTGGCTGGTCAAATTCCTCAAGGAGCGGGTGCCCGCCAATCTCGGCGCGCCGCTGGCGACGCTGCCGCGCATCCAGGAGGTCGTCGGCGGCATCGAGGCTCGGCTTGCGGTCAACGCCCGCCTGATCGACAGCTTTGCCGCCGATTTCGATAACGGCTTCCCGCTGTCCGCGATCGAGTCTAACATCATCAAGCCGACGGTGACCAATAACGCCGCAGCAGTGGTGGAGGATGCCTTGTCGCTGACCAGCAATCACGGCCTGTCGCGAACCAATCCGCTGGAGCGGCATTACCGCGACGTGCTGTGCGGCCGCGTCCATACCCCGCAAGATGATGCCACCCGTGTCTCCGCCGGACGCTCCGTGCTGGGCGTCTGAAACAACAGCCAACAACAACAACAACAACGGAGTTGTCAGTCATGCCGGTCGAGTTCATCGGCTTCATCACCAACAACAATGCCTCCGAGACCATCGTCCGCTCAGGCCCGGTGCTCGATCCGCCCTATATCGAGACCGTCGCCAAGGCCCATGAGCTGGCCGGCTTCGACCGCGCGCTGCTGGCGTTCCACTCGACCACGCCGGACGCGCTGCAGGTCGCGCAGCACGTCCTGACCATCACCAAGCAGCTCAAGGTGATGATCGCGCAGCGTCCGGGCTTCACCGCGCCGACGCTGTTGGCGCGCCAGCTCGCGACGCTGGATCAGTTCTATGGCGGCCGCGTCTCGCTTCACGTCATCACCGGCGGCAACGCCATCGAGCTGCGCCAGGACGGCAACACGCTCGACGACAAGGACGAGCGCTACGCCCGCACCAGCGAATTCCTCGACGTGGTGCGGCTGGAATGGAGCAGCGAGAAGCCGTTCAACTACAGCGGCAAGTATTACAACGTCGAGAACGGCTTCTCGCAGGTGAAGCCGTTGCAGAAGGGCGGCATCTACACCTTTGTCGGCGGCGGCTCGGACGCCGCGGTCGAGGTCGCGGGCAAGCACGCCGATACCTTCGCGCTGTGGGGTGAATCCTACGCGCAGGTGCGCGACGTCACCGCGCGGGTGCGCGCGGCCGCGGCCAAGCACAGCCGCCCGACGCCGCGCTTCAGCCTGTCTGTGCGGCCGATCCTGGCCGACACCGAGGAGAAGGCATGGGCGAAGGCGGAGCATATCCTCGCGCGCGCCACCGCGTTGCAGGACCAGACCGGTTACCGCCGGCCCAATCACGCGACCGACGGCGCCAAGCGGCTGCTGGCGCTGGCCGATCAGGGCACGCGGATCGACAAGCGGCTGTGGACCGAGATCGCAAAGCTCACCGGCGCCAACAGCAACACCACCGCGCTGGTCGGCACACCCGAGCAGGTCGCCGAAGTGTTCGCCGATTATTACGATCTCGGCGTCAGCCACTTCCTGATCCGCGGCTTCGATCCGCTGGTCGATGCCATCGACTATGGCCGCGAGCTGATCCCGCTGACCCGCAAGCTGATCGAAACGCGCGACCAGCAGCGGGGGATCGCCGCCGAATGATCCGTCTCATTGTCGCGGCGGCGCTTGCGCTCGTCGCCATCGACGCCGCCGTCGCGCAGACCACGCTGCGCGTCGGCGACCAGAAGGGCAATTCGCAGGCCGTGATGGAAGCGGCCGGCGTGCTCAAGGACGTTCCCTACAAGATCGAATGGAAGGAATTCGCCGCCGCGGCGCCGCTGCTGGAGGCCTTGGGCGCGGGTGCGATCGACACCGGCCTGGTCGGCGATGCGCCGTTTACGTTCGCGGCCGCCGCCAAAATTCCGGTGAAGGCGATCGCGGCTGTGCGGCAGTCGCGCGACGGGCTCGCAGTCGTGGTGCCGGAAAATTCCCCGATCAAGAGCTTCGACGATCTGCGCGGCAAGAAGATCGCGACCGGCCGCGGCTCGATCGGCCATCAGCTGATCCTGGCCGCGCTGGAATCGAAGGGCTGGCAGGCGAGCGACGTACAGATCGTGTTCCTGGCGCCGTCGGATGCCAAGGTCGCGTACACGCAAGGCGCTGTCGACGCCTGGTCGACCTGGGAGCCTTATGTCAGCCAGGAAGAGGTGCTGTTCAAGTCGCGCCGTGTCATCACGGCCGACGGCATCACGGGCGGCCTCGGCTTCCAGGTCGCGACGCCGGATGCGATCAAAGGCAAGCGCGCCGAGCTCGAGGATTTCGTGCGTCGCCTCGCGGCCGCGCGCGCATGGTCGCAGAACAATGTCGAAGGCTACGCTGCGACCTGGGGCAGGCTGATGAACATCCCGCCCGCGGTGCCGCTGAACTGGCTGACGCGGGCCAAGATCCGCATCGCGCCGATCGACGACAGCGTGGTGGCCGACGAGCAGAAGACCATCGATCTCTACGACCGCTGGGGCCTGATCCGGCAGAAGATCAACGCCGCCGACATCGTCGACCGATCGTTTGCTGCGGCGGTGGAGAAGGGCGCGGGCCTGTAGCGTAGCCGCGCGGGCGGTGCGCGTAATCGCGCAATTGCGACACAGAGTTTTCCCGTCACCCTGAGGAGCCGCGAAGCGGCGTCTCGAAGGGTCAACGGCCACGGACGGGGCCACGCATCCTTCGAGGCTCGCTGCGCTCGCACCTCAGGATGACGCGGTGACACATTTCCAACGCTACGCTACGCGCTTCCGCCCCTGAAAGCGGGCGAGATGAAGCGAAGCCACGGACAGATACCTCCGCTAACGAAACCGTGATCCCTCAAAACGTCCATTCGGTCCGCGAGCGTCGCCTGGCAAGAATTTTCCCCGCCCGGCACCTTCCAGAACCGCAACGTTGCTATTTTCGCCGCGGCCTTGCCGCACCCACCGGCGCTGCCAAGATCAATCATACGAACAATCGAGTCCGGGAGATCACCATGGGCCTTCAAGAAACTCGCATCGAGTCGCTGCCGTTTGTGACCGCTGAACTGAATTATCTCGCGCCGACGCCGGGCAAGCCCCGGACTTACGCTTTCGATCCGCCGCCCGGCGAACCCAAATCCACCGCACTGCCCGAAGCTCACAATGTCCTGATCTTTGACGGGCGTCTGATCGCCGACAGCTTCTCGCTCGATCGCGAAGGCTTTGCGCTGGTCAAGCATCCGACCTTCGTAAAGGACTATTACGACGACAACGAGGTCCGCAACGTTTACTACCCGGCCGTCGAGGCTTTCCTCAAGGCGACGCTGAAGGCGGATCGCGTTTTCATCTTCGATCACACCGTGCGCAAGCGTGTCGAAGGTGCGGCGGACATTCGCGGCGGCGGCCCGCGCCAGCCCGCCACCCGCGTCCATGTCGACCAGACCGCCGTCTCCGGCCACAATCGGGTGTTCGAGCACTTGCCCGACGAGGCCGAGCAACTCGTCAAGGGCCGCGTCCAGGTGATCAATTTGTGGCGCCCGATCCGCGGCCCCTTGCGCGATTCGCCGCTTGCGATGGCCGACGGCACCACGGTCGCGCCGGAGGATCTGATCGCCTCCGACCTGATCTACCCGAACCGCAGCGGCGAGACCTATTCGGTGAAGTACAATCCGAATCACCGCTGGTTCTACATTCCCGAGATGACGCCGGACGAGGCGATCCTGCTGAAATGCTACGACTCGGCGACCGACGGCCGGACGCGGTTTGGACCGCACACCGCCTTCGTCGATCCGACCACGCCGGCGGATGCTGCGCCGCGCGAGAGCATCGAGCTCCGCACGCTGGTGTTCCATAAGCAGTAAGGGGCGCGCTTCCCATAAATTCGTCATGCCCGGGCTGAAGCGCGAAGCGCGTCTTCGCGCAGATGTCCCGGGCATCCACGCCTTCGGCTTCGCGTGAAGAAAGACGTGGATCGCCGGGACAAGCCCGGCGATGACAGCATCGCGGGCGTTGCCTCCAAACTTGGCACCCCTGTCCCAATAATGTTACGCCCGTCCCCCAACTGCTTGGGGAAAGGGCGATTCATGGACGGCGTGGTGACGAAGGAAGCAGCGGGGATCGGGTTCCGCGCCCTGGTCCTTGCCCTTCTGGCGTTGGCCTCTGGCCATATGCTGTCGACGCTGCTGCGCACGATCCCCGCGATCAGCCTCGATCTGATGGCGCGAGATTTTGGCACCTCGCCACAGGCGCTGGCGAGCCTCACCTCGATCTATCACTTCTCCTTTGCCGCCTCGCAAATCCCGGTCGGCGCCGCGATGGACCGTTTCGGCGTGCGGCCGGTGTCGCTGAGCCTTCTCGGAGGTACCGTGGTCGGGACACTGGTCTCGGCGCTCGCCACGGGGCCCGCGAGCTTCGTGCTCGGGCAACTGATGCTCGGCATCGCCACCTCGGGCATGCTGATGTGCCCGATGACGCTGGCGGCCAAGCAGATGTCGGCGGCAAAGTTCGGCCTGTGGTCCGGCCTGATCCTCTCGATCGGCAATATCGGCATGCTGCTGTCGGCGAGCCCGCTGGCCTTCGTGGTCGATCAGTTCGGCTGGCGCGCCGGCTTCTGGGGCTCGGCCGGCTTCGGCATTGTGGTGCTGATCGCGGTATTCGCGCTGGTGCC
The DNA here is from genome assembly GCF_020889705.1 of Bradyrhizobium altum. Taxonomy (GTDB): domain Bacteria; phylum Pseudomonadota; class Alphaproteobacteria; order Rhizobiales; family Xanthobacteraceae; genus Bradyrhizobium; species Bradyrhizobium altum. The sequence goes on along the minus strand of NZ_JACMYP010000265.1, from coordinate 7,078 downwards.
GCGGCAGCCGGCGGCGCATGCGGACGATTCCTCGCCCTTGCAGCAGATGGCCGAGGTGCTGCGGCTCGGCCTGTCGCGCGGCCTGCGCGGATTGATCGCGCTGTCGCTGGTGTCGCTCGGCGCCTCGCTGGTGCTGCGCGGCCTGTGGGGCGGGCCGTGGCTGATGGATGTGAAGGGTCTGAGCCGCATCGAGGCCGGCAATGTGCTCGGCCTGTTCACGCTGGCGATGATCATTGGCCCGGCCTGTATCGGCGCCATCGATCGCAAGTTCGGGCATCGCCGCACCATGGTGGCGTCGACCCATGCCGTCGCCGCGCTGCTGCTGGTGCTGATGGCCGCCGGCGCGCCGCATTTCCCGGTCTCGACCCTGCTCGGCGCCGCCGTGATGCCGGTGCAGTATGACCTGGTGCTGCTGATCCTGATCGGGTTTGCGACCTCGGCGCAGCCGCTGATCTACGGCATGACGCGGCAGCTCGTCGACGCCCAGAACACCGGGAAGGCGCTGTCGTCGGTCAATCTCGCGTTCTTCCTCGGCGCGGCGCTGCTGCAATTCAGCACCGCCGGCGTTGCTGCGCTGTTCGGGCTGCCCGCGGTGCTGCTGTTCATTGCAGGCGCCCTGGTGATCGGCGTTGTGCTGTTCCTGATCTATACCAGGGCTGCCACTGCCTAAAGCGGGATGAGTTTTGGTTGAATCGGCTTGGCGCGGTCTCGGTTCACCTCTCCCCGTTGGGGAGAGGTCGGATTGCGCTTGGCGATGCGAAGCATCGTCCAGTGCAATCCGGGTGAGGGCTCTTGCTCCCTCGATAGACCGTAACCCCTCACCCGATTTGCTGCGCAAATCGACCTCTCCCAAGGGAGAGGTGAACTTTCGACGCCGTTCCAGCTCAACCTAATCTCGTCATGCTCTAGTTTAGATCGTCTGCGCCTGCTTGCGGATTTCGTTGGCAAGCGGCCGCAAGGAATTGACCCCGCGCGGCCCGACGAGGCTATAGCCCGTGCCACCGTCGGCCCAGGAGAAACCGGCGACGTCGCCGCCCGAATGCGCGGCCATCGGCGCGTTCTGATCCGACGTCATCGGACGGGTGAGGACCACAAGCCGCTCGCCGTGATCATCGTCGTACATGAACATGGCCGCGGGACCGTGCGCCGTCGGCACCACCCGTCCGCCCATCAAACGATATCCCGACTTGCTCAGATCCGGCAGCTTGACCGGCTGACGCAGCCTGTTGGAGACCCATTGCACAAGCTCGGCGCTGTCGCGCAGCTCGACCGGCCGCGTGTGATCGGAGGCGTAGACCTTGTAGGAATCGCTTGCTTCTTCAGCCAGCGCCGCAAGCCCGCCGGCCGGCGCAAATGTCGCGCCACGGATCATCCATCCGCCAAGGCCGCCGATCGAGAGCATCAGCATCGCTGCGATCGCCCAACGCAATGACGAGGGGCGGCGGCGCGGGCGCTCGATCATCCTGGCGAGGTTGAGCTGCGGCGGCAGCGGTTCCTCGGCAATCGGCAGCAATGCCGATCGCAGCAGGTTACGCTCGTCGGAGTAGGCGGCGATGCGCTTGGCCATATCAGGATGCTTTTCCAGATAGGCACTGATTTCCGCCTCGCGCTCCGGCTCCAGCGCGCGATCCACATAGGCATGCAGATCGTCTTCGGTAATGGGTCGATTGCTCATGTCTTGTTCCGCAATTGCACGACATTATGATCCAGTTGGCCGGCAGTGCCCTCCAACTCTTGATGGAGCCGCTCGCGGGCGCGCGCCAGCCGCGACATCACCGTACCGATCGGCACGCCGAGCACCTTCGCGGCGTCAGCGTAGGACAAATCCTCGACGCCGACGAGCAGGAGGACCGCACGCTGGTCATGCGGAAGCTTTGCGAGCTTCGCCATGACGTCGCGATACATCACCTTCTGCTCCTGCGCGGCTTCCTGACCGAACGCATCCTCGTTGGTTTCGTCGATCGCGACATGGACGCCGCGTGTCGTTGCGCGGCGAAACTGGTTGATGGCGAGATTGTGAAGGATGGCGAACAGCCACGGGCGCGGATTGTCCGACCGCCGCTGCTCCCAATGAATGACGGCGCGTTCCAGGCAGTCCTGCACCAAATCGTCGGCCGCTGCGTGGTCGCGGACGAGGGCCCGCGCATACCGCCGCAAGGCGGGTATCAGCGGTTCGACGAGGCGCAGCATGTCGTTCATGGCGTTTGCACCTGGATGACCGCACCGAGTTTCGCCGGTTCGCCTGATGCGATGACGAGATAGCGCCGTTCCGCCTTGGCCGTGCTCTGCACGATCTGGCGGATCGGACCAGCGGCGTTGACGATCGCAGAGCCGGCGGGATTGGTCATGAAGGCTGCCAGAGGCTCCACCGATCCCGTGCCGTCGGCATGTTCGGCCAATCCTAGCACGTACCGCTGCTTGGATTCGAGCCCGGTGACCGATGCCTGCACCACCTGGATCAGGCCCTGATCGAACAGCGAGACGCTGGTCGGCGGCTTGTCGCCCTTGGCCTCGTGCTTCGGCGCGAGCGCGAGGTGGGCGGCCTGGCCGGCGACGCCGAGCGCCTGCAGGTTCTGACGGTCATCAGGATTCGGCGCGGCGTTCGGCACATAGGCGATCGCCTGCGGCGCCTGACCGATCGGGATGTTGGCGATCACCTTGTTGGTCGCGGTGTCGATCGCGGCCAGCGCATCGGCATTTTCCAGGCCGACATAGACCCGCGTGCCGTCGCCGGACGGCCAGATGCCGTGCGGCAGGTTGCCGACGGGAATGGTCGCGACTTCCGAGAAGTCGTCGGTGCGAAACACCTTGACCTCGTTGGTGCCGCCGACCGTCACATAGGCGAAGGTCCCTTTGGCGGTCTTCGCGAAATTGACGTGGTTGGTAATCGGGCCGGTGTCGATCGTCTTGATCAGGTTGAACGGCGGCTTGGCGTTGAAGACCTGCGTCTTGCCGACATCCTTCAGCGTGAACCACACCTGTTCGCCATCCGGGGTCGCTGCGATGTTGGGGCAGAACGGGCTTTCCTGCTTCACTTTCGCGACGATCTGATGGTCGGCGACCGAGACCACGTCGGTCTCCGGATTAAATGAGGAGCAGATGTAGCCGTATTTGCCGTCGGGCGAGAAGATCTGCATGCCCGGTCCCGCCGGCACCTCGATCCGCATCGTTTCCTTGAAGCTCTGCGCGTCGATCACCGAGATGTAGTTCTCGCCCCGCACGGTGACCCACACTTCCTTGCCGTCGGGCGTGAAGAACGCCTCGTGCGGCGAACGCCCGACATAGGTGACATGCTTGACCGCGTTGGTTGCCGTGTCGATGAAGGTCACCGAATTCGAGCCGATCGAGACGATGGCGAGGGTGTGGTGGTCGGGCGAATAGCCCATGCCATGGACCAGCACCTGCCCCTTGTAGAGCGGGCTGAAATTGCCGGGCTGCGGGTCGCCGAGCCGGATGACGCCGAGCAGCTTGTTGTCGACGGGATCGGTGACCGACACCGTGTTCGAGAACTGCTCGGCGGCGTAGACGCGGTCGTGATGGCTGATCGGAATGTCGGGCGAAGACGCGGCGCCCGGCGCCTGTCCCGCAAACGCCGATGTCGAGAGCGCGATCAAGCTGGTGGCCAACAGGCCCTTCATGAATTGGCTCGTCATCACTTGGTCTCCTGCTTCATCATATCGTGGTGCATGTTCATGTGATCGTGCGTGGTCGCCGCCGGGCCGGGTTTCGCGCCGGGTTGCTGTGTCGGGGCGGGTGTCGCGTCCGTGACCTGTTCACCGAGCGCGAGCTTCATGGCGTCGATCTCCTGGCGTTGCTCGACGATGATCTCCTGTGCGATCCGGCGCAGGCGCTCGTTCTTGCCGTAGCGAAGCTCGATCACGGCCATGTCGATGGCGCCCTGGTGGTGCGGCGTCATCATCGCGACGAAATCGCGATCGATGTCGCCGCTCGGTTTGGCGGCCATGTCATTCATCATCTTGGTCATCGCCGCATCGTTTTCGGCGAGGAAGGCGCTCTCGTCGGCCGTCTGCGCGGTCTGGACCGGATGATCGCCGTCATGCGCGAACGCGGCCGCGGCAACGGCGAGCAGGAGGGCCGCGCCGAGCGGCGCGAGGCCGGGTTTGAGGAATCGAGGAAGCATTGCGTCACCCTGCGAGTTGTCGGGGAAGTCTGAGCGGTTCGGCCTTTGGGGCCGGCTTGCATGGGTGGGACGCGGTGGCGTGAGTTCTATTCCGTCGCCGGGTCGAAGATTGTTGATCACGACTTGCTGATCGACGGAATGCTCCGTTCCGGCCGAACCGGCCGATTTGCGATCGGCAAGCCACTGGCTATAAGAGGGAATTCCGGTTCCGCTCGGCCGGTTCCTCGATCCTCGCTGCGCAATCCCACGCGCCAACAAGGCCAAGATGTCCGCCAAGATCGATCCAATCACCCGCTCCGTGGTCCAGCACCGCCTGTCGTCGATCGTGAAGGAGATGGGCGAAGCCATGCTTCGCACCTCCTATTCGCAGATCCTCAATTCCAGCCGCGATTTCTCGCTGGCGATCTGCGACACCAGCGGGCGGCTGATCGCGCAGGCCGATCACATCCCGGTGCATGTCGGCGCCTTGCCGTGGGCGACGCTCGCGGTCGAGGAACGCTTCAAGGATGTCGCGCCCGGCGACGTCATCCTGCTCAACGATCCCTATCAGGGCGGCAGCCATCTGCCTGATCTCACCGCCTTCGTGCCGGTGTTCGACGGCGGCAAGCGATTGCTCTGGACCATCGTGCGCGCCCATCAGAGCGACATCGGCGGCGCCACGCACGGCGCCTACAATCCGGCCGCCACCGAGATCTATCAGGAAGGCATTCGCATTCCGCCGATCAAGCTTTATGAGGCCGGCAAGCCGCGCGAGGATCTGCTCGACCTGCTGGCGCTGAACATCCGCAACCCCAGGGAATTCCGCGGCGACCTCGCGGCGATGCTGGGCGCCGCGCATCTCGGCGAGCGCCGTGTGTCAAAGCTGTTCAGCGAGTTCGGCGCGGAGACGGTCGAGGCTGCGATCGATGCCATTCTTGATGCGACCGAGCAGCAGACCCGCGCCGTGGTGTCCACATGGAAGGACGGCGTGTTCTATGGTGAGGCTTTGCTCGACGATGACGGCCACGGCCGCACCGACATCAAGATCGCGGCCAAGGTGACCAAGAAGGGCAGTGACATCGAGGTCGATCTCACCGGCTCCGATCCGCAGTCGACGAGTTTCGTCAATTCGTCGCACGCCAACATGCAGGCCGCGGTGGCGATGGCCTTTGCCTATCTGATCGATGCCGATATTCCCAAAAACACCGGCGCGCTGCGGCCGCTGAAGGTGGTGGCGAAGCAGGGCACCATCGTGTGGGCCGATCCCGGCCGCCCCGTGACGCTGTGCACCAGTCACCCTTCGAATGAGATCGTCGAGGCTATCATCAAGGCGATGTCGGCCTCCTGTCCGGACCGCGTGATGGGTGGATGGGGCCGCCGCTTCCGCATCGCGATCCAGGGCGAGGATCCGCGCAACGGACGTAATTTCATCTGGCACATGTTCCAGGCGCGGCCCGGCGGCGGCGCATCGCCGGGCGGCGACGGCTATTCCTCGATCGGCGAGTGGCATTCGGTTGGCGGGCTCAAATTCGGCAGCATCGAGGTTGCCGAGGTGCGCTTTCCCTTGCATTTCCGCCAGCACGAGTTCCGGCCGGATTCCGGCGGCGACGGCCAGCATCGCGGCGGGCTCGGCGTTGCGCTCGACATGGTGCTGGAGACGGCAAAGCCCGCCAAAGGCAACACCGCGGGCGACGGCGCGCGGCACGGCCCCTGCGGCATGCTCGGCGGCAAGGACGGTGAGCCGCACCATTACCGCCTCTTGTCGGAAGGCCGCGCGCCGCGCGTGCTGAAGACCAAGGAGGTCGGCATCGAGTTGCGCCCGGGCGATTGCCTGGAGATTCGCTCGTCCGGTGGCGGCGGCTGGGGTCCGTCCGAGAAGCGAACGGCGGAGGCGCGGGCGCGCGACGCAGCCCAAGGTCTGGTTTCGAAAGCGGTATAGGGCAGCGATGTACACGATTGGGGTTGACGTCGGCGGCACCTACACCGACCTGGTTGCGACGGATCAAACCGGGCGCACCGTGTTCGCGAAATCACCGTCCACGCCGGCCGATCAGTCGATCGGCGTCATGGCAGGACTTGAGGAACTGGCGCGCCGTCTCGGCGTCACGCGCGCGGCGATGCTCGCAGCAACCGATCGCCTGGTGCACGGCACGACGGTTGCGACCAATGCGTTGCTCGAACGCAAGGGCGCTAAAGTCGCGCTCCTGACCACCGAGGGCCATCGCGACGTCGTCGAGATGCGCGAGGGGCTGAAGCCGGATCGCTACGATCTGCGCACGCCGCCGCCCGAGCCTTTGGTGCCGCGCGAGCGACGGTTTGGCGTCCGCGAGCGGCTGAAGGCCGACGGCAGCGCAGCGGTCGCGCTTGATGCCACAGCCCTCGGCGATGTCATCGCCGAGGTGAAACGATCCGGCGCGAACTCAATTGCGGTCTGCTTCCTGCACGCCTATCTCAACCCGGCGCATGAGCTCGCCGCGGTCGAGCGGCTGGCGAAGGAGCTGCCCGATGTCAGCGTGTCGCGCTCGAGCGACGTGTTGCCGCAGATCAAGGAATATGAGCGCGTCTCGACCACGATCGTGAACGCCTATGTCGCGCCGACGGTGCGGCGCTATCTCACCAATCTGGAGCGCAGCCTGCATGAGGCCGGCTTCAAAGGCTCGCTGTTTGTCGTGCTGTCGCATGGCGGCATGGCGCCGGTCGAGGAAGCCTCGCGGCTTGCGGCGGGCACCGTGCTGTCGGGCCCGGCCGGCGGCATTTCCGGCAGCCGTCGCTGCGCCGAGATGCTCGGGATTCCCGATCTCGTGCCGTTCGACATGGGTGGCACCTCGACCGACATCTCGCTGATTGCCGACGGCGAAGCCTCGCTGTCGGCCGACGGCATGCTGGCGGGCCAGCGCATCGCGCTGCGCAGCCTCGACATCGCCAGCATCGCGGCGGGCGGCGGCTCGATTGCCGGTG
>NZ_JACMYP010000264.1 GCF_020889705.1 Bradyrhizobium altum | reverse complement strand
CTCGCTCGAGCAGAAAGCCGCGAGCGGGGCGCCGCTGGTCTTCAGGAACGGCGCAAGCAGCCGCTGGCACTGCTCCGGCGTGCCGCCGAGCAGCAGCGGCAGCAGGCCGAGCACGCTGCCGAGCATGGTGAGGGTCACGCTGGGGTTCACGCTGTAGAATTCCTCGGCGAGGATCGCCATGTCGATCATGCCGACATTGTCGCCGCCCGCCGGCGCCGGAATGCATTTGCGCAGATAGCCGGCCGCCACCATCGCCTCGTAGGTCGGCTTGGTCGCGAGAAAGCGCTGCTCGGGCGTCGCCAGCTTTTCGGCGGCCCTGGCATCGGCCAGCACCTCCGTCGCAAACTTACGGGAGGCGAGCTGCAGCTCGCGCTGCTGTGCCGTGAGCGTGAAATCGATCGCCATGCCAATGCCCTCCGTGTCGGCGGTTCGGACTATGGCTATCGCGGTGTGGTCAGGAAATCTTGGACGGCAGTGCCCGATTTCTTGGCGCGGAGTGAACCGGCGGCATCACTCGGAAAAGTGCGGTGCAGCGCAGCATGTGAAGCGCGTCCGGTCCCGGTAAAGTTTCTGACTCGGCTGCTGCAGGACAATACGGGTCGGTTTGGAGCCTGTCGAAAACAGGCACCTTCCCGTAGCCAAAAATCTCGCATAAGTTTTTGCCGAGCTACCGAGACGGGAGCGCCGAATCTTCGTTTGGACGAACCGGTAGCGCGCATGCCGTCGGCAGGCATCAGCAGCATTTCAGCAGACCTTTGGAATAACGCATCTCAATTTTAGGGAGATTAGCCATGAGAGCTCTATTGGTGAGCGCTGGCTTGGCGCTGTTGTTCGCTTTGGCCTCCGAACCAAGCGCCAGCGCTCAGGAGGCGCCTGAATGGATGAAACAGACACTTCCTGACCAGGCACTGACGCCGTACTGGGACGAATACCTGGCCGTGATGAATCCCACGGGAGCTTTGGACGGGAAAACCAAGCACCTGATTGGCCTCGGTGTGGCAGCGCAAATTCCTTGTGAATATTGCGTTTACGCTCACACTAAAGCGGCAAGAGCTGCTGGTGCGACCGATGCTCAGATCAAGGAGGCCATTTCAACCGCCGCGCTCGTCCGTTTCAACAGCACAATGCTGAATGGCTCGGATGGCGGCCGCGAGTGGCCTTCGCGGAAATAGCTTTGGTGTCCGTCTCGAAATTTGAATCCGTTGAATCCATTTTTGATTCAAGGGAGGCGGTCCGATTCGAGAAGGCGCAATCACTCACCGTGCCCGAAGCGGAACGTCTCGCCGCGGGGCGCCGCGCGGGCCTCGTCGGGCTTCAGTGGGTGGCGGCGCGGCGGAACTCGCGCGGGGCGAGGCCATTGTGGCGCTTGAACAGGCGGTTGAAATGCGAAATGTCGCGGAAGCCCGCGGCAAAGGCGATCTCGGCAATGGTCTTGTGCGCTGAGGTGCGATCGAGCAGGGCGCGCGTGCACGCGGCGATCCGCTGTTCGTTGACGTGTTCGCCCACGGAGCGGCCGGTGCTCGCAAACAGGCGGTGCACGTAGCGCTCGGAGCAGCGGAATTTCGTGGCCAGCGCCGGCGCACCGAGCTCGGGATGCTCGCTGTGGCGGGCGATATGGTCAAGCATCATCGACAGCAGCACCGGCGTATGCACGCGCTCCGCCGCCATGTCGGCGAGGATGTCGGGTGCGTGCGCGATCAGCTCGGCGATATGCGTGCCAAGCATCGCCGAGGTTGTTGCGATTTGACCGCCGCTCAGGCAGAGCTCGGCGTAGCTCGCCAGCGTCCGCGAGAGCGCACGGCCGGTTTCGGTCGCAGACAGGCCGAGCCGCGGGCGATCGAACAGCGTGTCCGGCAACAGGCGCCGCGGCACGGCAAAGCAGAACAGCTTGAAGTTATGCCGGTGGGCGATCTCGAACGGCTGCGTCGTATCGGCGACCGCGAGATCGCCGGGGGCGCTGATCTGCTCGTGGCCGCGCTGCGAGGTGCGCCCCAGCCCTTCGAGCTGGAGGTTGACGAAGCAAAGGTCGTCGGTGCTCGCAGCGATGTGCGAGGCGAGCCTGTGCACAATGTGCCCGCTCGCCGTGACCCGCGATATCTGCAGCGGCGCGGCGTCGACCTTGCAGATCGCGCCCGCAAACGATTCCTCGGCAATCCGGCGCGGCTCCAGTCGCACGAAGGCGGCTGCGAGATCGTCTGCCCAACTGCCGAAGGGCTGATCCGGACGGGCCGGCCTGGTCGACCATTCCATGTGCGCCTCGAATAGACCGTCACTGCGAAGGGCCCAGCGGGGCGAAAGATATCGCCGGCCAAACCGGCGGTCAAATTCCGCCGGCGGTCTGTTTCCCTGCAAGGAAAGGCGCGTGCACGCAGGGAACGGTGACCTCCTCACTTCGTGGTGTAGCCGCCGTTGACGAGGATTGTCTGGCCGGTCATCCACCAGCCGTCCGACACCAGCAGGCGAATCCAGGGCACGATATCCTTGATGTCGGTGAGACCGGTCTTCGAGAAACCGGACAGCGCCGCGGCCGATTTGTGATAGGCGACCGCATCGGTGCCTTCGGCCGGATAGAAGAACGGCGTGTCCATCGGGCCGGGGCCGATCGCAGTAACCGAGATGCCGCGTGCGCCGAATTCCTTCGAGGCCGCGCGGGTGAAATGCTCGACCGGCGCCTTGGTGCCGGCATAGGCGGCATAGAACGGCGTGTAGGCACCGAGCAGCGACGTCACCAGGGTGCAGATCTTGCCGTTATCGTTCAGATGGCGGCCGGCTTCCTTGAGGAAGAAGAACGCGGACTTGGCGTTGACCGCGCTCATCGCGTCGTATTCGGCCTCCGAGATCTCGACCATCGGTTTCTTCAGCACTTTGCCGACGGTGTTGATCGCGATGTCGGGACGGCTGATCGCAGCGACGGCGTCAGTGAACAGCTTCTCCATCGCGCCCGAGGTCGTGAGGTTGGCCTGGAAGGCGACCGCATTGGCGCCGGCAGCCTTGATCGCGGCGATGGTCGCGTCGGCGTCGGCCTTGGTCGCGGCGCTGTTGTAGTGAATCGCGATCGCCTTCGCGCCGTGGGCCGCGAGATCGCGTGCGATCAGGCCGCCGAGGTTCTTCGCGCCGCCGGCGATGATGACGGTCTTGTCCTTGATGCTGTGGTCGGTCATGGCGTTCGCCTCTCCGGATCATGCGGCTGCGCCCTGCGGCCGCTTTCTGGAGGCAACGATATCGTCTAGGATTTGCCGATAAAGCCGTGCATTGTGACGTCACTTGTCAGGAATGGCGAACAATCGGGGCCCGATCTTGGACCGCATCGATCTCTTCCGCATCTTCGCCCGCGTCGTCGAGTGCGCGAGTTTTACGCGGGCGGCCGACACGCTGGGCTTGCCGCGCTCGTCGGTCTCGTCAGCGGTCGCGGAGCTGGAGCAGCGCATCGGCGCCCGGCTGCTGCACCGGACGACGCGAAAAGTGTCGCCGACGCATGATGGCGCGGCCTTCTACGAACGGTGCTTGCGCGTTGTCGCCGATGTCGAGGAGGCCGAGACCCTATTCCGACATGCCGCCGCCGAGCCGTCGGGGCGGCTCAGGGTGCCCGGGCGGATCGGACGCCTGATCATCGCGCCGGCGCTGCCGGCTTTCCTCGATCGCTATCCGCAGATCGACGTCGATCTCGGCGTCACCGATCGCGCCATCAACCTGATCGCGGACTCCGCCGATTGCGTCGTGCGCGTCGGCCCGCTCGGCGATTCCGGTCTGATCGCGCGGCCGCTCGGCTATCTGACGCTGATCAATGTCGCGAGCGCGGGATTTCTCGTGCGCCACGGCATGCCGCAGACGCCCGACGATCTCGGCGCGCATTGGGCGGTCAACTACGCCTCGCCGTCCACCGGCCGCATCGAGGAGTGGGAATGGTGTGAACAGGGCGCGTCGCGCACGATCGCGATGCGCGGCCGCGTCACCGTCAACAGCGCCGAAGCCTATATCGCCTGCTGCCTTGCCGGCCTCGGGCTGATCCAGATTCCCGCCTACGACGTGAAGCGGCATCTCGATGCCGGAGAACTCGTTGAGCTGATGCCGCAGCACCGCGCGGCGCCGATGCCGATGACCTTGCTCTATCCGCACCGCCAGCACCTGTCGCGGCGGCTGCAGGTGTTTGCCGATTGGCTGACGGCACTGTTGAAAGAGAAGCTGCTCGTCGCGGGCTAGAACTTCGGCGTGATGCGGGCCTGGAAACCGCCGCGCCTCATCGCCTGCTGTTGCCGGCGCGGATCGAGGCTGCCCTCGCGCGCTTCACCTCGGCCTTGGGCTGGAAAAACAGGCCGGGCATCACCGAGACCAGTCCGAAGGTCATTCCGAGGAATGCCAGGAACGTATCGAGATAATTGATCTCCATTTCAGTTGTCTCCATTCGGCTTGCACCGGGCTGCCCCGGTGCAATGCGTTCGATGAACCTAGATATGGTCCGGTACATTACTCGGTACAATAGAAACATTGATCTCGGAGCAATACTTTCAATGCTCCGCGTCTAAGCGGCAATCCGGCCCGGAAGCACATGGGCTTGCCGCTGCTCGATGGCTTTGACGGAGTTTTCGAATGCCTTTTCCAGGACGCCTCTGCCGATCGATCCGAGCACGAGACCGAGGATCCATCCCCTGAGATTCTTGCCCTCACGCACCACGATCACGTCGATGTCGGTCGTGCCATCGGACCGCGGTGCGAAGTTGTAGGTGTGGCCCGACCTGCCGCCCCACACATTGGAGTTGGTCGTCGTCAGGACGACATGGTCGGGGTCGGACCAGTCGTAGTGCAAGCGCTCCCAGATGCCGTTCGAGCCTTCCGTCACATCCGCCTGCGAAGGGCCGCGATGATGCACCTTGAGATAGGCATCGGCGCTGTTGCCGAACAGTTTGGAGCGGCCCGGCCCAAAGTCAGTGAGACCGGCGACGTACTGCTCGGGCGTCAAGCTGGTCGTTCGATGAAGGTGGATCGTGGACATCTGTCGCTCCTGCACCTGGAAGGCTCTGACCGCTGTGCCGACTAGTTGGAGAGTGCGCCCGACTTGCGGACGGTCACGCTGTCGCCGCTCCGGCTGATCTCCAATGCGCCTGCCTGGTTCGGCGTCGAGAACAGGGCACGCTGACCGGATGCCAGCACCGACACGAAGCGGACGGGGGTTCCGGCCTCGCCCTGTGCGAGCGTGGTCACGACGCGATATCCGTCGGGCTCGACCGTGTAGTAGGCGACGCCGGATATGTCGCCCAGATGGATGCTTTGGGCCTCGATCGGCTTGAGGTCGCGCGCCTCTGCGGCCCCAAGCGAGGCGCCAAGTGAGGCGAGGGTGAAGGCGGCGGCGAGAACTGAACTGCGGATCGACATGGGATCCTCCATTGGCTTGAGTGTCGGAACCTGGGCGGCGAGCGATTGCCCGTCTGCTCCCTTGCCGGAGGAGATGGTCAGGCTATGATCATCGATCAAACAGATAGGATCGATAATGGCCATCGATACCGTCAATTTGGGTCGGATCGACCTGAATCTGCTTGTTCATCTCAATGCGCTGCTGACCGAACGGAGCGTGACCCGGGCGGCAGGCGCCGTCGGCATTGGCCAATCCGCGATGAGCCACAATCTCGCGCGCCTTCGCGAACTGTTCGATGACGAGCTGCTCACGCGAGGGGCCGATGGCATGCGCCTCACCCCGCGCGCGATGACCTTGCTCGATCCGGTGCGGACCGCGCTCGCCCAGGTCGAGGCGGTGCTGCTGCGCGACCAGACTTTCGATGCGGCCACGGCGGTACGGACGTTCAGGCTCGGCCTGTCGGACAGTATGGAAATCCTGATCGTGCCGCGCCTGCTGGCGCGCATGCGCGAGATCGCGCCGGGCATTCACCTGCGGCTTTACAATGTCGATACGTCCCGGCTGCTCGATGACCTCGACGCCGACGAAGTGGATCTCGCGCTCTCCTATGGGCCGATCCAGCAGGGACAATTGCATCACAAGCAGCGCGTGCTGTTCACCGAGAGCTTTCTTTGCATGTTCAATGCCGAGAAGACCGGTGTCACGCCGCCAATCTCGCTTGAGGACTACATCCGGCTTCCGCACGTGCTGACCAGCCTGCGGCCGGGGCGCAGCGTGCGCGGCTTCGTCGATGAAGCGCTCGAAGAGCTCGGTCTGCAGCGCTCCGTTGCGCTGACCACGCCGCGTTTCCTGACCGTGCCGTATCTGGTGGCGCAAGCGCCGGTGATCGTCACCATGGGCGCGCGGCTGGCGCGCCGCTTCGCCGCCGATCTCGGGCTCAGCCTCAGTCCGCCGCCGGTGAAGGTGAAGGACGTCACGGTGTCATTGCTGTGGCATGCGTCCTACCATCACGACCCGGCTCATGTCTGGTTGCGAGACCAGCTGGTCCAACTGGTCGCCGAACTGTGAGCCGGCACGGCGGGCGCGCGCCTCACGCCGCGCCTGCTTCTAGGTGTCGCTAACTCTGGCCTTTCATCAGAACTTCTGCGTGATGCCGGCATAGAAGCCGCGGCGCGGGCCGTATTGCGGCGCGAACACGCCGATGCCGGAGCCGTCGCGGATCTGGTAGACGGTGTCGAACAAATTGACGACGTCGAAGCGCAGCGTGGTCGGCTTGTTCGGTGCGACAATGTGGAAATCGTGCGAGACGCCGACGTTGACCTGCGCGTAGGGCGGCACCGTGTCCGTATTGGCAAAGCCGGCGCGCAAGCCTGAGCCGTAGATCACCGACGCGCTGAACTTCGTGTCGTGCCATTGGTACCAGCCGCCCACCGATGCTGTCAGCGTCTGCGCATGGTCGGTGTTGATATAATTGTTTGCGATAAAGGCGAGCGCGTCCGGATCGAACAAATACTGGTTCGAGACGACGGTGGTGGCGACTTGTTTTGCGATGGCGACATTGCCGTAGAGATGCAAGTTGTCGTGGTCGTATCGCGCCGTCAGCTCGACGCCCTCGTTGGTGCCCTTCGCATAGTTGAAGGCGGTCAGGACGTAGGCCTGGCCGAACTGGCCGTCGTCGAGCAGATCGGTCGCGATCTTGTAATAGGCGTCCATGCCGACCTCGAGGCCGGGAATCGCATAGACTTTCTGCGTGACGCCGATGTCGAACACGTGCGAGCGCTCCGGCAGCACGGGATCATTGGTGGTGACCGCGGGCTGCGCTGTCGTATTTTGCACCAGTCCCAGATTGGTCGGGGCAGCCAGCACCTGCTCGGGTGGGGTGAAATTGCGCGCATAGCCGGCATGGAAGGTCGTGCCGTCATAGGGCTTCCATGTCAGGCTGATCCGGGGGCTGAGCTGGTTGGCATCGACATATTGCCACATCTGGTCGAAGCGCAGGCCGGCATTGAGCGTCAGCTGGTTCGTGATCTTCCACTCGTCGGCGATGTAGGTGGAGAACAAATATCCGGTCTTGGCGCTGGAATCGAACACGGAGAGCGGCGCATCGATCGGGTTGCCGGAATCGTCGAGCGGCAGCACGGTCGAGCCATTGTTGACCAGCGTGCGTTCGGCGCTGAAGGAAACGCCGAACTTCAGCGTGTGCGCGAAGCCCAACCGGTAGGAGGTGTCCTCCTGGATGCCGTTGATGAAGCTCTGGCGATACACGTCCGACGCCACGCCGTTGAAGACGAGATCGCCGACGGGATCGGGCATGAAGTGCAGCTGGCTGTAGCGATTGAAATAGGCGACCTGGTAATCGAACCCGTCGCCCGACTTCTGATAGGCCACGACGTTGAACTGGTTGAATTCATGCTGCCGTTCGTTGAGCAACGCGGAATCGAAGTTCGAGACGCCGTAGGCGGTGAAGGCCGGAGCCTGGCCAGGATTGTTGGGGATCTGATAGGCGCCGTTGGAGACGCCGCCGATATAGGTCAGCCGGCTGGTCGGATCGAGCGCGGTCGAAACGTAGGCAAAGCCCTTCTCCTGGTCGGTCCGGTCGTGGATGGCGCTGTAGGCCGGCGTTGGGTTCTCGATGCCGACATCGCTGCCGAAATAGCGGCCCGAGACGTAGTACTGGGTTTGTCCGATCGTGCCGCCATAGTCGACCCTGGTGGTGAACGTGCCGTGGCTGCCGCCGTAGACGCTGATGCTGCCGGAATTGTTGAAGGCGTCGGCCTTGGTCTGGATGTCGAGCACACCGGCGGTGCGCAGGCCATACTGCGCGGGCAGTGCGCCCGTGATCAGGGCCATGCTGCCGACGATCCCGGTGTCGATGATCTGGCCGAAGGCGCCGACGCCGTCGGGCAGCATGATCCCGTTGATGCGGTATTGCAGGTTGGCGTGCTCGTTGCGCACATGCAGTTCACCGCTTGCGGCCGAGTCCTGCGAAACCCCGGGCGCCTGCAGCAGGGCCTTGTCCAGGGTGGTGTTGGTTCCCTGAGGAAGCGACTCGAGGCGCTGCTGGTTTATCTGGTAGGTGTTGGCGCCGGTCGGCGCGAGCAGCGCGGCGCGGGCCAAGTCGAGCCGTGTGTTCTGGCTTGCGACGGCTTGAGCCTGAGTCTGCTCTGGAGATTCCGGCGTGGCCGATACCGCGCCGGTTCTTCGCGCGCGGCGACCGCCTCCGGTCGCAAGGCGCGTCTTCGGCTTGTTCGACCCGGCTGGCGCGGTGTGGCGCTGCGGTGCCGTCACCGTGATGTCCGGAAGTGTCGTTGTCGGCGCGGCCGTCTGCCCGAATGCGGCGCCGTTGATCCCGCAGACCAAGAGCGATGCAGCACCGGCGGCGGCCCGTCGTCTGATAATTCCTGACATGTTGGTTCCCGATCTCACGAGGCTGCGATCCGGACCCTCACCGAAGGACGCGGTCGAGCCCGCCGTCGATGCGCGACGGCGAAATTCCCCATTGATTAAACGGCAGCCGAATGGTGGCTGCGTTCGAAGTTCAGTCGTGCAGGGAGTTCAGGAGATCGGAGGCGCGCGCGGCTGATAGTGCAGCCGGCCGATGTCGAGCGGCGCCGCATAATTGTCGATGTGCCAGGCGAGCAGAGCTGCGGCATCCGGCAGCTGCAGTGGAGGCAGCGCCGGCGCCGGCATTGCCGAGTTGACCATCGCCATGACGGCGCAGATGGCGCAAAGGTCGGCGGCCTGATCGGAATCGGGATTCGAATAGGGCGCGTCGCGCGAGACGTTCTCGACATTTGCCGCTGATGACGTCGTCGCATGTGCCGACGCAATGGCATGAAAATGGCCGAACGACAGCACGAACTGGACCGCCAGCGCCAACAGCGCCAGCCGAGCCCCGTGCCTGATGTTCGAACGAAACCACTTCATGACGACGCCATTTCCGCGTCGAGAGGTCACAAGACCCATGGACGGCGCCTGCGACGCGGTGTCGCACAGTTTCGAAAACGTGCCAGCCTGTCAATCCGCATTGCTGGGCGAGGTGATCAATTTCCAGGCGATCGGACGATTTTGCAACATCGCGTCGCCGGCAAATGGGGGCCCGGCTCGCGCCGCGCCCCCATTCCTCACTCCACGATCGCGGTGACCACGCCGGCACCGACGGTGCGGTTGCCTTCACGGATCGCAAAGCGCGACCGCGCCTCGAGCGCGATCGGCTTGTTGAGCTCGATCGTGAACTCGGCGCTGTCGCCCGGCATCACCATCTCGGCGCCGTCGGCGAGCTGGACGGTGCCGGTGACGTCGGCGGTCCGGAAGTAGAACTGCGGACGATAGTTGGCGAAGAACGGCGTATGCCGTCCGCCTTCGTCCTTTGTCAGCACGTACACTTCCGCGCGGAAGGTCCGGTGCGGCGACGCACCACCCGGATGCGACAGCACCTGACCGCGCTGCACGAGAGCCTTGTCGATCCCGCGCAGCAGGCAGCCGACGTTATCGCCGGCCTGCCCCTGATCGAGGATCTTCCGGTAGCTCTCGATGCTGGTCACGACCGACTTGCGGGTCTCGCCGAGGCCGACGATCTCGACCTCGTCGCCGATCCTGATCGTGCCGCGCTCGACGAGCCCGGTCACCACCGTGCCGCGGCCCGCGATCGACTGCACGCCTTCGATCGGCATCAGGAACGGGCGATCCTTCGGCCGCTCGGGCAGCTCGATGTAAGCGTCGAGCGCCTCGAACAGTTTGAGGATCGCCTGATCCGCGAGCGGACCGTGCTCGCCGCGCAGCGCCTGCATCGCCGCACCGCGCACGACCGGCGCGTTGTCGCCATCATAGTGGTACTTCGACAACAGATCGCGCACCTCGATCTCGACGAGATCGACCAGCTCCGGATCGTCAGCGACGTCGCACTTGTTCAGGAACACCACGATGCGCGGCACGCCGATCTGGCGCGCGAGCAGGATGTGCTCGCGCGTCTGCGGCATCGGTCCGTCGACGGCGGAGACGACCAGGATGGCGCCGTCCATCTGCGCCGCGCCCGTGATCATGTTCTTCACATAATCGGCGTGGCCCGGGCAGTCGACGTGCGAATAATGGCGCGCCGCCGTCGAGAACTCGACGTGGCTCGTCGCGATGGTCAGGATCTTCGTATCGTCACGCGTACCTTGCGCGGCCGACGCCTTGGCAACGTCCTGATAGGAGACGAACGCGCCCCAGCCGTGATCGGCTGAAACCTTCGTCATCGCTGCCGTCAGCGTCGTCTTGCCATGATCCACGTGGCCGATCGTGCCAACATTGCAGTTGGGCTTGAGGCGGATGAACTTCTCTTTGGCCATGGGACACCTGTGGTGTTCGAGCTCCCGTGCTGGGTTTGCACGACTCGAGGCACCGCGAGAGCCCGTTCGGCGCCAGGAGCCGCTTCCGCTCCGGGCTGCCTTCCAATGTCAGGTGTGACGTGGGGTCAGGTCCAAAGCAGAATGGCGGCGGACGAGGGCATTAGCCCTCCCGTCATCAGCACTGATGCTCGCTGTGACTGCCGCATGTTGGAAACCTGGATCGCTCGCTCTACAAAAGGAGGCGGGTACATAAGCGGTCGCCGCGCGATTGGCAAGAGGCGGGGCTGTCGCGCCGAAGCGCAGCACTGGCATTGTCGACGTCCGACGGGTATAGTTTGGCCGCACGTGACGGTAACCCTATGTCCACTTTCGCAAGCAAATCCGGTCTCGCAATCATCGCCGCGGTGCTCTGTCTCGGCGCCCAGCAGGCCAACGCCCAGGCTGGCCCTGTGCGCTACTGGACGCCAGGCTCGCTGTTCGGCTTCGGCGGCAGTCTGGCCGACGGCCAGAGGGCGGACACTTACGGAAACTTTCCGGGCTTTGACGCTACCGCCCCGCAAGGCGGCGACTTCTCGTATCTGAACGGCCGTCCGGATGGCTGGTTTATCGGCGGCGAAGGCGGCCGCGTCGGCTGGAACACGCTCGGTCGATCGGCGGCGTTCGGCTCGCTCGAATATCAGGGCGCGCAGGTCGGCTACAATTTCAAAGGCGTCGGTGATACGCCCGTGACGTTCTTCGCCGGCTTCGACTCGTTGAAATACAATCCCCCCGGCGCCGGCGGGCCGCTGGCGCCGTTCAGCGGCAATCCCGGCGTCAACGCCGGGTATACGGCGCGTGCGGGACTCGAGTTCCGCCCGACCTCGAATGTCACCCTGTCGTTCGGGGCCGGCTTCACCCAACAAGGGGCGGAGCGCATGGACAGCGACATCCATTCGCAGCTGCTGCCCGGCCAGTCTCCGGTTCTGTTCGGCGGCCGCTAGCGCGATGGGATTAGGTCGAATCGTCATCGCGCTTTAGCTCCTTGTTTGAGCATGATCTTTTCGGAAAACCGCTTCGCACTTTTCCGGATCATGCTTTAGCGCATTCGAACAGATCGAGGGCATGAAGTAGCGCTTCAGCGCAAGACTTTGGCGTTGCGGTCCTGATCCAACCAAAACTTCAATCAGAACCAAGAAGGCTCGAGGTCGCGAGCACAATCGGGATCGAACCATGGACATGCAAGGCAAGATCGCACTCGTCACTGCCGCGGCGTCGGGCGCCGGCCGCGCCGGCGCGCTCATTCTCG
>NZ_JACMYP010000263.1 GCF_020889705.1 Bradyrhizobium altum | reverse complement strand
TTCGGCCTCTGGGCCGCAGCAGCGTTGAGCCGCTTGGAGTTGCGTGGGCACAGGGCTCCAGCGGGTTTGACCGCGCGTTTGAGGCCATGCCCGGCAGCCACATCGATTCGGTTGTCGACACAGAGGATGGAGAGTTTGCCCCGAACTTTCGGAGCGCTGCCATATTTGAAGAAGGCGAGGCCGAGCGTGGCAAGGGAACGGATGGCGCGGCGCCGAACAATCCCGCGAAACTCTTGGGTCGCAGTGCGTCGCCGACAACCGCAAACGGTGAAACCACAAGGCCGCCGATGGTGAAGCGCCAACGCGTAATCCACGACGCCTCCTTGCCGCTAGGATGTTGTCGGCATCAGCATGCGGGCGACCATGCCGACGATGCAAAGGGCCGTCGCAGCCGTGGATGTCCAGCCAAGCCAGTACAGCCAACCTTCGACCACAAGCTTGCCCACGACGTCACGGCGCAGCCGCAAGGGGACTAGACGCGATCCCGTGTCGCCCAGACGAACAGCACAAACGCGACGACCACGCCCACCACGATCAACATCCAGTCCTGGCCTTCGAACCCAAGGACGTGGAATGGCTGTATTAGAAATTGCACCGTGTGCCCCTTTTTAGGGCACAGTACGGTCCTTTGCGCCGGAATTATACTATTTGTGTATTTCTGTTCGAGCGAACGATCCTTGCCGTATTACAATGCCGCTCAATTCACCTCCGTCTCCAACCGGTTCTCGAGCCGATAGCCAACCCCCGATTCGGTGACCAGCAGGCGCGGTTGGTTGGGATCGGTCTCGATCTTCTGGCGCAGTTTGCGTACCAGGATACGCAGGTACTGAATGTTGTCCCGCTGATTGCCCGTCCATATCTCCTTAAGCAACTGGTCGTGCGTGACCACCAGACCGACATGCGTCGCAAGTACGTGAAGCAGCCGGTACTCCTTCCGCGTCAGCTTGATTCTGGCAGTATTGAGCTCGACGGTCCGGCTAACGAGATCGACGGAGAGCGGCCCGACCACAACGACGGGATTCTCCGTCGCGCCCTTGAAGTAGCGGCGCAAGGCGGCGTCGCTGCGCGCAAGCAATTCAGCCATGCCGAACGGCTTGACGACGTAGTCGTCCGCGCCTGCCTGCAGCAGGCGGACCTTTTCACCTTCGTCGGCTTCGACGGAGAGTACGATCACCGGGACGTTTGACCACGAGCGCAGCCGTTCCAGCGTTTCGCTGCCGTGCAGGTCGGGCAGAGCCAGGTCGAGAATCACGAGGTCGGGTGCGTTGAATGTCGCGATCTTCAGCCCCTCGGCGGCGTTCTCGGCCTCGGCCACGGAGAAGCCGTGGATCTCGAAGCCCGCGCGCAGGAAGCGCCGGATCTTGGGCTCGTCGTCGATCAGCAGGACGAGATTGCGCGAGTTACTCATCGTCGTAGGCCGCCAGTCCCCGGTCCGAGGTCTGCAACGCCGGTAGCAAGATCGATGCCGTCGTCCCTAGGCCCTGGCCGCGGCTCATCAATTCAACGCAACCGCCATGCGCCCTGATGAAGGTCGATGCGATCCAGAAGCCGAGTCCCGAGCCGGGGACGCTTGTCTGATGACGTGAGCTTCGGAACGACTTGCGGCCGAGCTGGAGCTGCTCGTCGGGCGTGACGCCGATCCCCTGGTCGATGATCGAGATCACGACGCGCCCGGACGCATGCCGGGTCTGCACGGAAATTGTCGACCCGGACGGAGAGTATTTGGCGGCGTTTTCCAACAGCTGGCCACAGGCCTCCTCGATCAGACCGGTATCGACATTGAGCAGCGGGAGGTCGTCGTCGAATCCGATCTTGATCCGGTGCGCCGCCAGCCGCCGCGCACGGGTCTTGAGCGCGGCGTTGACGATGTCGCGTGGGTCGGACCATTCGAGACGGGGCGTCAGCCCGCCAGCCGTCACGCGCGTCGCGTTCAGCAGATTGCGGATGTAGCCGTCGAGCCGGGCGACCTCGTCCGTGACAGCTTCGACCAGCGAGCCCAGCCGGTCGTCGGTAGCGACGGCCGGCATCGCGCTCATGACGCTGACCGATCCCTGAATGGCGGCGAGCGGCGAGCACAGCTCGTGCGAAAGCGTGCCGTGGAAGGCGTCCCGCAACAGTTCGGCCTGCAGATGCAGCCGGGCATCGTCCATCGCCTTGCCGATATCGAGCCGCTGCAGCGTCAGCGAGACCTCCTCGAGCACTGCCTCGATCCTTGCGGTTCGACTTCCGATCGCACCGCGCGTGCTGCGTCCGACATTGATGGCGATGACGCCGTGCACCACCGTGTTCGAGCCAATGGCGCGCAGCAGCCAGATGTCCTGCGTCGGCTCATCGACGACATTGCCCGCCGTCTTGGTGGCGGTGGCCGTCATGGCCGCGACAGCTTCTTGGACGGCGAGCGGGGTTAGCCCCGACTCCGGCAAGGATTCGAAATGCCCGTCGGCAGATGCGACGAACAGGGCCGCCCGCTGACCGAGTGTGCGCGACAAATAGTGGCTGATAGCGTCGATCAGATCGGAGATGGTGAAACAGGCGGCAAGTCGCTTCGAGAGTTCATAAAGGTGCTGGATTTCCCGCTCGCGACGCCGCAGCCGCTCGGTCTCCTGGCGCAGGCGCGAAGCCAGATTGCTACTCGCAAGTGCGACCACGAGGAAGACGAGGAGATCGATGGCCTCCTGCGGAGAGTCGACCCGAAGGCTGTAAAGCGGGGTGAAAAAGAAGAAGTCCGCCGCGGCGATCGCCATCAGCGACGCCAGCGTGCCCGACCAGACGCCCCAACGGGTCGCCGCAAAGATGATCGGGATCAGATAGGCGATCGGGACTAGATTTGCCGCAACCGGCTCCTCCAGCACGAACAGCACGGCCGTGACCGCGCCGATCAATCCGGTCGACCAGAGCAGAGGCAGGAGATCTTGCCGCATCACCGACGATGGTCGTTCGTCGGATTTCGATACGAATGGTAGCCCGGCTTCGCCCGGGCGCGCGCTAACGTCTGCGAGCCGTTGCAGCAGGGGCAGGGAACCAATCAAGGATTTCGCCTTCGTAGAGAAAGAAACCGGAAGATCCTCGCAATGGCCTCCCCGGCCAGCACGAAATCCACCCCGGCAACATCCGACAGAAACGTGGAGGTGTGGGGCTGCGCCGTCAAAACGGCCGGGGCCCGCAGACAAAATCCAACGTTCGACTGTCGGTTGCTGCCCCGATGCCGCTAACTACCAGCGATCGGAGCATCCTCCGGAATGAGGTAGAAAAGCTATGCTGTCCGAGGGCGCAGGAAATATAAAAGTAGTAGCCGTGGCCCGGCGTTCGTGGCCGGCCGCGGCGGATTGGACGGGGGCACACCGTGGCAGTGTCGCGACAACGGGGCGAGGCGGCGGCTTCAACGCTGGTGAAGCAGGGACGAGGCATCATCCGACTTCTGGAGTATCGCGCTGACATAACTGAGGGCCAACCGTTCCCCCGCAAGCTCCGGCTTCGAGGCCTGGTACAGGCCGGGCTCGCCGGTCTGGCTGGCCCGGGGCGGCGTCAATTTGCTGATCGCCGCCGAGCTGATGTATTTCGGCGGATAGAGATAGAAGTCCATCAGCGGGGTCAACGAGCAACCTGACTGCCGCTTCAGGATTGCGAGGGCCCGCGCACCGGCGTCGGGATAGAGCGCACTCCAGCCGGCAAAGCTGCTCGCCAAAATCTCCAGCGCCAGGATCGCGGTCGCGATTTCGACAAAGCCCTGGTTGGATTTCTTGGCGCTTCGGGAGGTCGACGCCTTCCGCAGCCATTGCCGGAGTTCGCGATGCCGTTCGATGAACGGCCCGAGCCGCGCACGCCACAGCATGTCGGGCAGGCACGCGTAGCCATGAACGTCGTGATAGCCCTCAATTAGATTGCGGCACTGGGCCGTGAGGTCGGCCGGCAGAAAGCCGAGATCGACGTCGTTGATCTCGTCGGCGACAGCGACGTCGTTCGCAAAATTCGTAACGTTCGCCACGACGCGCTGCGCTCCGTTGCACTCGATGCGAAAGATTCGCTCGATGCCGCTAGCTTAGCCAGGGGGCGCGTATAGCTTCGATCTCGATTGAGGGTGATCTGCATAGCAATAAAATAGCGCGCAGATCGGATGCCGGCCGAGCTATGGCGGAAATGACACAGAGTTTTGGAAATCTATCGCAATGCAACGAGCGAATGTCGCAAAACGTCAAGATTTCCGCCGGGTCCTTGAGCAGGTACGCGAGCAATTGATGCTTCTGCGAGCAAACGACGCGGCGACGAATGTTTCGGATATTTTATCTTAATGAAAGCGCGGGGAGACCCGTATCGCCTTTTTCTCAACGCCCCACGAATGATGACGCAGACGTTACACGCGACAGCGCTCGAAGCGTCCGTAGCAATATCTTGGGGCAAAATCATGAAGAGACTGTTTTTGGCCGGCGTATCGTTGGCGGCGGTGAGCCTGTTCAACGCGGCTCATGCAGCCGACGCCAATCTGCCGTTGTTGAAGGCGCCCGCCGCCGCGTGCGATCCTTACAAAAATTATTCGTGCCTCGACGGTTATCTCGGCAGCGACTTCTTCTCTCGCTTCGTCAATTACTACCGGCTCGAGTGGGGCCACGACGCCGCTCCGTCGGATCCGAAAGCGCCGCCGTCCCGCCGCGACGGTTGGCCGACGACCCCACAGAGCACACCGCCAATGCCGTTCACGGAATGGCCGTATGGCGGCTCGACCAGCATCGGCGTGACGAGGCCGAGCTCGATTGACAGTCCCTTGATGACCGCGCTTGGCACCACGCCTGCCGGACAGTGGATGAACGATGCGCACATCCAGGTCTATGGCTGGATCAATGCCGGCGGCAATCTGAGCTCCAACACGGTTCGCGGCGGCAATGCGCCGGCCGCGTACGACTACAACCCGAACACGGTTCAGCTCGATCAGGCCGTCGTCTATATCGAGCGCCTGCCCGACACGGTCCAGAAGGATCACGTCGACTGGGGTTTCCGTCTCGCGCCGATCTACGGCGAGAACTATCGCTACACGACGGCCTATGGTCTCTGGAGCAACCAGCTGCTGCAACAGAACAAGAATTACGGCTACGACCTGCCGATGGCCTACGGCGAAGTCTTTATTCCGCAGATCGCGGAAGGCCTTCTGCTGCGGTTCGGCCGCTTCATCTCGATCCCCGACATCGAGGCGCAGCTCGCGCCCAACAACTACATGTATACGCACTCGATGACGTATACGTTCGACAATTACACCAACACCGGCCTGCAGGGCACGCTGGCGGTGAACAAGAACTGGATGCTGCAGCTCGGCGTGACGGTCGGCAGCGACACCCTGCCGTGGAATGCAGGCGCCAGGCTCCCCAACCTGTCCCCCAATCCCCTGTTTCCGGGCGCCACCTTCCTGAAGGATCCCGGTGCGACCCCGAGCGTGACGGGCGGCGTCCGCTGGACCAGCGATTCGGGCAACGACAGCGTCTATGTGGTGGCCGATGCGATCAACAGCGGCACGTGGGGCTACAACAACCTGCAATGGTACGGTCTGACCGCGTATCACAAGTTCAACGACCAGTGGCACATCTCGTTCGAGACCTACAATCTGCATCAAAACAATGTGCTGAACGCCAACAATCCGGCCGCATTGGCCGCCTTTGCCGCGGGCGGTACGCCGTTCTCGCCGCAGTACGTGGCGTTCAACGCGCCCGGACTCGCGCAGTGCGCCAGCACGACGGTGTTCGCCTGCACGGCGTCGGTGCAGACCTATCTCGCCTACCTGAACTACAAGGCGTCGCCGCTCGACAACATCTCGTATCGCATCGAGTTCTACGACGACAAGCAGGGTCAGCGTACCGGCGTGAAGACGCGTTACGTCGAGACCGGCATCGGCTGGCAGCACTGGTTCTCGCCGCAGATCGAGATCCGGCCCGAGGTCTCCTACTACAGGTCGCTGGATGCGAATGCGTTCAACGGCAATTCCAATCTCGGCATCGCCCCGACCAAGAATTTCGCTCTGATCGGTTCGGCCGACATCATCATTCACTTCTGATCCGCAGGTGGCGCCACGAGGAGATCGCGTGGCGTCCCATCAGAAACCAGGAGATTCACAATGAAGCACGTTCTCTTCACCACCGCAGCGCTCGGAGCGCTGCTGCTCGCCTCTCCGGTAAGAAGCGCTGACCTGCCCCTCTACACCAAGGCACCGGCGATCGCGGCGCCGGAATACGACTGGTCCGGCTTCTATGTCGGCGTATTCGGCGGCGGGGGGTACGGCAACCACAATCTCAACAACGCACTCGGGCCGGCCGGCTTTGCCAACTACACCATCAACTATTCCTCCACTGGAGGTATCGCCGGCGGCGAGATCGGCTACAACGTCCAGAGCGGGAGCATCGTGGTCGGCGTGGAAGCCGACGGCTTCTGGTCCGGCATCAAGGGCAGCGATGTCGACCAGTTCAACGCCGGCTCCCTGCCGATCGGCTCGGTCGATGCGACCACTCTCCGCGACGGCTTCACCCTCCGGGCGCGCGGCGGCATCGCGGTCGACCGGTTGCTGCTGTTCTTCACCGGCGGCTGGGCCTATGGCGAGCTCCAGCACACCAACACCGATCCAGTGTTCGGTGTCGATCAGTTCGGCGCCAACAGGAGCGGCCTGACGGCGGGGGGCGGCATCGCCTATGCGCTCACCGGCAACCTGATCGGCAAGTTCGAGTATCGCTACTACGACTTCGGCCGATACGAGCGCGCGGCGCCGCTGAATGGCCAGATTCCCTACACGGTCGACAACACGTTTTCGGTCGTGACGGTTGGTCTCGACTACAAGTTCGGCGGTCCGGTGGTCGCGAAGTACTGATCGGCGGCACGACGCGGCGCGGCTGCAGGCGCAGCCGGAAGGGAGGACGGGGTGATGAACTCGACACTGAAACGCGTGCTGTTGCGTGTCGTCGCGGTCGCGGGCGTGTGCGCCGCGGCCGCCGGCTGCGCCAGCGATGTGGCGGCGCCTGCGGGGGACGGTCCGGTCCCCCACATGCGCTATTACGGCGGCCCGAAATCGCCGATGTGGCAAGGCCAGTAGGTATCCGATGCGTGCGCGTCGCTTTCATACAGCAGGACGTTCCGGCACCAGGTTGATGGTTCATCTTGGGGTACTGCTGTTGATTGGCTCCTGCGGAGATGCGTCGGCGAAATCGGCCCGTCGGCATTGGTATGCCGCAGGCCGCATTCGCAGACGATGCTCGCAGCCTGGTTTCCGGCGCCGACGCAGCAACCGCTTCGGCTTGGACCGATGCGTTACACGGCGGTCCGAAGTCGCCGATGTGGCGCGCGCCGGCCGAGAATTGACGGCGGCAAATCGCCGGGTTGGCCCGATGGACGGGCGTGGCACACGCGTGATCGCGGCGGTGCGGCTTTGAGATGATGATGATTTCGAACTGGACTCGACGGTCTGCCATGCTGCTCGGCGCGGTTGCGCTGGGAGCTGCAGGATTGTTTGGCGCAAGCCGGATGCTGGTCCCGCATGCCAAATCAACCGAGACGTCGAGCCAGGCGAGAGCCAAATTGCCGCGCTATGTGCCGACCGCCGCCGAATGGGCGACGCTGTCGATCGAGCCGGTATCGGACCATGTCTTCCGCGCCGAGCACATCACCGAGGGCAAGATCGCGGTCAACGAGGAGAGCTCGACCCCGGTGTTCTCGCCCCATGCCGGTCGCGTCACCAAGCTGCTGGTCAAGCCGAGCGACTCGGTCGAGCGCGGCCAGGCCCTGTTCGTCGTCGAAGCTACCGACAGCGTCCAGGCGCTGAACGATTTCGTTGCGGCGCTCAGCACTCTCAACACGGCGCGTTCGAAGCTCAAGCTGGCCGAGATCGTGGAGAAGCGGGCCGGCGATCTCTATGCCGGCAAGGCCGTCCCGCTGAAGGATTGGCAGCAGTCGCAGGCCGACCTGACCGGCGCGCAGAACGACCTACGTTCGGCCGAGACCGGGCTGGAAGCGACCCACAACCGGCTGCGGATCCTTGGCCGCTCGGAGGACCAGATCGCGACGTTCGAGCAGACCCGGCAGATCAGCGCCGACACGCCGATCTATTCGCCGATCGGTGGCACCGTCGTGCAGCGCAAGGTCGGTCCCGGCCAGTTCATCAGCACCGGCGCCAGCGATCCGGTGTTCGTGATCGGCGATCTCTCGACCGTCTGGCTGACAGCGTTTGTCCGCGAGAGCGAGGCGGCTGACGTCGCCGTCGGGCAGGAGATCACCTTCTCGGTCCTGGCGCTGCCCGGCAAGCAGTTCAAGGCCAGGCTCGACTATGTTGCGGCGGCGATCGATCCGGCGACACGCAGGCTCCTGGTGCGCGCCACCCTCGACAACAAGGACGGCCAGCTCAAGCCCGAGATGTTCGCCAGTGTCACGATCTACAGCGAGGGCGCCCGCCCTTCGATCGGCATACCCAGGCAGGCGTTGATATATGAAGGCGAACACGTGCGCCTGTGGGTCGCGCGCGACGACAAGTCGATCGAGCTGCGCGAGATCGAGCCGGGTCTCACCAACGGAAACCTGGTCGAGGTCCGCGGCAATCTGAAGGCTGGCGAGCAGGTCGTGACCCGCGGCAGCCTGTTCATCGATCGGGCGGCGTCAGGCAGTTGATCCAGTCATCCGTCCTCGTAAAAATGAAGATATGATCGCATGGATCGCCTCGTAGCTTTCGCAGTCAGCCGCCGCTATCTGATGGTGGGCCTGTTTGCCGCCGTCCTGATCGGCGGGCTGGTTGCGTTCCAGCAACTGAACATCGAGGCCTATCCTGATCCGACCCCGCCGATGGTCGATATTGTCACGCAAAGCCCCGGCCTGTCGGCCGAGGAGATCGAGCGCTACATCACGATCCCGCTGGAGGCCCAGGTCGCGGGCCTCAGGAATCTGAAGGTGATCAGGACGATCTCTCTCTATGGCCTGTCGGACGTCAAGCTGCAGTTCTCGTTCGATTACACCTATGACCAGGCCCAGCAGCAGGTGCTGAACCGGTTGTCCCAGCTGGCGCCGCTGCTCAACAATGCCCAGCCGCAGATCTCGCCGCTCAGCCCGATCGGCGAGATCTATCGCTACCGTCTGGTCGGGCCGCCGAATTATTCGGTGCTGAACCTGAAGACGTTGCAGGACTGGGTGCTGCAGCGCCGCTTCCGCACCGTGCCCGGCGTGATCGACGTGACCGGCTGGGGCGGCAAGACCAAGACCTACGAGCTCGAGGTCGACTTCAACAAGCTGGTCGCTAACGGCCTGACGCTGCCGCAGCTGTTGCAGGCCGTCAGCAACGCAAATGTCAATGTCGGTGGCAACACCGTCGACATCGGGCCGCAGTCCGCGGTGGTGCGCGGCGTCGGTCTGATCCGCTCGATCGACGGGCTCGCCAGCACCATGGTGTCCGGCAGCGGCAGCACGCCCGTCCTCGTCAGGGACGTCGCGACCGTCACGGTCGGCGAGCAGCCGCGGCTCGGGATCGCCGGCCAAAACGAGGCCGACGACATCGTCCAGGGCATCGTGCTGATGCGGCGTGGCGAACAGAGTTCGCCGACGATCTCCCGGGTCGAGCAGCTGGTCAGTCAGATCAACAATTCGTCGATCCTGCCGCCGGGCGTGCGGATCGAGCGCATCTATGATCGCAAGGACCTGATCGAGACCACCACGCATACCGTGCTGGAGAACATGGTGGTCGGCATCGCGTTGATCGTGTTCCTGCAATGGGTCTTTCTCGGCGATCTCCGCAGCGCGTTCATCGTCGGCGCGACGATACCGTTCGCGCTGTTCTTCGCGGTCGGCATCCTGGTGCTGCGCGGCGAATCGGCCAATCTGCTGTCGGTCGGCGCGATCGACTTCGGCCTGATCGTCGACGCTACCGTCATCATGGTGGAGGCGATTTTCCGGCGGTTGTCGCACACGGTACGCCTGTCCGCGCAGGAGCAGGCGACTATCTCCGCGAGCACGATCGCGGACATGAAGCATCATGCGATCCTGACCGCGTCCGCCGACGTGTCGCGCTCGATCTTCTTCGCCGCCGCCATCATCATTGCGGCGTTCCTGCCGCTGTTCACGCTGAGCGGCGTCGAAGGCAACATCTTCGGTCCGATGGCGCGTACCTATGCCTATGCGCTGGCCGGCGGCCTGCTTGCCACCTTCACGGTGACGCCGGCGCTGAGCGCGATCATCCTGCCGGCGCATGTCGAGGAGACCGAAACCTTCGTGATGCGTTTGCTGCATCGGCTTTACTTGCCGGTCTTGGCGCGTTCGCTGGCGCATCGCCGCGTAGTGCTGGCGGCAGGCGCCGGGCTGATCCTGATGACAGCGATAGCGGTCCGGCTGCTCGGGCTCGAATTCCTGCCGAAGCTCGAGGAGGGCAATCTCTGGATCCGTGCGACCCTGCCGCCGACGATTTCGCTGCAGGAGGGAAATGCCTACGTCAACGAGATGCGCAAGCTGATCGAGCAGCGACCGGAAGTCGAGTCCGTGGTCTCGCAGCATGGCCGGCCCGATGACGGCACCGACGCCGCGGGCTTCTTCAACGCCGAGTTCTTCGCGCCGCTGAAGCCGGCCAAGGAATGGCCGGATCGCGAAGATAAGGATGCATTGACCGCCAAGCTGCTCGCCGACCTGCAGGAGCGCTTTCCCGGCGTCGAGTTCAACTTCTCGCAATACCTCCAGGACAACGTCTCGGAGGCGGTATCGGGCGTCAAGGGCGAGAACTCGATCAAGCTGTACGGCAACGATCTGCAGGCGTTGACCGACACGGCCAACAAGATCAAGTCGGTGCTGTCGACGGTACAGGGTGTCACCGATCTTGCGGTGTTCACCTCGCTTGGCCAGCCCACCGTGCAGATCGATATCGATCGGGCGCGGGCGGCACGCTACGGGCTGTCGCCGGGGGACATCAACACCACGATCAGGACCGCGATCGGCGGCGATAGCGCCGGCGACCTATACGAGCCCGGCAGCGACCGCCACTTCCCGATCATCGTCCGCCTGGCGCCGCAGTACCGGCGCAGCGCCGAGGCGATCCGGAATCTGCGCATTGGCGCCCAGGGCCCGAACGGCATCACCCAGGTGCCGCTCAGCGAGGTCGCGACCGTCAAGCTGGTGTCGGGTGCGGCCTATATCTACCGCGAACAGCAGGAGCGCTATCTGCCGATCAAGTTCTCGGTCCGCGAGCGCGATCTCGGCAGTGCGATCCAGGAGGCGCAGGACAAGGTCGCAGCGCAGGTCCAGCTGCCGCCCGGCTCCCATGTCGAATGGGTCGGCGAGTTCGGCAATCTACAGGATGCGATCAAACGCCTCTCCATCGTGGTGCCGATCAGCCTCGCGCTGATCGCGATGCTGATCTGGCTCAATTTCGGCTCGCTGATCGATACCGCGCTCACCATGAGCGTGATTCCGATGGCCGTGTTCGGCGGCATTCTCGGGCTTCTGCTGACCGGAATCCCGTTCAGCGTCTCGGCGGCGATCGGATTCATCGCGCTGTTCGGCATCTCGGTGATGGACGGCATCATCATTCTCTCGCAGTACAACCAGCTGATCGACGAGGGCATGGAGCGCGGTGCGGCGATCCTGCGCACCGGCGAGCTGCAACTCCGTCCGGTGCTGATGACCTGTGTCGTCGCGGGGATCGGCCTGTTGCCGGCCGCGGTGTCGTCGGGAATTGGCTCGCAGGTGCAGAAGCCGCTGGCGATCGTGGTGGTCGCCGGCATGACGCTTGCGCCACTCGTGATCCTGATCACCCTGCCGGCGCTGATTTCGATGTTCTCGCGGCGGACCCGGCCGGGTCTCGCGCCGACGCGCCAGCTTGCGCCGGCGGAATGATGGACCGCAACGATGCGTGACCGAGCGAGGCGTCAAAGCGGTTCAGGGGCGGGGTGCCGATGGCCTCGCAGGGCGATCATTGTGCTTGCCGCACTGGTGGCGCAGGCCGCGCCGTCGACGGCCGAGACGCTGGCGGAGGCCCTGGTGCTCGCCTACCAGGCCAACCCACAGATCAATGCCGAACGCGCGCGCCAGCGCGGCACCGACGAAAATTTGCCGCAGGCGCTGGCCGGTTATCGG
>NZ_JACMYP010000262.1 GCF_020889705.1 Bradyrhizobium altum | reverse complement strand
CCGCCGGGCAGGCTCGCGGTGACATTGCCGGGGAGTGACGGCGCTTGCGCCGGAGTCGGCTGAGGGGCGGTCGCGCCCGGCTGGCCGCCGGAGAAATGCTTGACCGCCTTCCAGGCGAGCAACGCCAGGATGGCCATGGTCATCGGCGACATTCCGCTGCCGCCGCCGCTGGAGCTGTCGGATGGTGTGCTTGGCGCGCTTGGACCGCGTGGGCCGTTCTGCATGCCGTTGAGTACGTCGAGTAAACCCATGATCGTCTCCTGCCGCAACCGTGCCCCGAGCCGGAAACATAGCTTCGGGCCATGACGGTTACAAGGCGGGCCCCCCGGCGGCGGCGCGTGGAAATAGGCAGGCAACCCAAGGTCTGCTATCGAGCCCTGATGAACGGACGTTTAGCCAGATGAACGCGGACCGGCCGATCGGCATCGCGGGCGCCGGAAGCATCGGTTGCTTCGTCGGCGGCATGCTGGCCGCGTCCGGCCGCCGCGTCGCGCTGCTGGCGCGGCCGCGGTTGATCCATGAAATCGCAGGCAACGGCTTGCGGGTCAGCAGTTTCGACGGCTCGGAGCGGATGGTATCCGCGGACCGGCTCATTCTGTCCGACGATCCGTCGATCCTGCGCGACGTCCAGACGGTGCTGGTAACAGTGAAGAGCGCCGATACCGCCGAGATCGCCGAATTGATCGCACGCCACGCAGCCGCCGATGCCGCGGTGATCAGCCTGCAGAATGGCGTCGGCAATGTGCCGCTGCTGCGCGACCGCCTGCCGGCCCGCAAGGTGCTTGGCGGCATGGTGCCGTTCAATGTGGTCGCGCTCGGCGACGGCCGCTTCCATCGCTCGACCTCGGGCGACATCGTGATCGCGCAGGATGATGCCGGCACCGCCGCGCGGCTCTCGGTGCCGGGCCTTGCGATGAAGGGCACCGCCAACATCGATGGCGTGCAGTGGGGCAAGCTGATCGTCAATCTCAACAACGCGCTCAATGCGCTGTCCAACATTCCGCTGCGGCAGCAGCTCGCACAGCGCGGCTGGCGACGACTGTTCGCCGACCAGATGGCCGAGGGTTTGGCCGCGATTCGCGCCGAAGGGATTGCGCCGGTGTCGCCGACGCCGCTGCCTTCGGGCTGGATGCCGGCATTGTTGCGGCTGCCGGATGCGCTGTTCGACATGCTGCTCGGCCGCACCATGAAGATCGATCCCGAAGCGCGCTCCTCGATGTGGGAAGATCTGCAGCGTGGCCGGCGTACCGAGATCGACTATCTGCAGGGCGTGATCACCGCGATCGCGGATCGCCGCGGCCTCGCGGCGCCGCTGTCGCGCCGCGTCATCGCGCTGATCCGGAAGGCGGAGGCCGATGGCAAGGGCTCGCCGGGGCTGACGCCGGAACAGGTTCGCGATGGCCGCTGACCATGAGCGCCGACCATCGTCTGGCATAGCGTTCGGATAACCGAGGAGGTGACATCATGAAACGATCCTGCATCATGCTGCTCACGTTTGTTGCACTCGCCGCCGGCCCGGTGCGCGCTGCGCCGCCGACCGTGACACCTTCGCCGGGCTATGATGCGCGGTTGCAGGAGCAGCGCGCGGCGGCGTCGGACCAATCGGTCAGGCCTGCGCGCAAACCGGTCACGCATCGACACCACAAGCGCGGTCGCGCGCACTGATCCATTGCAGAGAAGACCTCAGATGAAGCTGCTGTTCCTCGCGCTCACCTTCGTGCTCGGCATCGCTACGGCTGCAGACGCCGCCGATTATGCCGGTTCGATCAGTGCCTACCGGCGCGCCAACCATATGCCTGCAGTGAAGCTCGACGCGAAGCTGAATGTGATGGCGCTGAAGCAGGCGCAGGCGATGTCGGCGACCGGATCGGTCAGCCACTCCGCGGGTGGCAGCTTCTTCACCCGCATCGCTCCGCTGAAGAAGCAGCGCGCCGCAGAAAATATCGGCGCCGGCTTCATCGCCTTCGCCGAGATGCTGCAGCAGTGGGAGAACTCGGCGGGGCATCGCGAGAATCTCTTGATGCCAGGCGCGAAGCGCGTGGGTGTGGCCTTCGTCGACAATCCGAAGTCGCCGTACCGCCGGTTCTGGGCGATGGTGATTACCGACTGACGTCGGTTCGCTTCGCGAGCTTGGTCGGCGGCGGCGATGCCGGCGTGAACAGTTTCTTCAGGCCGTCCAATCCTTCGGAAAGCCGCGGCCATTCGCAGGAGAACGTGCCCTTCACGCAACTCGCCGCCTGCGGCCGTACCCTAGGAAGAGGGGCAGCAGCAACCCGCGGCTTGACCGGCCTTGCGACCGGGGCCGGGACTTTCGCCGGCTCGCTGTGCACTGGCTCGCTGTGAAGCGACGCCTGTTGAAGCTGCGGCGGCCGCACCTGCTGCTTGTCCTGCCGCTCGAGCTGCTTGGCATTGAACGCCGCGACGATGCTGGAGCGGCGCTCCTTCTCGAGATAGCCGGTATATTCCTGGTCGATCTTCTTCTGCTCGTCCGGCGTCGGATTGGGGCCGGCGATGTCGAAGCTGCGATCCTGCATGAAGTCGTAGTAGGTGTAGCCGCCGCCGGGCTTGCGGCGTCCGGCAAACTTGGCATTGCAGTCGGCGAGTTGCGCGGTCTTGTCTTCCCTGGACTTCGCCTTCTCGGCGAGGTCGGCACAATCCTCGAAATCCTTCGGCGCGCTGCGCCACCATTGCGCGTGCGCGCTCATCGGCGCCAGCGCGAACGCGGCGACCAAAACGCCAACAGCCAACGTCGATGATCGTGACGGCATCACGGACATTGCAAGCAAACCCGAACGACACAGAGTGAGCAGATTGTCGCCATTTTAGTGACGCTTGTCACGTGGAACCGGGCGATTTCCCTGATCATTTAAGTCGCAGATCAGCCGTTTGGCCTGATCGAGTAATCGCTGTACGCAATTGCAATGTTTCAAGAATTCTTGCCGTATCGCCGCACCGTAATTTGGAACAATTCGCCTCGAATCGTTCATTTCATCCGGTGCAGCAATGCGACGAGTTCCGCCTGCCGATGCGTGCCGGTCTTCTGGAAAATCGTCTTGAGCTGATTGCGCGCGGTGGCAAGGGCTATGCCGGCTTCCTGTGCGGCCGCCTCGACCGAATCGCCGCGCGCAAGTCGCGTGGCGAGGCGCGTCTGCGCCGGGGTCAGCTCGAACGCCGCCGCCAGCAGCGCCTGATCGAATGCGGCGTTGCCCTCGAGATCGCGGATCAACAGGATCGCGCGCGCGCCCAGGAACGGTGAGCGTGCGGCCGGAGGCACCGGCTGCATCTGGATCACGATCGGCCGCTTGTCGATCCTGCGCACCACGATCGGCGATGTCGGGAGCGGGTGCAGGTCCGAGCTGTGGGCCAGCAGATCGATTAGCCTGGTCAGATCGGTATTGGCCTGCCGGTCGAGCAGGGTGAGGCGGTTGTTGCGGATCGCAAGTTCATGGCCGAGGCAGGCTTCCGCCTGGCTGTTCATGCCGATGACGGCGCCGAAGCGGCCGACGGCAATCGCCGCGACCTGGATCAGGTCGAGCGCGCTGGTGATGCCCGAGATTGCGGAGCGGCCGACGACGGTGGACAGCGTCGCGGCTTCGGTCAGCCGCGCCGAGATTCTCGAGAGCGCCTTGACCTCGTCGGCATCGAACATGCCTTCCTTCGGTGAGCGCTGGATGCTGAGTGCCCACAATGCCGGGCCGGCGCGGAAGCCGATCCCCGCGAACCACTTCAGCCCGAACTGTCCAAGTGTGGCGTAGAGTGGATCGCGCAGCATCTCGGTTTCGCCGCCGAACAGGTCGGCGTCGGTGATGACGTTGGTGCCGGCGAGCATCAGCGGCACGCCGCGCGCCGCGCGAATGTCGGTGAGATGAAAATTCTGCGGGAAGTAGGTCTTGGTGAAATAGTCGGTGATCGATTGCGTGCGCGGAATGTCCTCGGTGCGGATATCGCTCTGAAGCATCGCAGCCCCGGTCGCGCCGACGGCCGCGCAGACCTCGTCCATGAAGGACGGCCAGGTCGCGGGATCGAGAACCACGTCGCCAAGGCGCGCGGTCACGTCGTCCAGCCTGTGCACGTCGACCAAAGGCTCAGCTCCGCCTGATGCAGTTTTTGTTGTTTCACAGGACGAAACAGGTCGGACCCGTTTGCTCCCGCTACCGTGCATAAGAAAGCCCGGACCGCCAGATATGCAAGTTAAATCAGCGTCACGGCCGAA
This sequence comes from Bradyrhizobium altum, assembly GCF_020889705.1. Classification (GTDB taxonomy): domain Bacteria; phylum Pseudomonadota; class Alphaproteobacteria; order Rhizobiales; family Xanthobacteraceae; genus Bradyrhizobium; species Bradyrhizobium altum. Next base: position 7,901 of record NZ_JACMYP010000262.1, on the reverse strand, counting down.
CGCCGGGCCCGCAAACCCTGACGAAACATGATCGAAAATCGGCGAGCGGGCGAGCCCACCGCTACAGCAAGTGCAGATCCCGGCGGCGATCGGCCTCGGTCAATGCCACGCGGCAGAAGCTGGCGGCGATCGCAACGACGTCCTCGACGGCTTGCGGATATTGCTTCGAGACCCAGCGCAGCGCGATCGAGATGACCGCGCCGACCATGCCGATCGAGAGCAGCGTGGCAGCCGCGGCCTTGTCGCTGTGTTTCGGATCGAGCGTCGGCGGCACCAGGATGTCGCTGAAGACGCGCAACGCGTCGAGCTTGACGGCATCGACCGCCGGACTGATGCCGGAAATCTCCAGCAGAAAGACCCGCGCGGGCTTCGGATGCTCCTTCAAACGGGTGAAATACAGCGTCAGCGCGGCGCGCAGCCTCATCTCGGCATCGCCGCCGGCGGCCGCCGCGGCAGCCGTCATCTCCTCGTGGAGGTGGCCTACGACATGGTTGTAGGCGGCGATCAGCAGGGCTTCGCTGTTGGAAAAGGACTCGTAGAAATAGCGTTCGGTGAGCTCGGCCGCCTCGCATATCGCCTTCACGGTGGCGCCGCGATAGCCGACCTCGCCATAGACCTCGATCGCCGCATTGATCAGCTTCAGCCGCCGCTCGGCGCGGCGTTCCTCGGCGTCCATACCGCCATAGAGGCGGGCTTTCCGGCTGCTTGCCATGAAAAGTGTATTGACACGCGCCATTGTCAGATGTCAAGTTATCTGACAATACAGATTGTCAATTCTGCCGCGGGAGGGTCAGGGCATGTCTGCTCATTTCGACGTGTTGATCGTTGGTGCCGGGCTGTCGGGCATCGGTGCCGGCTATCATCTGCAGGCCAACTGCCCGGACCGCAGCTACGCCATTCTCGAAGGCCGCGATTGCATCGGCGGGACCTGGGACCTGTTCCGCTATCCCGGCATCCGCTCCGACTCCGACATGTACACGCTCGGTTATTCGTTCCGGCCCTGGACCGAGCCGAAGGCGATCGCCGATGGCCCGTCGATCCTGAATTATGTGCGCGAGACCGCGCGCATGTACGGCATCGACAAGAACATCCGCTTCAGCCACCGCGTCGTGCGCGCCGACTGGTCGTCGGCCGACTCGCAATGGACGGTCGAAGTCGAGCGCGGGCCGGAGCAGACGATGGAGCGCCTCACCTGCAGCTTCCTGTTCATGTGCAGCGGCTACTACAAATACGAGCACGGCTACACGCCTGACTTCCCCGGCATCGGCGATTTCGCCGGCCGCGTCGTCCATCCGCAGAAGTGGACCGACGACATCGACTATGCCGGCAAGAAGGTGGTGGTGATCGGCAGCGGCGCGACCGCGGTGACGCTGGTGCCGGAAATGGCCAAGACCGCAGCCCATGTCACGATGCTGCAGCGTTCGCCGACCTATGTCGTCGCGCGGCCCGACGAGGACAAGGTCGCCAACTGGCTGCGGGCGCGGCTGCCGGCAAAACTCGCTTACGGCCTCACGCGCTGGAAGAACGTGCTGTTCGGCATGTATTTCTACCGGCTCTGCAAGCGCGATCCGGAGCGCGTGAAGAAGCTGATCCTCGGCGGCGTCCGCCATGCGCTCGGCCCCGACTACGACATCGCCACCCATTTTACGCCGAGCTACAATCCGTGGGACCAGCGGCTTTGCCTGGTGCCGAACGGCGATCTCTTTCAATCGCTGCGTAGCGGCGGATCGTCTGTCGTGACCGACCAGATCGAGACCTTCACGCCCGGCGGCATCAAGCTCAAGAGCGGCAATGTGCTCGACGCCGACGTCGTGGTGACCGCGACCGGCCTCGACCTGCAGGTGCTCGGCGGGCTCGAGATCAAGGTCGACGGCGCGCCGGTCGATCTGTCGAAGACCATGAACTACAAGGGGCTGATGTATTCGGGCGTGCCGAACCTTGCCGCGGCGTTCGGTTACACCAACGCATCCTGGACGCTGAAATGCGACCTGACCTGCGAGTATGTCTGCCGCATGCTTAACCACATGAAGGCGAACGGCTACGCGCAAGTCACGCCGCGGCGGAACGATCCGACCGTGACCGAGCTGCCCTGGGTGGATTTCTCCTCGGGCTATATCCAGCGCGCCGCCGCCAGGTTCCCCAAACAGGGCTCGCGCCGGCCGTGGCGGCTCTACCAGAACTATGCGCTCGATATCATGACGCTGCGTTTCGGCTCGCTGAAGGATGAGGCGATCGAGTTTCTGCCGGCGCGCCGGGCCAGCGCGGCGAATGCTGCCTCCAATCCGGCCCGGCAGGTGGCGTAACGCGCGACCGCCGGCTCAACGCAACTTCGCATGCGCCTGATGTGGCGCGGGCTGGCGATCATTCAGCACCTCTGCTATGGGAGGGCGACGCCCGCATGCTTCGCTGCGGGCGGTGCGGTCCCGTAGCTCAGCCGGATAGAGCGACGGTTTCCTAAACCGTAGGTCGGAAGTTCGAGTCTTCCCGGGATCGCCATTTTTCGCCTGGCTGCGCCCAACGCGCGCCTCCTCCACCCCTCATCGAAGCCTCAGCGGCCCTTGCGCAACGTGCTCCAGCGCGGCCTGCCGGCCGTCTGCCCCCTCAGTTCACCCCAAATTAGGGAAAGCCCGGGACACTGGGGAGGGGGCCACCGGAAAACCGCGCGCATGCGAGCTAGCGTTCCAGAACGGGTTGAGCAGGGCGGCAACGACGCCCTTCGCGATCCGCTGCGTTCGAAGGGCCGGCCGCTTGTTGTCGATGTCGACGAGGTGATGGTTCCGGGAAGCTCCTTCGCGGCGGATATCGCTTCCGAGATCACAAGCCGCTTTCGCGCCGTCACCACGGTGATTGCCACCGCCTTGGGACTGGCAGCACGTATTGCTGATGCATCGGGCTTCGATCCATCCCGCGCACGGTTCGACCACGACGTTGTGACCTTCCTTTTGCAGGTGCTGGGCGAAGGCCGCCCGGTCTATCTCTGTTCGGAAACCGATCCCGAGCCGTTCGTCAGCGCCGTTGCCCAGCATCTCGGCGTCTTCACGGCATGGGCTGCCGCCTCGGGCGGCCGTTCGCCGCCTTCGCGGAGCGACGACCTGCCGCCCGTGCTCCGGCAGGGCTTCGACTACATCGGCAGCGAAGCGGTTGCGCTGCCCGGCTTCGCGTCACGCGTGGCGCGCCCCGGTCGATCCGCGCCGGCTGCACCCGCGCCGGCCGGTGTGCGCAGCTGGCTGAAGCTGCTTCGGGTGCATCAATATGCGAAGAACGCCCTCGTGCTGGTGCCGCTGCTGACCGCGCATAAATTTGCACCGGGGTCGGCGGCGACGTCGCTGCTTGCGGTGATCGCATTCTCGCTCTGTGCGTCGGGTGCCTACATCCTGAACGACATTCTCGACATCAACGCCGACCGCGCCCATCCGGCCAAGCGCAACCGTCCGATCGCAAGCGGCGCCATCGCGGCGCCGCAAGCTGCCGGCGCGATGGCCCTCGCGCTGGTTGCCGCGTTCGCGATCGCATTGTGCATATCGGTCGGGTTCGGCGGCGTCCTGCTCGGCTATTTCGCGCTGACCACCTCCTATTCATTGTGGCTCAAGCGCATCGCGATCGTCGACGTCGTCGTGCTGGCGACGCTTTATACCGTCCGCGTGATCGGCGGCGCGGTCGCGATCAGCGTACCGATGTCGGAATGGCTGCTCGCGTTCTCGCTGTTCATCTTCATGTCGCTGGCGCTGGTGAAGCGCCATATCGAACTCGCGAGCCAGCCGGACGGCGCGGTGCTGGCGGCGCGCGGCTACCGGATCGAGGACAAGTCGATGGTCGCGATCCTCGCCGCCGCGTCGGGCTTCAACGCCGTCGTGATCTTCACGCTCTACATCTCCTCCGATACGGTTCGCGCGCTCTACAGCCATCCGCAGCTGCTCTGGGTCTGCTGTCCGATCCTGATGTACTGGATCGGCCGCGTGATGCTGTTCGCTCAGCGCGGATTGATCGATGATGATCCCGTGATGTTCGCGCTCCGCGATCGCGCCAGCTGGGCCGCCCTTGGCGCGATCGGCATCATCATGCTCGCCGCCATCTAGCGATGCCGACCGTAGCATTGCCAGGACGTGCAAGCGCGATCTCCGATCCAGGCGAGATTCGTCTCGCCGGTTGGGGCAACTATCCCAAGCTGTCGACCGAATTGCTGGCGCCGCAGTCGCCCGCAGGCGCCCGCGATGATCTGCTCCGGTGGTCCGGTGTCATCGCGCGCGGAGCGGGACGCGCCTATGGCGACGCGGCGATCGGCACGCAATCCACGATTTCATCGCGCGGCCTGAACCGGATGCGGCGCTTCGATGCTGCGACCGCCCAGTTGACGGTCGAAGCCGGCGTGACGATCGCCGACATCCTTGCGGCGTTCGAGCCGCGCGGCTTCTTCCTGAAAGTCGTGCCCGGCACGAAATTCGTGACGGTCGGCGGCGCGATCGCAGCCGACGTTCATGGCAAGAACCACCATCGCGACGGCGGCTTCGGCACCATCGTCGATTCATTCCGCCTTGCGCTGCCGGGCGGTGAGATCGTTTCCTGCTCAAGGTCGGAAAACGCCGCGCTGTTCGCAGCGACGCTGGGTGGCATGGGACTGACCGGCATGATCCTCGACGCGACTCTGCGGCTGCTCCCGATCGAGACGGCCTGGCTGCGGCAGGACACGCGCGTCGCCGGCAATCTCGACGCGGCGATCGATCAGTTGGAAGGCAGCGCGTCCTCCACCTATTCGGTGGCCTGGATCGACTGTCTTGCGCGCGGCGCGGCGCTCGGACGGTCGCTGGTCTATCTGGCCGAGCACGCCACGCGCCGCGACATGGATGGGCTGGGGTCCGACCTCGCGCCGTTCCCCAGCCCTCGCACCCAGCGTCTGTCGGTGCCGGAGCTGTTTCCCGGATGGCTGCTCAATCGCGCATCGATGCGCGTGTTCAACGAGCTGTATTTCCGCCGCGGCGCTGCGCATCAGGGCAAACAGCGCCTCGTCCACTGGGATCCGTATTTCTTTCCGCTCGATGCGATCGCCGACTGGAACAGGATCTACGGCCGGCGCGGCTTCGTGCAGTATCAATGCGTGATCCCGCTCGAGCGCGCACGCCGCGTGCTTGCCGACATCCTGGATCGGGTATCCCGGCGCGGCGATGCGTCGTTTCTTGCGGTGCTCAAGCAGCTCGGCGACGGCGGCGGGCCGATGTCGTTTCCGCTTCGCGGCTATACCCTGACGATGGACTTTCCCGTCAGCGACACGCTGTTCGCGTTTCTTGATCAGCTCGACGCGCTGTTGGTCGATGCCGGCGGCCGGCTCTACCTCGCCAAGGACGCGCGGCAATCCCGCGCGACGTTCGAATCCGGATATCCGGGCCTTGCGGCCCTGCGGGACATCCGCCAGCAGACCGGGGCGACCACGCGCCTTGTCTCCCATCTTTCAGCACGGCTTGGAATTTGATGACCGGCACAAAATCAATTCTGGTGATTGGCGGCAGCTCGGATATCGGGCACGCGACGGCGCTGCGTTATGCAAAGGAGGGCTGGCGCGTGACGCTCGCCGCCCGCGATCTCGCAGCCGCACAGCGCAACGCTGACGATATCAGGACGCGAAGCGGTGTCGACACAACGGTTCAGTCGCTCGACGTGCTGCAGACCGGGCAGCTTGCCGGCTTCGTCGCCGGCCTTTCCGTGCTTCCGGACACCGTCGTGTGCGTTGTCGGAGAGCTCGGCGATCAGCTGCGTGCCCAGGCCGATCCCGAGCTTGCGACGACAATCATGCGTACCAATTTCGAGGCGCCCAGCCTGCTGCTCGAACAGTTCGCGCTAGCCTTCGAGGCGCGCGGCTCGGGAACGATCGTCGGGGTCAGTTCGGTCGCCGGCGATCGCGGGCGGGCGTCGAACTACTACTACGGCGCGGCCAAGGCCGGCTTCACGCAATTCCTGTCCGGCCTGCGCAATCGCCTGGCGCTCGCGGGCAAGGTCCGCGTCGTCACCGTCAAGCCCGGATTCGTGCGCACGAAGATGACGGCGCATATGAAGCTGCCGCCGCCGCTGACCGTGCAGCCGGAGCGGGTCGCGGAGGATATCTACCGGGCCGACGTGACGAGGCCGCGGGACGTGATCTATGTGGCCAGGCGGTTTTGGCTGGTGATGACGATCATCTGCGCGCTGCCGGAGGCGATCTTCAAGCGGATGCGCATCTGACGGTCGATCCGCTGACTGCTTCCGTCCCTGAACTGCGCAGCAGCACAATTCCGACAATGAGCGCGATCAGCGGAACGATCGCGAAGCCGCCGATCGAGAGCGTGCCGAGCGCCTGTTCGCCGTTGTGGGAGGACGCCATCTGCGTCGCTTGCAGGTAGCCAAACGCTCCGATCGGGATCGGCAAGGCGTAGACGATGCCTCGTTCCCACTCTCGCGCGCTCGCCAGAAGCGCCGGCAACAGCAGCGCCAGGCCGACGCTGAAGATCAGAAAGTCGTAGTCGTAGGCGTAAGGGCTGATGCAGACCGACACGATCGCGACGAGGCCGAGGCGCTCGCGCGCAGGTATCGCCCGGAAGGCGGCGATGAGAACGACGGCAAGCGCCAGGACCGCGACGGCGCCCTGGGCGACAAACGCTGCCGACGCGGACATCCCTGCCGTTCGCAACGCGGCATAGATCGAGATCATGCGATGCATCGGGTAGTTTCCATGCTCCAGGAATACCGACGAATCGCGCACGCTCTGCAGGAACGCGCTCCAGATCTCCACGCCGAAAACCGCCGTGCAGATCACTGAGCTGATCAGCACGACGGCGGCCGCCGTCATCGCGACGAGCCAGGACCGCCGCAAGATGGCGTAGACCGCGAACGCGATGGCGAGATGCGGCTTGATGATCATCAGACCGAGGGCAGCCCCGGCGAGGACCGGCCGCTCTTCAAAGAACAGGCAGACCATTCCGATCAGCGCGGCCGTCAGCAGGCCGTTCTGTCCGCAGGCCAGTGTGATCCCGATGGTCGGAAAGAAGACGATGAGCACGAGCACAAAGTTCTCGCCTGCGAGGCGGCCCAGCACGGCAAGGTAAAGCGTCAGCGTCGAGGCGGCGAACAGCAAATAGGCAATCCCGACCGGGATCAGCGCGAACGGCGCCAGCAGCAGGCTGAACTGCGGCGGATAGGTCCACGACATGAAGCCATCGTGCCCGCCCGATGCCTCCCTCTGGATGACGATGAGCTTCGCGAACTGGTAGGCCTGATCCACGGTGCCCAGCCACACCAGCTTTGCGGCGATGTAGAAGGCGGCAAAATCGACGAGCTCGCGGCCATGCCCGAGCCCCACTTGGGCGAGCCAAACCGCCTTGAAGACGATGGCGATGGCCAGAAGCGCGAGGATTCCGCGGATGTAGGCGGTCCGCTTCGACGTGGTCGACCGAATTGCTTCGAGGGTAGTTGCGAACATCAAGCCGGGCCCTGTTTCGGCCGTTCAGGCTAGGTCGAATAGGTTAAGCAGTCGAAAAATCGGGTGGGAGAGCGTGGTTCGGCGCCTGTCGCCTGACAGCCGCCGGGCATCACATCGGCGCGCGGGCGTTGCCGGAACCGGCCGGTATCTCGGTGCTCGGCTGCGACTTTCGCTGGAGCTCCGTCGGCGGCAGTGATAACGGCTGGGAAAACCATCTCATGACGGGCCGCATGCCGAAACCTCCGCCTCCTTCCCATCGTGGGCCCAGCCCACCCCCGGCCCTGCAACGCGCCATGGTCGCGTTGCAGATGGGGCAAGTCGTCGAAGCCGAGCGGCTGGCGGCGGAGGTGTTGAAGGCAAACCGGACCGACGTCGGCGCGGCCTCGATCCTGGCACGGGCGCTGATGGCCCAGAGGCGCAACGAGGAGGCGATCGCGCCGCTCGAGCGCGCCACGCG
>NZ_JACMYP010000261.1 GCF_020889705.1 Bradyrhizobium altum | reverse complement strand
CGTTGTTTGAGACATTGAATCGAGAAACCATCCTCATCGTCGTCCTGGCGAAAGCCAGGACCCATTACCCCAAGTGTCAGTTGTCGTGCGACGCTGGGGCTGCGTTCTCGTTCACAAGCAAATTCGGTCGTTATGGGTCCTGGCTTTCGCCAGGACGACGGCTGTGAGTGTGGCGCGATGTGTGTGTCAAACGAGAGCAGCATCTCCGCCGCACTGCATCAGCAATCACGCCACCTTGCGCCGCCCCGCACGCTTCGTGTCCTTCGCGCCATCCTGTTTCGGCGCGCGGAGCTCGCGAGCGGCGAGGCTGACGACCTCGGCGATCTGCTGGAGTTGCGCGGCGAGCGGGCTGGTCTTGCGCCAGACCATGCCGATGGTGCGGGAGGGCTGCGGGTTCTTGAAGCGCGAGACGGTGACGGGCGCCGAGCGCGTCTCCACCGTCACCGCCATCTCGGGGATCAGGGTGACGCCGATGCCGGCGCCGACCATCTGCACCAGTGTCGACAGCGAGCTCGCATCCAGCACCTCGCGCGGCGGCGAGGATTGCATGTTGCAGAACGACAGCGCCTGGTCGCGGAAGCAATGGCCTTCCTCGAGCAGCAACAGCCGCATCTCGCGCAGCATCTCGGCGCTCGGCACCGGCGTCTTGGCGTCCTCGCCCGGCCGCACCAGCAGGAAATTCTCGGAGAACAGCGCGACCTCGGTCAGCGACGGTTCATGCACCGGCAGCGCCACGATCGCGGTGTCGAGCCGGCCCTCGGCGACTTCCTTGATCAGCTTCGGCGTCAGCGTCTCGCGGACATGGATGTCGAGCTCGGGATGCAGCCGCGCCAGCGTCTCGATCACCCGCGGCAGCAGATATGGCGCAATGGTCGGGATCATTCCGACGCGCAGCCGCCCGGCGAGCTTGTCGCGCGAGGCGCGCGCGAAGTCGCCGAGCTCGTCGACCGAGCGCAGGATGTCGCGCACGCGATGCAGCAGGTCCTCGCCGAAGGTCGTCAGGGTGACCTGCCGGGCATTGCGTTCGATCAGCACGCCGCCGACCGCTCGTTCCAACTCGCGGATCTGCATCGACAGCGCCGGCTGCGACACCGCGCAGGCATCCGCGGCGCGCCCGAAATGCCCGTGCTGCGCCAGCGCATCGAAATACCTCAGTTGCCGGAGTGTGACATTTATCATCAGATTATCTTATCGACGCGATCACTAAAGTCAATTTCACCTGATGGATTGGGGCGCGTAGAATCGTTCTTGGAAGAGCTCCAGCGCATTCCAGAATCCATCACCTCGGAGAAGAAACATGGACGCAAAAACCGACGACGGCGCGGGCAAATGCCCATTCACGGGCGGGCCCCGCGGGCACGCGAATCGCGACTGGTGGCCGGAGACGCTCGACGTTCAGGTGCTGCATCACAATTCCAACCTGTCCGATCCGATGGGCAAGGGCTTCGACTACGCCAAGGAATTCAAGTCCCTCGATCTCGACGCCGTGATCAAGGACCTCACGGCCCTGATGACGACGTCGCAGGAATGGTGGCCGGCCGACTTCGGCCATTACGGTGGCCTGATGATCCGCATGGCCTGGCACTCGGCGGGCACCTATCGCATCACCGACGGCCGCGGCGGCGCCGGTGCCGGTCAGCAGCGCTTCGCCCCGCTCAACAGCTGGCCTGACAACGCCAACCTCGACAAGGCGCGCCGGCTGCTGTGGCCGATCAAGCAGAAATACGGTCGCAAGATCTCCTGGGCCGACCTGATGGTCCTCGCCGGCAACGTCGCGCTGGAATCGATGGGCTTCAAGACCTTCGGTTTCGCCGGCGGCCGCGCCGACGTGTGGGAGCCGGAAGAACTGTACTGGGGTCCGGAAGGCACCTGGCTCGGCGACGAGCGCTACAGCGGCGAGCGTCAGCTCTCCGAGCCGCTCGGCGCGGTGCAGATGGGCCTGATCTACGTCAACCCGGAAGGCCCGAACGGCAATCCGGACCCGGTTGCCGCGGCGAAGGACATCCGCGAGACGTTCTTCCGCATGGCGATGAACGACGAGGAGACGGTTGCTCTGATCGCCGGTGGCCATACCTTCGGCAAGACCCACGGTGCGGGCGATCCGTCGTTGATCGGCCCGGAGCCGGAAGGTGGCGCGATCGAGGATCAGGGCCTCGGGTGGAAGAGCAAGTTCGGCACCGGCGTCGGCGCTGACGCGATCACCGGCGGTCCCGAGGTGACCTGGACCCAGACCCCGACCAAGTGGAGCAACCACTTCTTCGAGAACCTGTTCAAGTACGAATGGGAGCTGACGAAGAGCCCGGCCGGTGCGAAGCAGTGGAAGGCAAAGGGCGCGGACGCCGTCATTCCGGACGCGTTCGATTCGTCGAAGAAGCATGTCCCGACCATGCTGACCACCGACCTGTCGCTGCGCTACGATCCGGCCTACGAGAAGATCTCGCGCCGGTTCTACGAGCATCCGGATCAGTTCGCGGACGCCTTCGCCCGCGCCTGGTTCAAGCTCACGCACCGCGACATGGGTCCGATCGTGCGCTATCTCGGCCCGCTGGTGCCGAAGGAGGCGCTGATCTGGCAGGATCCGGTCCCGGCGCTCGATCACGCTGTGATCGACGACAAGGATATCGAGGCGCTCAAGGCAAAGATCCTCGCCTCGGGTCTCTCGGTCTCCGAACTGGTGTCGACTGCCTGGGCCTCGGCCTCCACGTTCCGCGGCTCCGACAAGCGCGGCGGCGCCAACGGCGCGCGCATCCGCCTTGCTCCGCAGAAGGACTGGGATGTCAACGAGCCGGCGCAGCTCAAGGGTGTGCTGGCCAAGCTCGAAGCCATCCAGAAGGAGTTCGTCAAGAAGGTCTCGCTGGCCGATCTCATCGTGCTCGGCGGCGCGGCCGCGATCGAGAAGGCGGCGAAGGACGGCGGCACCCATGTGAAGGTTCCCTTCACGCCGGGCCGCACTGATGCGACGCAGGATCAGACCGACGTCGAATCGTTCGCTCCGCTCGAGCCGCGGGCTGACGGCTTCCGCAACTACATCAGCGGCAAGCATCAGTTCCTGCAGCCCGAGGAGGCATTGGTCGACCGTGCGCAGCTCCTGCGGCTGACCGGACCGGAATTGACGGTCCTCGTCGGCGGTCTGCGCGTGCTCGGCGCCAATGCCAAGAAGTCGAAGCAAGGCGTCTTCACCGGCAAGCCGGGGACGCTGACCAACGACTTCTTCCTCAACCTGCTCGACATGGGCACGGTGTGGAGCGATGCCGGCCAGGGCGTCTATGAGGGCCGCGACCGCAAGACCAAGGCGGTGAAGTGGACCGGCACCCGCGTCGACCTGATCTTCGGCTCGCACTCGCAGCTGCGCGCGTTCGCCGAAGTCTACGGCTCGTCGGATGCCAAGGAGCAGTTCGTGAACGACTTCGTCGCGGCCTGGGCCAAGGTGATGAACGCCGATCGCTTCGACCTTGCGAAGTAAGCGACCGGTACGCAACGGCAATCAGGGACAGGGCGGCGCTTCGGCGCCGCCCTGTTTCATTTCGGGGACGCAATTTGGAAGACGAAAGGCTTTCCGCAGCTTTGCTCAGTCGTGCAGCTTCATGTCCCGGATCATCTCCTCGAACTCCGCCTGCGTCGGAATCGCCGGTGGCGATTGCGCCGCGCTGCTCATCACGATGGGAGCATCGCACTGCGAGGCCCCGCGCGAAGGTTCGAAGATCGCGGTCAGGCTCGCCCAGCACACCAGGAGAGCCACGATCCAGTCCAGTACATTGGATGCCATCATTGCAGCACCAGCATCAGCATTTCCATGCGCTGATGGTGCAGCCTGTGCGATGCTTGCGCAATTCGGAAGCTACGAAACGCGACTTCGGCGTGGCCGAGCGAAGTACCGAAGGCTGGACGCTATCCGGTCCGCGCCCGACGCCCCTCGATCGGATAGGCGGGATCGTTGAAGCCCGGCGTCGAGGGATGGCCGGCGACGACGAGGCGGTCGATCAGGGCTTCGTCCTCGGCGGTGAAGCGATAATCGAGCGCGCGGATGTAATCGTCCCATTGCGCTTCGGTGCGCGGTCCCGCAATGACCGCGCTGACGAACGACGAGTTCAGCACCCACGACACCGCGAACTGCCCGGCGGTGATGCCGCGGCTCTCGGCGTGACGCTTGATCTCCTGCGCGAGTTGCAGCGATTCCGGCCGCCACTCGGTCTGCATCATGCGCTTGTCGTTGCGGCCGGCGCGGGTGTCGGCGGCCGGTGCGGCATCGGGTGCGTATTTGCCGGTCAGCACGCCGCGCGCCAGCGGGCTATAGGGCGCGATGCCGAGGCCGTAATAGGCGCAGGCCGGGAAATGCTCGACCTCCGGCATCCGGTTCATCGCATTGTAATAGGGCTGGCTCGCGACGGGACGGTCGATGCCGAGCCGATCGCAGATGTTGCAGATCTCGGCGACGCGCCAGGCGCGGTAGTTGGAGACTCCGAAATAGCGCACCTTGCCGGCGCGGATCAGGTCGCCCATCGCACGCACCGTCTCGTCGAGCGGCGTCGCGTGGTCTTCCTTGTGCAGGTAGTAGACGTCGATGTAGTCGGTGCCGAGCCGCTTCAGGCTCTCGTCGGCGGCCTGGAACACCCAGCGCCGCGACAGCCCGCGATGGTTCGGATCGTCGCCGATCGGATTGGCAAGTTTGGTCGCGAGCACCCAGTTCGAACGGCTGTTCGAGATCGCGCGGCCGACGACCTCCTCGGACTTGCCGCCATTATAGGCGTCGGCGCTGTCGATGAAGTTGATACCGGCCTCGCGCGCCTTCGCCACGATCCGCGACGAGGTCGCCTCGTCGGTCGGCCCGCCGAACATCATGGTGCCGAGGCAAATCGGCGAAACCTTCAGGCCGCTGCGGCCGAGCTGGCGATATTGCATCGATCGTTCCTCCGGGTCATTCCGGGATGTCCTGAAGGACCAGACCCGGCACATCGGGATTCCGGGCTCGATGCTGCGCATCGCCCCGGAATGACAGGATCAACTCTCGTTCTTCAGAATCTTGAACACGCCATTGGCCATCGCGACACAGCGCTTGTCGACGGTCACTTCGGCCGTGATGAAGATCAGGCTGCGGGTCGAGCGTACCACGCGCGGCCGCGTCGTCAGGATCTCGCCGATCTTGCCGGCCTCGACGAAATGGGTGTCGAGCTGCACCGTCGCAAGCGTCGGCTTGCCCGAGACGAAGCGCGCGGCCATGCCGCAGGCGCGGTCGGCGAAGGTCATGATCACGCCGCCCTGCACCAGGCCGCGACGGTTGTGGTGCTTGTCCTCGGTGATCAGCGCGAGCTCGAGCGCGCCGTCCTTCAACCGCTCCCACAACGGGCCGATCAGCGTCAGGAAACCCGTGGTGTCGGCGATCTTCCAGCCGTCGGATTTGAGTTTGTCCGCGGCCTTGGCCGTCATGAGGAGGGATCCCTTGCTTGCAAATGATTGATCGCAGGAGGCATGTCGTTGCGCTCATTTCATCAAACGCTGTTGTGTTGTAGTCAAGCTCCATGGCCCGCACATTTGACGATGCCACCCGGCGGAATATCGCAGAGCTCTGCGCCGCATTCGCGCGCCTCGAGCCGGCGGATGCGGCACCGACGCTAAAGCGCGCGGCGGTCGCGATCGCGCTGACCGAAGGTGATGACGGCAGCAGCACGGCCTTCCTGCTGACCCGCCGCAGCGCGCGCCTGCGCGCCCATAGCGCGCAATGGGCGCTGCCGGGTGGCCGCTGCGACGCCGGCGAAACGCAGACCCAGGCCGCGCTGCGCGAGCTGCACGAGGAGCTTGGGCTGGCGCTGTCCGAACGCGATGTGCTCGGCATGCTCGACGACTATCCGACACGCTCCGGCTATCTGATCACACCGGTCGTGGTCTGGGCCGGTGCGCATGCGGCGATCGCGCCGAACCCGGACGAGGTTGCGTCCGTCCATCGCATCGGCCTTGAGGCGATCGAGCTCGACGATGCATTCACCTTCGTCACGATCCCGGAGAGCGCGCGGCGCGTGATCCGCTTCCGGCTCGGCGGCCAGCAGATCCATGCGCCGACCGCCGCGCTGATCTATCAGTTCCGTGAGGTGCTCGCCGGCCGCAACACCCGGGTCGCCGATCTCGAGCAGCCGGTGTTCGCATGGAAGTAGGCCGCAACGATGCGGCTATTTGTGACGCCGCTTGCGGGCGTTCATCTTCATTACCTTCTCTTGCGCAACAGGCGAATGCGTTGCGCTCTCGGGTTCCGGTGGCGCCCGCGACACATTCTCGTAACAAGAGAACCTTGAACGCGTATCCGGAAACGACCCGCAATCCGGACGCTCGGCGCGCGCAGGTGCGGCGAGCGTCAACGCGCCAGCGGCGGCGAGCCAGAGTGCCATTCTCATCGCAATCTCCACGGCATTCTTCGGAGAACACCGCATTGTGGCGAAAATTCTGGACCTGATCGCGGCATCCGGCCGCTTGCGCTCCGGACATTTCCGGGCTGACTTCGCGGCGGCGCTTGCTACAACGAGGCCATGCGCCCGCAATTGATTCGCCTCGTTCCTGGATTTGTCGCGCTCGCGCTCGCCGCCAGCGCGCCGTCCGTACTGGCCGGCGAGGCCGATGCGTTGCCGCCGTCCGTCGCCAATGCGATGGCGCAGGCCTCGCCGCAGGCGATCATGGAATATCGCCGCAAGCTGGAGGAATATCAGGAGGCGCGCGCCGCCTTCGAGCAGGACGCCAGCGCCTATTGGAGCGCGATCGCCGACAAGCGGCGCGGCCGCAATGCCAAGCGCCGCGACCGCGTGCAGATCTCGCTGGACGATTACGTGCTTCAGCAGCCGCCGGTCTATGAGGGCCCGAAGCGGCCGGTCAACCCGGCGCCGGAAGAAGAGGGCGGCAAGCCGCCGCGTCCGCCCAAAACGATTCCCGTGGTGTCGGATCTGGTCAGGGCGGCGGCCGAACAATTCCAGTTCACGCCGCAGCGGCCGTCGAGCGAGGTCGAGTTCAAGCGCGCCTATGCCCGCTACGCGCGCGCCGCGGGGCTGACGCCGGAGCAGGCGGTGCGGGTCTATTCGTTCGAGACCGGCGGCACCGGCAATTACGACGTGCAGGCCGGCATCGAGCATGGCGGCAAGCGCGCCATCTCCACCGCGATGGGCTACAACCAGCTGCTCACCACCAACACCGTCGAGCTTTTGGCCGAGCAGGGCCATGAATTTGTCCGGGACCTGACCGCGCGAGTGGCGGCGACGCAGGGGCCGGCGCGCAAGGCGATGGAGCACAAGCTCGCGGTGCTGAAGAAGATGGTCGCGTTCACGCTGACCGTGCCCGACGACTGGTCGGCGCATCAGCGCCTCGCCGATACCCCGCAGGGCTGGGCGTGTCACGCCATGGTGCTCGACATCGATATCGGCCCGATGCTGCAGACCCACAAGCTGCTGACCTCGGTGATCTTCGCGCGCAACAAGGGCCACGCAAGACCGCTGACCGCGGCCGAGCTCGAGATGATGAACCTGACCGGCGACGGCACCGGGCTCGACATGGTGACCATGCCGCAGGCGATGCGCGAGCAGGTGCCGACCACGAATTTCTTCCAGCGCTCCGGCTACGAACGCAATCCGGTCGCGATCCGTCACAACACCGTGGCCAAGCTGCTTGCCATCACCAACGAGCGGATGGATTCCAACAGCAACAAGCCCGGCGCGAGGGAATTGGCCGCGGCGTTCTGAGGTCTATCGAAGGCGTCAGAGCATTGTCGGTTCTGATTGAATCAGAACCGAAGCTCTAGACCCTTCCGTTGACGCGTTTTCTCCACGCGAACCGGCGTCCACGTCGCTCGAAAACGCTCTAATTCGAGCCGAACATGAACTTGCCGTCGCCCTCGAGATAGGGCCCGGAGCGCATGTAGAGCTGGCCGTTGTGGCCAATGAAGAATAGCGTCCCCTTCGGCACCTTCTTGGCGCCCTTCAGCAGTGTGTTGGCATTGCTGGTCCCCATCTTGTAGGCCCAGGTCTTGCCGTCCTTGTCATAGGCGTAGCCCATGTCGGTCTTCAGCTCCCAGGGCGCAGCTTCCTGCGCGAATGCGCATGTCGTCAGCGCGGCAAACGCCGCAGTCGCAATAAAGGTCTTGGTCAGAAAATGCGTCATGATCCACCTCCGGCCGAGAAAAACGGCGTCGTCCCCACGTTCTTGAACAAATCACGAACGGCATTTGCGCGTCAATACGACAATCGGCGCGACCGCTATCGTCCATCAGCGACTTTGTGATTTCCCGCATCAAGCTTGGCGACTATCTTCGCGTTACCGTTTACAAACGCTTCGATTGCCGGAAACACTACCTGGGGATGATCGGGATGAACCACGTCATGAAGATCGGTATCGGTGTCGCTCTGTCGTTCATGGCGCTGGCGTCAGTCGCGCAGGCGGACGAGTTCAAGCTCTCCAACAACCAGCGGATCTCCTGCAGCCGCGGCCTGTCGGCCGGCAAGCTCAACACGTCGACCTGCAAGTCCTACGCCTATCTGTTCAACGCCAAGACCTCCGAATACTTCCGCTGCCAGGTCTCGCTGGCGCTGACGCGGGATAACAAGGAGGTCATCAACGTGCAGGCCGACGGCGGCTGCACCAAGAAGCCGCGCATCTTCGAGACCGACGGCAATTACACGTTCGACGCCACCGAGACCGAGCCGCCGAACACCAATTCGTTCTTCGGTCCGGGCGGCTATGCGATCTGGGCCAGCGATACCAACACCCAGAAGATCCGCGGCTGCATCACCATCTCGTCCGGTCTCGGCTCCGACATCTCGAAATGCCTCGACATGACGTTTCAATGACGGCCGTGCGGGCCGTGTGATGCGCAAGCTGCGCCCGGCCCCGCTGTGCCGCTCCTGGCTGTTTCTCGAAGGCGCCAACGAGGCGGTCCTGCAAGGCGCGGCCGCCAGCGGCGCCGACATGCTAATCCACGAGTTCGAGGACTTCACTCCGCCGCCGCTGCGCCCGAAGGCGCGGGCGCTGGCGGCCGAGCTCTACGCGGCCTGGCGCGACCAGGGCGTGGTGGTCGCGGTCCGCGTCAATCCGTTGGACCAGGACGGCATGGACGATCTTGCCGCCGTCATGCGCGGCCATCCTGACATCGTCGCGCTGCCGAAGGTCGCCGAGCCACACCATGTCACGAGACTCGACGAGGCGGTGACACGCTTCGAGCGCGACTATGGCATCGCCGAAGGATCAACGTCGCTGTTGCCGAACATCGAGTTCGCGCGCGGCCTGGTGCAGACCGGCGCGATCGCGGCGGCGAGCCGGCGGACCATCGGTTGTCTGATGGCCGCCGAAGACCTCGCCGCCGATCTTGGCGCGGAGCGCGGCAGCGATGGCTTGGAGCTCGCTTACGCGCGCCAGCGCTTCATCGTCGAATGTCGCGCCGCCAATGTCGTCGCGGTCGATTGTCCCTACACCTGGAGCGACGCTGCGGGCGTCGAACGCGACACGATCTGGGCGCGACGGCTGGGTTACACCGCAAAGAGCCTGGTCGATCCAGCACATGCCGCCATCGTCAACGGCGTGCTTACGCCGAGCGAGGATGAGTTGCACCAGGCGGCCAGGATCGTAGCTGCGTTCGAAGCGGCGCGGGCACAGGGCCTTGGGCGCGTCGAACTTGACGGCTCGCTGCTGGAAGTTCCGACCTATTCCAACGCAAAGCGCCTGATCGCGCGCGGCGAGGCGCTGCGCGCGATCGATCGCAACGCTCGAGCCTGACCGGAGGCCATGCCTCAAGACGCCGGCTGTTTCTCCGAAAAGTGCATGCGCGAGCGGGCGAACTTCTTGACGCCCATCGGCTTGCCGAACAGGTAGCCCTGGACCTGATCGAAATCCATCTCGTGCGCGGCAAGAAAGTCCGCGCGCGTCTCGACCCCCTGCGCAATAACCTGCGCGCCGGCGTCGTGTGCGAGCTCGACGATACGCCGGCACACCGTCTGCTTCAGGCGCTGATCCGCGCAACCGGTGACGTATTGATGGTCGACCTTCAGCTGGACGAACGGAAAGTTCGGCAATCCCAGCAAGGATGGCCAGTTCGCGCCGACATTGTCGATCGAGATGCCGATATTGTGCAGGCGAACGCGCCGGGCGACATCGATCGCCAAGTCGAGATTATCGACCACCTCGGCGCTGTCGATCTCGATCAGAAGGCCGGCGAAGGCGGCATGATCCGGAATCCGGTAACAAAGCTCGCGCACCGCAGCGTCGTCGGCGAGAAACGAGATCGGCAGGTTGATCGAGAGATCGACCGGTCCGATCTGTTCGAGCAGATAGCGCCAGTCCTCGATCGCGCGCGCGATCACGAACTCGGACAGCGCATGAAAATGCGGATCGCTTTCGTCGGGGATGAAGTAGGCAGGCGGCACGACGCCCCATGCGGGATGGCGCATCCGGATCAGCGCCTCGGCGCCGCTCGGAACCAATGTCCGGAGGTGAATTTTCTGCTGATACCACAGCTCAAGCCAGCCGGCCTTCAGCGCTTCGGGCACATCCACTGCCGGGCTCGGTGCGGGCTCGAGCGGCATCAATGACGCAAGACTGTCACGAAGGGTTCCGGCGCTGAACGGGGTGGAGAGGGCCGGCAGCATGGCGATACCGTACTCATCGCCGATCTGCCGAACCGCTTTCACGATGATGGAGTCCGGTTGACCGATGACGAGGACCTTGCCGTCGAAGTCCTTTCTCACCAAAGTCTCGAGAATTTTACTGACTTCGATGCCGTCCACGGACACGCCGAGCACCAGAAGATCGGGCCGCTCCGCGTCCAGCACGGTGTCGAGTTCCAGAGCCTGGCCGCATTCACTGGTGATGAAGCCGAGGTCTTCCAGCGCCTCTGCGAGGAAGGTCCGAAGGTGTTTTTTGCTGTCCGCAATGCATGCGCGTGGGGTCAGCTTGCGATGTCCGAACCAGCCGGCTCGTGTTTGTCCGATGTGACTGATGTGGTTCATGCCCCGCCTTATCCGTAATTACCCCGGCCTGACTCGTACATCCATGAGCGGCGGCAATCATGGAAATTTCTGGTTCATACATTGATTGGTTCGCTAACCTTAAAGGATTCAATTCGACTCAAATGATTCCGGAATCGCCGCATCTTGCCGCGGTTACAGGCGCAACAAATGCGTCATCTGGCGTTCATGAGAGCAATCGTGGCTGACTTTGCACCGCACCGGAAACATTGCGCGCGTGTGTCATCGCGAGACGACGTTAATGACTGTGGTGTCCGGTCGATGCAGAAGCGGAATTGCACCATTGTCGGACATCAAATCGAGTTGCCGCCGAGCACCAACGGCGAATCAGATCATCCGTTCTGCGATGCCAATGCAGTCCTGCGTGATGTCGTCGTTGGCGTTCGCAACGTCTCCGGCATCAACGCGCAGTAGCCGATCAGCCCGGCACAAGCGACGGCCGCAAGGAACAGAAAGGCGGCGCTGTAGCCCGCGTGGACGATGATGAACCCGGCGACCGCCGTGCTCAGCGCGCCGCCGATGCCGGTCGCAGTGGCGATCGCGCCCTGGCTGATGTTGAAATGTCCGGTACCGTGCGTGAGATCGGCGACGACGAGCGGGAACAGCGCGCCGAAGATCCCGGCGCCGATGCCGTCGAGCAATTGCACCGACACCAGCCAGTACGGATTGTCCGACAAAGGATAGAGCGCGCCGCGAACAGCCAGCACTGCGAGCGCCACAGCAAAGATCGGCTTGCGGCCCCAGACGTCGGCCTTGCGTCCGACCAGCATCGCGACCGGCACCATCGCCAGTTGCGCCGCGATGATGCAGACCGACATCAGCGATGTCCCGAGGTTGCGGTTGATCAATGCGAGCTTCTGTCCGACCAGCGGCAGCATCGCGGCATTGGCAAAATGAAAGATCACGGTCGCGGCCGCTAAGATCAGCAGCGGCTTGCAGGTCAGCAGCACGCGAAAGCCGGATGGCCGGTCATGCAGCGTGCCGTGCTCCTCCGCGAGATCGTCGAGCCCGCGCGCGACCTGGTGATCGATGGCGGCGGGTGGGATCGAGAGCGTCGCGGCGATGCTGGCGAGCGCCATTGCCGCGAGCAGCCAGAACACGACGACGGGACCGAACCAGTAGGTGGTGCCGCCGGCGATCGCCGCGGCCGCCGCATTGCCGGCATGATTGAAGGCCTCGTTGCGGCC
>NZ_JACMYP010000260.1 GCF_020889705.1 Bradyrhizobium altum | reverse complement strand
CGGCTGGAAACTCCGAGCAGATGTGTGAATCTCGTAGGGTCGAGCCGGGCGATGACACCGCGTGGTGTGACAACTTGAATCGAGAACCATCCTCATCGTCGTCCTGGCGAAAGCCAGGACCCATTACCCCACATCTCAATTGTTGCGCGACGCTGGGGCCACAGCCCTCTTCGGCAACACGACGCGGTGGTTATGGGTCCTGGCGTTCGCCAGGACGACGGCGGTGGATCCGGCATGCCTGCCGCCCCCTCAGATCCCCCGCGCAAATCGGCGAAAGCCCGGCGCGCCGGTCAGCGCCTCGAATGCCGCATCGCGCTTCTCCTCGGCGAAGGCAAAACCGGCCATGGTGTAGCAGCGCTCGGCCGCCTCGTTGCCGATCACGAACGAGATCGATGCCCGCGAATAGCCTGCAGCCTTGCCGTCGGCGAGCGCGCGGCCGATCAGGGCCTGCACCAGGCCGCCGCCGCGATGCGACGCTTCGGTTGCGACGTGCTCGATCAGCCAGTCGCCCTCGCCGCCCTGGACCCAGCAATTGCGGGCATAGCCGCCGCGCGCGACGATGCCATCGGCATCGGCACCGGTCTCGGCCGCGACCTCCTCGATCGCCGCGCGTGCGGCGACGACCGTTCCGGATGCAGGCATGGCGCACAGCCCGGCAGCCGGCACACCGTCGACCTCAGCGATCAGGAAATGGGCGACATGGTACCATGACCGCACCCGCGCCACGGCGAGCCGCGCCATGAACGCGAGGCATTCCCCCTCCGGCCGGTCGAGCGCGATGTCGAACCAGCCGCGCGGCAACGGGCCGCGCTGCGCGGCCAGCACGATGCGGGCGATGAAGCCGGCGTCGTCGGATCGTGCGGGACGGATCGTGGATCGTCCCGCACTACACATCTCAGGTGTTCTTCAGCGCGACGCGGAATTCCGCCTCGGTCTTGGCCTTGACCTCGTCGAGCGTGACGCCGTCGGCGAGCTCGATCAGCGCCATGCCGTCCTTGCCGTGCTTGTCGATGGTGAACACCGCAAGATCGGTCACGACCATGTCGACCACGCGCTCGCCGGTCAGCGGCAGGTTGCATTGCTTGAGCAGCTTCGCGCCGTCCTTGGCGGAATGCTCCATCACGACCACGACGCGCTTGACGCCGGCGACGAGGTCCATGGCGCCGCCCATGCCCTTCACCATCTTGCCGGGGATCATCCAGTTGGCGAGGTCGCCATTCTGCGCCACCTGCATGGCGCCGAGGATCGACAGATCGATATGACCGCCGCGCACCATGCCGAAGGAATCGGCCGACGAGAAATAGCTGGTCGAGGGCAATTCGCTCACGGTCTGCTTGCCGGCATTGATGAGGTCGGCATCCACCTCGTCCTCATAAGGGAACGGTCCCATGCCGAGCATGCCGTTCTCGCTCTGCAGGTTCACGTCGACGCCGTCGGGGATGTAGTTCGAGACCAGCGTCGGGATGCCGATACCGAGATTGACGTAATAGCCGTCGCGCAACTCCTTGGCGGCGCGGGCGGCCATCTGTTCACGGGTCCAGGCCATGAGGCTCTCCTGAAGAGTTATGTCTTAGTTGCGCATGATCTTGCCGGAAAACCGGTGCCCGGTTTTCCGGATCATGCGTTAGGCGGCGGGCCGCGGGCGGGTGTTGCGGAACTCGATCCGCTTCTTGCCGGTCCCGACCTCGATGATGCGTTTGACGAAGATGCCGGGGGTGTGGATGTGGTCCGGGTCGATCTCGCCGGCCGGCACCAGATGCTCGACCTCGGCGACGGTGACCTTCGCGGCGGTCGCCATCATCGGGTTAAAGTTGCGCGCGGTCTTGCGGTAGACGAGGTTGCCAGCGGTGTCGCCCTTCCAGGCATGTACGATGGCGACGTCGGCGAACAGGCCGCGTTCCATGATGTACTTCTCGCCGTCGAATTCCTTCACTTCCTTGCCTTCGGCGATCAGCGTGCCGACGCCGGTCTTGGTGTAGAAGGCCGGGATGCCGGCGCCGCCGGCGCGGATGCGCTCGGCCAGCGTGCCCTGCGGGTTGAACTCGAGCTCGAGCTCGCCGGCGAGATATTGCTGGGCGAACAGCTTGTTCTCGCCAACATAGGACGAGATCATCTTCTTGATCTGGCGCGTCTCCAGCAGCCGGCTGAGGCCGATGCCGTCGACGCCGGCATTGTTGGAGACGACGGTGAGGCCCTTGACGCCGGAATCGCGGATCGCGTCCGACAGGGTCTCGGCGATGCCGCAGAGGCCGAAGCCGCCCGACATGATCATCATGCCGTCCTTGAGGAGACCATCGAGTGCCGATTTGGCGTCGGGATAAACCTTGTTCATGCAATGAATACCTGATGGAGGGCGCGGAACGGCTCTGTCCAGCGGATTATTAGGCGAAATCTTCGCGATGCGTCAATCACGGCCCCGTGCGGCGACGGGCGGCGGCCTGCGACATCAACATGGCCTTGAAAGCGACAAGAAAACCCTTCAAGTTGCGTGGGTTGGCACCGGCTTCCATTGCGCAGCCGGCAGTGTTCGACGACGACCCGACAAAACTCAACCCGACCGGATATGTCATTGACGATTGCCCAAGGAATTAAGCGCCTGGGGATGCCGATCGCGGCGCTTCTCGGCCTGGCGCTCGTCGGGCTGGTCGGAACGTCGTGGTTCCTGAACCGGGACGCGCTGCGGAGCGCGGTGGAAGCGCAGATCCGCGCCGTGACCGGGCTCGAGCTCGTCGTCAACGGACCGATCGACGTTTCGGTGTTTCCCGGCAGCTATGTCTCCTTTCACAATGTCGGGCTGAAGGGCGCCGATACCACCGATCCGGCCTTGCAGGTCGACGTGCTGACCGCGAACCTGCGCCTGCTGCCGCTGTTGCTGCGGCGGTTCGAGATTGCCGACGTCATGATGCTCCGCCCGCATATCCATGTGGTTCGCGACAGCGCCGGCGAAAGTAACTGGACCCCGTTCGTCGAGACCATCGCCAAGACGATGACGCCCGGCGCCGAGAACCAGGTGTCGTTCTCGGAAATCCGGATCCAGGACGGCGAGCTGAATTACGAGGACGGGACCAACCACATCTCCGAACAGCTCGGCGATATCGACCTTTCGCTGGCCTGGCCCTCCATCTCGCGTTCGTTTGCCGCAACCGGCCAGTTCGACTGGCGCGGCGAGCGCGTCGACGGCTCGATCAGCGCCAGCGATTTCGTCGCGCTGCTGTCCGGCGACCGTTCCGGCCTCAAGGCGCGGCTTGCCAGCGCGCCGCTGAAGATTGCGTTCGACGGAACCGTCGCCAACCGCACCAGCCTGATGATGGAAGGCACAGCCACCATGGACTCACCGTCGCTTCGCAACGCGTTGCGCTGGATGGGCCAGGCGCCGCCCGGCGGCGGTGGTGGCTTCGGCCGCTTCGCACTGAAGGCTCGCGCCAATGTGGTCGGCGGCTCGGTCGCGCTCACCAATGTCAATGTCGAGCTCGACGGCAATGTCGCCGAGGGCGTGATGACCTACGCCAATAACGGCCGGCAGACGCTGCAGGCGACGCTTGCCGCCGGCAATCTTGATTTCACGCCCTACATCTCGACGTTCCGCCTGCTGGCCAGCGGCCAGCGCGACTGGAACAGGCAGTTGTTCGACCTTTCCTCGCTGTCGTCGACCGATCTCGACATGCGCCTGTCGGCCGCCAAGGTGACGGTCGGCCCGTCCAAGCTCGGCCGCACCGCGTTCGGCGCCAATCTGCGCGGCGGCGCGCTCGCGCTCAGTGTCGGCGAGGCGCAGATGTATGGCGGCATCGCCAAGGGCTCGTTCGCCATCGCGCGCTCGGATGCGGTCGCCGACGTCAGGGCGCAATTCCAGTTCACCGATGTCGATCTGCAGGCCTGCGCCAGCGAACTGTTCGGCATCAACAAGCTGTCCGGCCGCGGCAGCCTCAACGTCTCGCTGACGGCCTCCGGCTCGAGCCCGTTCGGGCTCGCGTCGTCGCTGGACGGCACCGCGACGTTGAACGGGCATGACGGCGCGATCGCCGGCTTCAACGTCGAGCAATTGCTGCGGCGGCTGGAGAAGCGGCCGCTGTCCGGCGGCGGCAATTTCCGCTCCGGCTCGACGCCCTATGACAATCTCAGCGTCTCGGTGAAATTCGCCGACGGCGTCGCGACCGCCGACGACATCCATGTCGAGAGCCCTGCGGCGAAGATCACGCTGACCGGCACCGCCTCGGTGCCGTCGCGCGAGTACGATCTCAAGGGCGTCGCCAGCCTGACCTCGGCGGCGGCCGGCGGCACCGCGTTCGATCTGCCCTTCGTGATTCAAGGCCCGTGGGACGATCCGCTGATCTTCCCCGATCCGGAAAGCCTGATCCGCCGCTCGCCCGCATCCGCCCCGTTGCTCGACGCGGTGAAGGATCGCAAGACCCGCGATGCGGTGCGCTCGGTGATCGAGCGCATCACCGGCGGAGCCGCACGGCCCGCGGCCGCGCCCGATGCCGCGGCCGGCGCACCCGCCAACGCACCGGCGACAGCGGCCGAGAATGCCAAATCGAACTGACCAAAGTCGAACTGACCAAGGGTCGAACTGATCGATCCATTCACTTTCCGCATCAATGCAGCGGGACTGATCCACGCTCTCCCGCGAGCCCCCTACAGAAGTCGTCGACGCGGCATCTTTATCGGGTCACGGGCATGCGCTAGTGTTTTCCCTAACCGGTTAAAAAAGCCGGCCTCATGAGGGGAGAAGAACGTGAGATCCAAGGTTATCGGTGCGCTATCAATTGCGGTCGCTGCGGTCGGCCTGTTCGTCGCAACTGCACCCGCTCTGGCCCAGGGCAAGACGATCACCGTCTGGTGGGGCAAGGGATTCTACAAGTCCGAAGACGACGCGCTGCTCGATACGATCAAGAAATTCGAAGCCAAGACCGGCATCAAGGTCGAACTGTCGCAATACGCGATCCAGGACATGATTCCGAAGACGGTCGCCGCGCTGGATTCCGGCACCGTGCCCGATGTTGCCTATTCCGACACCTACGACGTGCAGGCCCAGGGCAAGTGGGCCTTCGAGGGCAAGCTCGAAGACCTGTCCGACATCATGCTGCCGATGAAGGATGCCTTCGCGCCGAACACGCTGGAAGCGGCCCTGCTCTACAATGACGTCACCAAGAAGAAGTCCTATTACGGCTTCCCGCTCAAGCAGCAGAGCATGCACGTCCAGATCTGGGGCGACATGCTGGAGAAGGCCGGCTTCAAGGCCGCCGACATCCCGACCAAGTGGGAGGATTACTGGACGTTCTGGTGCGACAAGGTGCAGCCGGGGATCCGCAAGGCGACCGGCCAGCGCATCTACGGTGTCGGCCAGCCGATGGGCGTGGAATCGACCGACTCGTTCCAGTCGTTCTACACCTTCATGGACGCCTATCACGTCAAGCTGGTCGACGACGACGGCAAGCTGCTGGTCGACGATCCCAAGGTGCGCGACGGCCTGATCCACGCGCTGAAGGACTACACCGACACCTACATCAAGGGCTGCACGCCGCCGTCCTCGACGACCTGGAAGGACCCGGACAACAACGTCGCCTTCCACAACAAGACGATCGTGATGACCCACAATTTCACGATCTCGATCGCGGCGAAGTGGTTCGAGGATTCCACCAACCCGGCGCTGACCGACGCGCAGCGCGCCGCCGGCAAGCAGGCCTACGAGCAGGACATCATCACGGCGTCCTTCCCGAAGGCGCCGGACGGCTCGACGATCCGCTACCGCTCCGACGTCAAGACCGGGCTGATCTTCGCCAACGCCAAGAACAAGGCGGAAGGCAAGCAGTTCATCAGCTTCCTGATGCAGGAAGACAACGTCCGGCCCTATATCGAAGGTGCGCTGGGCCGTTGGTTCCCGGTGACCAAGGCGAGCCAGGCGAGCCCGTTCTGGCAGGCCGACCGGCATCGCAAGGCGGTCTGGAATCAGTTCACCGGCGGCACCGCGCCGTTCGACTTTACCAAGAACTGGAAGTTCACCATCCTGAACAACGAGAACGTCTGGGCCAAGGCCATGAACCGCGTCGTCAGCGAGAAGGTGCCGGTGGACAAGGCGGTCGACGAACTGATCGCCCGCATCAAGCAGGTCGCGGGGTAACGTTGCGAGACCGGCTGCCGCAGCACATTTCCCTGGTCGTCGCTGCGAAAGCAGGGACCCATACGCCGCGGCGGTCGGTTTCGGGAATACTGGTCGACGGCTTTCGCACAACAGCGGAAGCCGGTGGTTATGGGTCCCTGCTTTCGCAGGGACGACAGCGGGGTGTAGGGTAACGTATATGGCGATCACGCTCTCCGCATCCGATGTCCCCTCGCCGCCGCTGTCGGCGCGGCTGTCGCCGCCGCAGGTCTGGGGCATCGTGCTGCTGGTGCCGTATCTGCTCGTCTTCCTCGCCTTCGTGGTCTATCCGGTCGGCTACGGCCTGTGGCTGGCGCGCCATCCGTCGAGCTATGTCGCGCTGTACAACGACCCAATCTTCGCGCGCGCGGCGGTCAACACGCTGATCTTCCTGGTCATCGGCATCAACATCAAGATGCTGATCGCGCTGTTCCTGTCCGGCTTCTTCGCGCAACAGCGGCCGTGGATCAGGTGGCTGTCTGTCATCTTCATCCTGCCCTGGGCGGTGCCGTCGATCCCGACCATCCTGTCGGTGCGCTTCATGCTCAATCCCGAATGGGGCGTGATCAACCAGCTGATCTTCAAGTTCACCGGCGACGACGGCCCGAACTGGCTGAACGACCCGGCGGTCGCGCTCGCGATGGCGATCGGGGTGCACATCTGGAAATCGCTGCCGTTCTGGACGCTGATCCTGCTGACCGGACGGCTTGCGATCCCGCACGATCTGTACGAGGCATCCGACGTCGACGGCGCCAATTGGTGGCAGAAATTCCGCTACATCACCTGGCCGTCGATGCAGACGCTCTACATCACCTGCACGCTGCTCTCGATGATCTGGACGCTGGGCGACTTCAACAGCGTCTATCTCCTCACCGGCGGCGGGCCCGCCGACCTCACCCATGTGCTGTCGACCCTCGGCATCCGCTATCTCAGGCTCGACCAGCTGTCGCTGGCGATGGCCTCGATCGTCTGCGCGATGCCGTTCGTGCTGCCGCTGGTCTATTACATGATGAAACGGTTGTCGCGATGAAGCTGCCCACCCTCCGCGAAGTCGGCACCGAAGCCAAGCTGCTCTTGATCGGCATCCCGGTCTTCATCTGGACCATGATCCCGATCTACCACATGTTCGTATTCGCGATCTCGCCGAAGGAGGACGCGTTCACCGGCAAGCTGTGGCCGACGCATCCGACCCTGCATAATTTCTCGATCGTGTTCCACCAGCAGCATTACTTCCTGCGCGACTTCTGGATCCAGTTCTGGAATTCGGCCGTGATCGCGCTGGCCGTCGGCGCGCTGACGCTGTTCGTCGCCACCGCCGCCGCGTTCTCGATCTCGCGGCTGCGCGTGCCGGGCGGCCGCGCTGTGATGAACCTTGCGCTGTTCACCTACTTCATCCCGGCGGCATTCCTCGCCGTGCCGATGTACCGCACCATGGGCACCTATGGCCTGCTCAACAATCACTGGTCGCTGATCCTGGCGATGGTGACGATCGCCGCGCCCTACGCGATCTGGGTGCTGAAACAGGCCTCCGACAAGCTGCCGGTCGAACTCGACGAGGCCGCAACGATGGACGGCGCCACCACGCTGCAGCTGTTCCGCCTGGTCTATGTGCCGTTGATGATGCCCTCGCTGGTCGCGGTCGGCACCTATGCGATCCTGCTCGCCTGGAACGAATATCTCTACGCGTTCCTGCTGCTGTCGAAGGACACCGACATCACGCTGCCGGTCGCGCTCGGCAACTTCCTCGCCGCCGATGATTCGCCGTGGGAGCTCTTGATGACGACCGGCTTCATCTATGCGCTGCCGCCGGCCGCGGTCTACTACGCCTTCAAGCGCTACATGGTCGGCGGGCTGACCGCCGGCGCCGTCAAGTCGTGAGGCCTCAGAGCGTTTTCGAGCGAAGTGGACGCCGGTTCGCGTCAAAAAACGCGTCAAACAAGAATCTACAGCGGCGCGGCGCTCTCGCCGCGCGCGCTCGACAGCTTCGAGGCGAACGAGGCGATCACGATGATCACGGCGATCAGCGCGATCACCAGCGTGCAGATCGCGTTGATCTCGGGCTTCACGCCGAGCCGGACCTCGGAATAGATCCGGATCGGCAGCGTCGCCGAGCCGGGACCGGTGGTGAAGCTCGCGATCACGACATCGTCGAGCGACAGCGTGAAAGCCAGCATCCACCCGGCGACGATCGCCGGCACGATCAGCGGCAGCGTCACCAGGAGGAACGCCCGCACCGGATCGCAGCCGAGGTCCATCGCGGCCTCCTCGAGGCTGCGGTCGAGCGTGGCCAGACGCGACTGCACCACGACGGTGACGAAGCACATCGTCAGCGTGGTGTGGGCAATCGTCACCGTCCAGAAGCCGCGCTCGGCATTCAGCGCCACGAACAGCAGCAGCAGCGACAGGCCGGAGATCACCTCCGGCATGACCAGCGGCGAATACAGCATGCCGGAGAACAGCGCCCGCCCCCGGAACCGCTCCCCGCGCGCCAGCCCAACGGCCGCCAGCGTGCCCAGCAGTGTCGCCAGCGTCGCCGACACCGCGGCAACCGACAGGCTCATCCAGGCCGCCTCCAGCATGGCGCGGTCGCTGAAGAACTCCAGGTACCAGCGCAGCGACCAGCCGCCCCACACCGTTACCAGCCGCGAGGCATTGAACGAATAGATCACGAGGATGACGATCGGCAGATAGAGGAACGCGAGCCCAAGCACCAGCGACGTCATGTTGAAGCGCGTGAGCCTGGTGACAGTGCGCGCCTTCAACGGCCCGCCTCCAGCTGACGCCGCTGCAAGCGGTCATAAAGCACGAGCGGCGGCACCAGCAGCAGCAACAATGCGACCGCCGCGGCGGATGCCACCGGCCAATCCTTGTTGGTGAAGAACTCGAGCCACAGCGTCTGCCCGATCATCAGGGAATTGGACCCGGCGAGCAGATCGGGGATCACGAATTCGCCGACGATCGGGATGAAGCAGAGCAGCGCACCGGCGCCGACGCCGGGCAGCGACAGCGGGAACGTCACCAGCCAGAACGCCTGCAGCGGCGAGGCGCCGAGATCGCCTGCCGCCTCCAGCAGCGACGCATCCATCTTCGAGAGCGTGGCATAGAGCGGCAGGATCATGAACGGCAGATAGGAGTAGACGATGCCGAGATACATCGCGCTGTCGGTCGACAGCCAGACAACCGGCGCGGACACGATGTGCAGCGCCAGCAGGATTTGGTTGAGCAGGCCGTCATGCTGCAGGATGTTGATCCATGCATAGATGCGGATCAGGAACGAGGTCCAGAACGGCACGATCACCAGCATCATCGCCACGCCCTGCCAGCGCTGCGGCAGCCGCGCCATGCCGTAGGCAATGGGATAGCCGATCAGGAGCAGGATCAATGTCGAGGTCACCGCGACGACGAGGCTGCGCAGATAGGACAGGATGTAGAGATTGTCCTGCAGCAGGAGGCGGAAATTGTCGAACGACAATTGCGCAAACGCAGCCGCCAGCGCCGCGCGGCCCGCGGTGAAATCGAACACCGGCGTATAGGGCGGCTGCGCGATCGCGGTCTGCGACAGGCTGATCTTCAGTACGAAGCCGAACGGCACCAGGAAGAACAGCACCATCCAGAGATAGGGCGCGATCGCGGCGAGCCGCGCCGGCCGGGCGAAGATGCGGCGCGCGCTCATTGCTCCAGCACCAGGCAGTCGTCGGCGGTGAACCACGCCACCACGCGCTGGCCGGCGAGATAGGCGTCGACGTCGAGCCGCGCGGTGTTGGCCATCGACGACCGCACCACCGCGCCCGTCTCCAGCTTCACCCGGTAGCTCGTGACGCCGCCGAGATAGTTGACGTCGGTGACGACGCCCTCCAGCCGGTTGATCGTCTGCGATCCGCCCGCGTCCGACGCCGGCGCGCGGCGCGACAGCTTTACCTTCTCGGGGCGGATCGCGACGCTGACGACCTCCTTGGTCACCGGCGGCCACAGTTCGCTGACCGCGAGCGTGCCTGCATCTGACGTCGAGACGGTCAGGCGGCCATGATCGCGGGCGGCGACCTGGCCGTTGAACAGATTGATGTCGCCGACGAACTCGGCGATCCAGCGCGAAGCGGGTGCCTCGTAGAGGTTGCGCGGGGTGGCAACCTGGACCAGACGGCCGGCATCCATCACCCCGATCCGGCCGGCCATCGTCATCGCCTCCTCCTGGTCGTGGGTGACGATGATGAAGGTCATGCCGAGCCGGCGCTGCAGCTCCATCAGCTCTCCTTGCGTGCTCTCGCGCAGCTTCTTGTCGAGCGCGGCGAGCGGCTCGTCGAGCAGCAGCACCTGCGGGCGGCGCGCCAGCGAGCGCGCCAGCGCGACGCGCTGCCGCTGCCCGCCGGAGAGTTGGTCGGGCCTGCGCTTCTCGAGCCCCTCGAGCTTGACGAGGGCCACCATCTCGGCGACGCGGGTCGCGATCTCGCCGCGCGCCATACCGGCGCGCCGGAGGCCGAAGGCGATGTTGTCGCGCACCGACAGATGCGGAAACAGCGCGTAGTTCTGGAACATCATGTTGACGGGCCGCTCGTGCGGCAGCACCTGGGCGATGTCGCTGCCGCCGAGCAGGATGCGGCCCTCGTCCGGCGTCTCGAAGCCCGCGAGCATGCGGAGCAGCGTGGTCTTGCCGCAACCGCTCGGGCCGAGCAGCGCGAAGAATTCGCCGGCGCGGATATCGAGCGAGAGCTTGTCGACCGCGCGGAAATTGCCGAACGACTTGGCGACGCCCTCGATCCGCAGCAGCGGCATGTCCGAGACGGCCGGTTCAGGCAACGGCTTTGCCGCCTCCGCACTCGCTTCGCCCGATGTCACGTCCGCAAGCCCCGATTCCCCGTCAGGTCCAATCCTGGCGGCAAGCTAGCGGCGGAACGCCACCGGCTCAACCGCCTCACGGACATCTCCCGCAATATTGTCGGCTTCCGCGCCTCTGCCAGGGTGTGTACTCATAAACGCGTTGCGTCGGCTTTGAGGTACAAACCGGAAGGCACTTGTTCAGCCTGAAACGTACCGCTTTTGACCCAGAGGCGACATTGCGACTGCCGCGCACAGCCGGTTTGCGTCAACAGAGCCGATGAAAAGCAGGACTGCTTTTGCGGCTCTTCTACCGAGAGACTCGAACACGATGCGGCACATGCGGGCAGCAACAATCACTGAAGGTAATTTTTCCGACGGACTCCATTGCTGCGGTTCCCTCTGTTCCAGCCGAGAGCGCCGGCTTCGTGACTATTATGGGTTACCCGGGTGGCCGCACGGTCAGCAAAGAGTTATTTTGGCGCACCGCTAACACGGTCGGACGCGAGGTTGGGCATGCGTACGTCGTGGGAATCCAACCGCAATACATTCAGCGATCACCAAGGCGGCGATTGATCCGTCTTGCTGGACGCCTGCACTGGAATTTGTGGCCGAGTCTGGCACCGTCGGCGCTGCGTTGATTCCGATCAAAACATGCAACCGGCCGCTCGGCCTTGCGGGTATTCCCAAATCGCTCTCCACCGGGATCACGGTGGATAAGGACCACACCTCGCCGGAGGAAATGCATCGCTCACGCAACGCGGGGAGGAAACGCAGATGGCAACGACCCAATTCGATTATTCCGGTGCAATCGTTAATTATACCGTGCAGACGACCGGCATCTACGACATCGTCGCCTTCGGCGCCCAGGGCGGCAACGCCGTCGACCAAGCCTTCGCCGGATTCGGAGGGATGGGGGCCGAGATCGGCGGTGACATCCACCTGACCGCCGGGGACCAGCTGGCCATCCTCGTCGGCCAACAGCCGGCGGACCTCGGAACGTCGGCGAACGGAGGCGGCGGAGGCACCTTCGTGGCCCTGACCGGCGGGCCGGATGATCCCTCGGGCATTCCGATTCTGCTGGCGGCCGCGGGCGGCGGAGGCGGAGCTGGCTCCCCCCTTGGGAGCCCCTCCAATGGAATAGCGGGTCAGATAACGAGCGCCGGGAGTCCAGGCGGCACCAACCAAAACGACCCGATTCTGGACGGCGCGGGAGCTGGCGGGGATGCCGGTGGCGGCGGCCAGGCGGGCACTTTGGCGGGCAATCCCAGCGGCGGTGGCGGCG
>NZ_JACMYP010000259.1 GCF_020889705.1 Bradyrhizobium altum | reverse complement strand
CGGCTGCTCAAGTGCCGCCAAAGCAACCGCCGCAGCCGGCGCGCGCCGCCTGCAACAATCCGAACGCGCTCGGCGTCGCCCGCACCGTCGAGATCGACACCACAGGCGGTCCCGGATTCGGCTTCGAGCATTTCAAGCAGCTCGACTTCCTGCGCGATCATGAAGTGGTGCTGACCTTCGACGACGGTCCGTGGCCGGCCAACACGCCGGCGGTGCTGAAGGCGCTCGCGGACGAATGCACCACGGGGATCTTCTTCCCGATCGGCAAGCACGCCACCTATCACCCCGAAATCCTGCGCCAGGTCTATGCCGCCGGCCACACCGTCGGCTCGCACACCTGGTCGCACGAGAATCTGAACAACAAGAAGCTGACCGAGGATCAGAAGAAGGACGAGATCGAGCGCGGCCTCGCCGCGGTCAAGTGGGCGCTCGAGACGTCACCCTCGCCGTTCTTCCGCTTCCCGGCACTGCAGCATCCGCCGGAGATGGTCACCTATCTCGGCAACCGCAACATCGCGATCTTCTCCTGCGATCTCGACTCCTTCGACTTCAAGTCGAAGAACTCGCAACAGGTGATCGACACCGTGATGAAGAAGCTCGCCAAGCTCGGCAAGGGCATCATCCTGATGCACGACTTCCAGAAGCACACCGCGGAAGCCCTGCCGACGCTGCTGACGCAGCTCAAGGCCGGCGGCTACAAGGTGGTCGCGATGCGCGCCAAATTCCCCGCGACCGTGCTGCCGCAATACGAGCAGGAGCTCGCCAAGGACGTCAAGCTGCCGACCGTGAGCTCGCGGCCGGTGAACAGCGTCGTCACCACCGTCGATCAGTAAACGCGGCGGCGATCGCTTCTAGAGCGTTTTCGAGCGAAGTGGACACCGGTTCGCGTGAAGAAAACGCGTCAAAACAAGAATCTAGAGCTTCGGTTCTGATTCAATCAGAACCGAAAATGCTCTAGAGCGTTTTCGAGCGAAGTGGGTACCGGTTCGCGTCAAGAAAACGCGTCAGAAAAAGACTCCTATGCCAGCGTTGCGTATTGAGGGCTTTGTCATCGTCTCGGCCGACGGCCGGCTGGCGAACGCGCACAACGTGATGCCCGACGATCTCAAGGTCGAGGGCGACAAGCGGTTCTTCACCGCAGCCCTCGACCGCGCCGATCTCGTCGTGCATGGCCGCCACTCCCAGGAAGAACAGCCGAACGCACCGAAACGGCGCCGCCTGATTCTGACCGGCAAGGTCGCGGCCATCGCACCCGACCCGGACAATCCGAAGGCGCTGTTGTGGAATCCCGCCGGCTGCCCGTTCGAGGCGGCGAGCCGCGAGGCCGGCGTGACCTCGGGCATGGTCGCGATCATCGGCGGCCCCGGCGTGTTCGGCATGTTCATGGACCGCTACGACACATTCTGGCTCTCGGTCGCACCCAGGGTGCGCATCCCCGGCGGCGAGCCGTGCTTTCCCGGCGTCCCTGCCCGCACCCCGCAGCAGGTGCTGTCAGCGCACGGCCTGCACGCCGGCGCGCCGCAGCTGATCGACGCCGCGCAGGATGTCAGCGTCACGCCGTGGCGGCGGGTGGGTTGAAGATTGATCGTCGTTCGGAGACGGGTTAGCCGAAGGCGTAACCCGCCGGCTCCTCTTGCCCCATGCGAAAATCGGCGGATTACGCTTCGCTAATCCGCCCTACGCAGCGACGGAGTCGTCGTATCTACACATCCCCATACGCCGGGTCGTCGCGGCGCGGGCCGCGGCCGTAGCCGGCGATGATGAACAGCGCGCCGATCAGCGACAGGTTCTTCAGCGCGTCGATCAGGGTCTTGGCGTTGTCGGGCGCCGGCTGATTCCAGAAATCATGGAAATAGAAGGTCGTGAAGCACACGAAGATGATCAGCAGGATCGCGAAGAACCTTGCCAGCACGTTCACCGCGATCATCAGCCCTGCGATGATCTCGAAGCCGCCGATCGTGATCGCCAGCAGTTGCATGAATGGCATGCCGACGAAGGTTTCGATCTGCTGCGTATAGGGCGCGACGATGGCCGGGATCGTCACCTTGGCCGTGAGCAGATCCGCCGTCGCCTGGATGCCGAACAGCTTGCTCGCCCCCGAATAGAGGAACAGCACGGCGAACAGAATGCGCCCGAAGGTGATGAACGCTGGCATGGGTCGGCCTCACTGGATGGCAGAAATCGGACGAAGCAGGCGGAGCGAGTATGGCCGCCCCGCCTGCTTCGATCAAATCGAATCCGTCTCGAGCATGATCCGAAAAAGTGCCTAGCGGTTTTCCCCCGCGACAAACGCCGTGCGCTTGCGCGGAGATCATGCTGAAAACAACTCTTGCTCAGCCGAACAGCGTCGGCTGCGCGCGGCCGGCGCGCTCCTGGGCCTCGACCGCTGCAACCGCGGTCATGTTGAGGATGCCGCGCGCCGTCACGCCGGGGGTGAGGATGTGCGCCGGACGCGCCGGACCGATCAGGATCGGCCCCACCGGCAACGCGTTGGCCAGCGACTTGATCATCTGGTAGGCGATGTTGGCGGCATCGAGGTTCGGCATGATCAGGATATTGGCCTCGCCTTCCAGCCGCGACTGCGGCAGGACGAGCTTGCGCGCAACCGCCGACAGCGCGGTGTCGCCCTGCATTTCGCCGTCGGCCTCGATTTCCGGATGCTTGTCCTTCAAGAGCTGGGTGGCCCGCCGCATCTTGCGCGAGGAGTCCGTATCATAGCTGCCGAAGTCGGAATGTGACACGAAGGCGACCTTCGGCTTGAAGGCGAAGCGCTGGACGTGGATCGCCGCAAGCGACGCGACTTCCGCCAGTTCCTCCGCGCTCGGGTTCGGCCGCACCTGGGTGTCGGCGAGGAAATGGGCGCCGGTGGACGTGATCATCAGCGCCAGCGCGGCATAGTCGCTGACCCCCGGCAGGAAGCCGATGATCTCGCGGACATGGCGCAGATGGCTCATGTAGCGGCCCTCGACGCCGCACAGCATCGCGTCGGCCTCGCCGCGCGACACGGCCAGCGCCGCAATCACCGTATTGTTGGTGCGGACCACCGTCCGCGCGGCCTCCGGCGTCACGCCGCGACGCCCGGCGACGTCGATGTAGGACTGCACGTAGGAACGGTAGCGCGGATCGTCCTCGGGATTGACCAGGTCGAAATCGCGGCCGGCCCTGATCGACAGGCCGAAGCGCTTGATCCTGGTCTCGACCACGGAGGGACGGCCGACCAGGATCGGCCGTGCCAGCTTTTCCTCGAGCACCACCTGGGTCGCGCGCAGCACGCGCTCGTCCTCGCCCTCGGCGTAGATCACGCGCACCGGCTGGGTCTTCGCCTTGGCAAACACCGGCTTCATGGTGAGGCCGGAGCGGAACGCGAAGCGTTCGAGGCTCGCGGCATATTCGTCGAAATTGGTGATCGGCCGGGTCGCGACGCCGGACTCGATCGCGGCCTTGGCCACGGCCGGTGCGATGCGCAGGATCAGCCGCGGATCGAACGGGCTCGGGATCAGCGAGCCAGGTCCGAACCCCTGCGTCTCGCCGGTGTCGAAACCATGGGCCACCGCATCCGACGGCGGATCGCGCGCGAGCTGCGCGATCGCATCGACCGCGGCATGCTTCATCGCCTCGTTGATCGCGGTGGCGCCGACGTCGAGCGCGCCGCGGAAGATGAAGGGGAAGCACAGCACGTTGTTGACCTGGTTCGGATAGTCCGACCGGCCGGTGCAGATCATCGCGTCGGGACGCGCCGCGCGCGCCTCTTCCGGCATGATCTCCGGCACCGGATTGGCAAGCGCCATCACCAGCGGCTTGTCGGCCATCTGCTTGACCATTTCAGGTTTCAGCACGCCCGGCGCCGACAGCCCGATGAAGATGTCCGCGCCCGGAACGACGTCGGCGAGCACGCGCGCATCGGTCTTCTGGGTGTAGACCGCCTTCCAGCGGTCCATCGTGGTGTTGCGGCCCTCATAGACCACACCGTCGATGTCGCAGACGAAGATGTTCTTGCGCTGCGCCCCCATCGAGACCAGGAGATTGAGCGTCGCGATCGCGGCAGCGCCCGCGCCTGAGCAGACGATCTTCACGTCGGACAGTTGCTTGCCGTTCAGCAGCAGCCCGTTGACGATCGCGGCCGCAACGATGATGGCGGTGCCATGCTGATCGTCGTGGAACACCGGGATCTTCATGCGCTCCTTGAGCTGCGTCTCGATCTCGAAGCACTCCGGCCCGCGGATGTCCTCCAGATTGATGCCGCCGAAGGTCGGCTCCAGCGCCGCGACGGTCTCCACCACGCGCTCGATCGTATTGGCGTTGATCTCGATGTCGAACACGTCGATGCCGGCGAATTTCTTGAACAGCACCGCCTTGCCTTCCATGACGGGCTTGGAGGCCAACGGGCCGATATTGCCGAGCCCGAGCACCGCCGTGCCGTTCGAGACCACGGCCACCAGATTGGCGCGGGCGGTCAGCGTCGCCGCCTCGGCCGGGTTCTTGGCGATCTCGGTGCAGGCGGCGGCCACGCCCGGCGAATAGGCCAGCGCCAGGTCGCGCTGGTTGGCAAGCGGCTTGATCGCCTGGATCTCGAGCTTGCCCGGCCGCGGCAGCCGGTGATAGGCGAGCGCGGCATTATGGAGTTCTTCAGACGATGACGACATGCGTGCTTCCCGCGTTTCCGGCCCAAATTTCTTGTTTCTGTGCTAATCCAGGCAAAAGTCAGTTGTCCGGCAAATCGAGCCGGATGTGAAGCATGTCCCGCCGCTTGGATGCAACATCGGATACTATCCCCGTCAACAGGCCCGGGCGGGCCCGTTCATCGATGCTGCACCTTCCGACCGCCGATTGGCAATTTTTTTCCTTGATGATCCGGAGTTGACCGAATGAAGAAAATTCTGCTCGGCCTGGTCGCCGTCGCAGTCGTCGCGGCCGGCGGCTACTTCGGTTTCGACTTCTATGCCCAGCGCCGGGCCACGCGCGACGTCGAAGCCGCCTTCGAGCAGGTCCGTGCCGCCGGCGCCAAGGCGAGCCACGGCAAGATCGTGTTCGACACCAAGAGCCGCACCCTGACGATCTCGGACATCGCCACCGAGTCGGGGACGCAATCCCCGGTCAACGTCAGGATTGCCAGCCTCACCATGAGAGGCCTCGGTCAAACCGACGCGGGCCGGATCTCCGCTGACAATATCGCATTCAATGATGTCGAGATCGGCGCGACGGGGCCGACGCCGACCATCGCCACCCTGACCTACAAGGCGCCGCGGATCACGGTGAAGGACTATTCCGGTCCGGCCGGCCTGCCCCAGCTTCCGGCCTCGTCGTCGATCTTCGAGCTGTACCGGTTCGCATTCACCCAGCTCGCGAGCATCAACGCATCGTCGGTGACCGCGCCCAGCTTGACTGGAACGATGACCTTCAGCGCCGCCGCACATGTCGGCGACGGCGCCGGCGGCGAATTCGCCTATTCGGGCCTTGCCATCGAAAACATGAAGAACGGCAAGATCGGCACCAACAAGATCGACAAGGTCGCGTTCACGATCAACTCGCAGGCGGCGGGCAAGGCGATCAAGACGACCGGCGATCTTGCGAATATGGTCGCGACCGATATCGACGTCGGCGCGATGGCGGCGATATTCGATCCCGCCAAGGCCAACGACGACCGCGAGTACCGGGTTCAGGGGCACGTTTCCGCCGGCCCCTACGTGATCACCACCACGACCACGCCTCCCCTCAACATGCGGATCGACGGGATGACCATCGACGACGTCAGGGTCAACCCGTCAAAGATGCAACTGCCGGCGCTGCTGGCCATGGTCCCGCCACCGGGCAGTCCACCGCCGTCTCCGGCCCAGGCGCGCGAAGTGCTGGAGAAAGTCGCCGGCCTCTATTCGGGTGCCAGCATCGGAAATGCCGACCTGCATGGGCTCTCGGTTGAGACTCCGAAAGGCCCGCTCAAGCTTGCCTCGATACGGTTCAACTTCGAACACGGCAAGATCGGCGAGCTTGCGGTCGAGGGACTTGACGGCAATGCCCCGAACGGTCCCTTCAAGGTCGGACGCTTCGCGCTGAAGTCGCTCGATGTCGCCAGTTTCATCCGGCTCTCGGCGCAGTTCGCCGCGCAGAAGCCGTCGCCTGAACAGGCGCTCACGCTGTTCCCGCTGATCGAGGGGGTCGAGATCAAGGGTGTCACGTCGCCCTACAAGGCCACCGGCAAGCCGGTCAACGTCGACGTCTTCAGCCTCGACTGGGGCCAGTTCGTCGGAACGATCCCGAGCAAACTGCGGCTGGTCGCGAAGATGGCGGCACCGCTGGATGCGACCGATCCGCGGCAACAGGCACTCGTCGCCGCCGGGATCGACCGGATGGCCGTCGATGCCGATCTCGGCGCGGTCTGGACCGAGGCGTCACGCTCGTTCGCGCTCGAGCCGGTCAAGCTCGACATGGCGGGCCTGTTGAATGCGTCGGCGAAGGTCTCGCTCGCCAACGTGCCGCGCGAGGCATTCTCGACCAGCGCCGCCGAATCCCTGGGCGCGGCCGCGCAGATCGAGGCCGGCACGATCGAACTTGCCGTCCACGACCTCGGCGTCATCGATCTCGCCATCGCCCAATACGCGCGCACCCAGAATGTCAGCCGCGACGAGGCGCGCAACGCTGTCCTCAGCACCATCAAGGCGCAGGGCGAAGCGGTCAGCGGCGGCAGTGCCGATGTCACGGCGCTTGTGACCGCAATCAGCCAGTTCATCGAGACGCCGGGACAGACGCTCGTCATCAAGCTGACCCCACGCGCGAAAGCGCCGGCGCTTCAGCTGATGCAGCTGCTCAAGACCGATCCACAGTCGGCGCTGGCGCAATTCCGGATCGAGGCCTCGACGGGGTTGTGATTCTCCCTCCCGCAGCCCGGATGGAGCGAAGCGCAATCCGGGAACAGTGTCGCCATCGGAGGGACTGCCCCGGATTTCGCTTCGCTCCATGCGGGCTACGCACTCGACAAGAGCGGAGCTAGGTAATCTCTCCGCCCTCAGCCCTTCGCCGGCAGGTTGGTCCTGATATGCAGCTCCTTGAGCTGCTTCGGCGAGGCTTCCGACGGCGCGCCCATCAACAGGTCCATGGCCTGCTGATTCATCGGGAACAGCGATATCTCGCGCAGATTGTTGGTGCCGCACAGCAGCATCACGATGCGGTCGAGGCCGGCCGCCATGCCGCCGTGCGGGGGTGCGCCGTACTGGAACGCACGGTACATGCCGCCGAAGCGGTCGATGACCTCCTGCTCGCCATAGCCTGCGATCTCGAACGCCTTCACCATCGCTTCCGGCTTGTGGTTGCGGATGCCGCCGGAGGCGATCTCGTAGCCGTTGCAGGCGATGTCGTACTGGAACGCCTTGATCGTCAGCGGATCCTGCGACTTCAGCGCGTCGAGACCGCCCTGCGGCATCGAGAACGGGTTGTGCGAGAAGTCGACCTTCTTGTTCTCCTCGTCATACTCGTACATCGGGAAGTCGACGATCCAGGCGAGCTCGAACCGGTCCTTGTCGATCAGGTTCAATTCCTCGCCGAGCTTGGTGCGCGCGAGACCTGCGAACTTCCAGAACTTCTCGGGATCGCCGGCGACGAAGAACGCGGCATCGCCCTCCTTCAGGCCGAGCTGGTCGCGGATCGCAGCGGTCCGTTCGGGGCCGATGTTGTTCGCAAGCGGACCGGCGCCCTCGCCGCCCTCGCGCCACATGATGTAGCCGAGGCCCGGCTGTCCCTCGCCCTGCGCCCACGAGTTCATGCGGTCGCAGAAGGCGCGCGAGCCGCCACCGGTGCCGGGGATCGCCCAGACCTGGTTCTTCGAGTCTTCCAGCATCCGCGCGAACACCTTGAAGCCGGAGCCGCGGAAATGCTCGGAGACTTCCTGCATCACGATCTTGTTGCGCAGGTCGGGCTTGTCGGAGCCGTATTTGCGCACCGCTTCCGCGAACGGAATTCGCGGCCAGTTCTTCGTCACCGGCTTTCCCTTGGCAAAATCTTCAAAGATGCCGGTGATCACGGGCTCCATCGCCGCGAACACGTCATCCTGGGTGACAAAGCTCATCTCGACGTCGAGCTGGTAGAACTCGCCCGGCAGGCGGTCGGCGCGGGGGTCCTCGTCGCGGAAGCACGGCGCGATCTGGAAGTAGCGGTCGAAGCCCGACATCATCAGCAGCTGCTTGTACTGCTGCGGCGCCTGCGGCAGCGCGTAGAACTTGCCGGGATGGATCCGCGACGGCACCAGGAAGTCGCGCGCGCCTTCCGGCGACGACGCCGTCAGGATCGGGGTCTGGAATTCGAAGAAGCCCTGCTCCTTCATCCGCTTGCGCATGGAATCGACCACCGCGCCGCGGGTCATGATGTTCTGGTGCAGCTTCTCGCGACGCAGGTCGAGGAAGCGGTACTTCAGCCTGATGTCCTCGGGATATTCCTGCTCGCCGAACACCGGCAGCGGCAGCTCGGCCGCCGGGCCAAGCACCTCGATCTCCTTGATGTAGATTTCGATCAGGCCGGTCGGCAGTTCGGGATTGTCAGTGCCGGCGGGACGGCGGCGCACCTTGCCGTCGATCCGGACCACCCACTCGGAGCGAAACTTCTCGACCTCGGCGAACGCCGGCGAGTCCGGATCGGCCACGCATTGGGTAATGCCGTAATGGTCGCGCAGATCGACGAACAGCACGCCGCCATGGTCTCGGACACGGTGGACCCAGCCTGACAGCCGGGCCGTCTGGTCGATATCGCTCTCTCGGAGCGCGCCGCATGTGTGTGACCGGTAGCGATGCATATTCGTTCCAAAACTGATGTCGGAGGGGCGAATCGCAACAGGGCCAAAAATGCCCTGTCCGAAGTTGCGGAGGGTTTACCCGACGAGGCCGGGTGCGGCAACCAAAGGAACGGCCGGTTTTGCCCCGAAACCGCAGATTTTACGCCGATCCGGCGCCAAGTGGGCGCCGATCGTTTGCCTATTCGGCCCGCAGGCCTATCTTCCCGATATGACCATCCATTTCCCGTTCCAGAACACCTATTCGGCGCTGCCGGCGAACTTTTTCGCCCGCGTCGCGCCGACCCCGGTGGCTTCCCCCCGGCTGATCAAGCTGAACCGGCCGCTCGCGGTCCAGCTCGGGCTGGATCCGGACCTGCTCTCGACACCGGAGGGCGCCGAAATCCTCGCCGGCAAGCGGCTGCCTGACGGGGCGGACCCGATCGCGATGGCCTATGCCGGCCACCAGTTCGGGCACTTTGTTCCCCAGCTCGGCGACGGCCGCGCCATCCTGCTCGGCGAGGTCATCGACAAGGATGGCGTCCGCCGCGACATCCAGCTCAAGGGCAGTGGCCCCACTCCGTTCTCCCGCCGCGGCGACGGCCGCGCCGCGCTCGGTCCGGTGCTGCGCGAATACATCGTCAGCGAGGCGATGTTCGCGCTCGGCATCCCGACCACCCGTTCGCTCGCCGCCGTCGTCACCGGTGAGCCCGTGATGCGCGAGACCGTGCTGCCGGGCGCGGTGCTGACCCGCGTCGCCGCGAGCCACATCCGCGTCGGCACCTTCCAGTTCTTCGCCGCCCGCGGCGACACCGACGGCGTGCGTGCGCTGGCCGACCATGTCATCGCGAGGCACTATCCCGAGCTGAAGGATGCCGCCCAGCCCTATCACGCGCTGCTCGCCGGCGTCGTGGCGCGGCAGGCCGCGCTGGTCGCGCGCTGGCTGCTGGTCGGCTTCATCCACGGCGTGATGAACACCGACAACAGCTCGATCTCGGGCGAGACCATCGACTATGGCCCCTGCGCCTTCCTCGACGCCTACAACCCGGCGCAGGTGTTCTCCTCGATCGACGAGATGGGCCGCTACGCCTATGCCAACCAGCCACGCATCGCGCTGTGGAATCTGACCCGGCTCGCCGAGTGCCTGCTGCCGCTGTTCGACAGCGAGCAGGAGAAGGCCATCGAACAGGCGCAAGTGATCCTCGGCGAATTCCCGCAAGAATTCACCGCGGCCTATCAGGCCGGCCTGCGCGCCAAGGTCGGCCTGTTCACCGCACGCGACGGTGACGAGGCGCTGATCCAGGATCTGCTCGACGCGATGGCCAGGAACGCGGCCGACTTCACGCTGACCTTCCGCCATCTCGGCGAGGCAGCGAGCGGCGACGCCGCCGACGCCCGCGCGCAGTTCACCGATCCCGCAGCGTTCGACGAATGGGCACCCCGTTGGCGCGCGCGCTTCGCGCTGGAGCCGCAGACGCCGGCCGAGCGCAAGGCCGCG
Organism: Bradyrhizobium altum; assembly: GCF_020889705.1. GTDB lineage: Bacteria > Pseudomonadota > Alphaproteobacteria > Rhizobiales > Xanthobacteraceae > Bradyrhizobium > Bradyrhizobium altum. The sequence continues at coordinate 2,022 of NZ_JACMYP010000259.1, read as the reverse complement.
ATGGGTGCCGTCAATCCGGCCTTCATCCCGCGCAATCACCGGATCGAGGCGGTGATTGCGGCGGCCGTCACCAACGACGACTACGCGCCGTTCGAGGAGCTGCTGACGGTGCTGGCAAAGCCGTTCGAGGACCAGCCGCAATATGCGGCCTACGCCGATCCTCCGCTGCCTGAGCAGATGGTGACGCAGACCTTCTGCGGGACGTGACTCCAGACTTGTAGGATGGGTAGAGCGCAGCGAAACCCATCAATCTCGCCAGCGGAACCGATGATGGGTTTCGCTTCGCTCTACCCATCCTACTCTCACACACCGTCACCACGATCTTCCCGAACTGCACGTTCGACTCCAGATACCGGTGCGCCGCGACGATCTCCTCGAAGGCAAACGTCCGCGCGATGATCGGCGCCAGCGCGCCGTCGGCAAGCCCATCGAGGATGAACGCCTTCGCCGCGTTGAGCCGCGCCGGATCCTGGACAATCTCGTGCACCCGGTAGCCGCGCAGGATCAGGCTCTTGCTCAGCACGGTGAACAGCGGAAACGGCGTCGGCGCCTCGCTGAGCCCGCCATACTCGATCAGGATGCCGCCATGCGCCATCGCGGATGTCAGCGGCATGAAGACGGGGCCGCCGACCGGGTCGAGCACCACGCGAACGCCGTTCGGCCCTGCGATCTGCTCCAGCCTTGATTGCAGGTCTTCCTCCGCGGACGCGACCACATGCGCAGCACCGGCATCCCGCAGTGCCTGCGCCTTGGCTGACGTGCGCGTCACCGCGATCGGAATCGCACCGATGCGATTGGCGATCTGGATCGCAGCGAGCCCGACGCTGCTCGATGCTGCCGTGATGACGACGAACTCCGCGCGGGCAAGCTTCGCAATATCGATCAGGGCGCCGTACGCCGTGAGGTATTGCATCCACACCGCGGCGGCCGCCTCGAACCCCAGCGCCGGCGGATGCTTGACGACCAGCGCGGCCGGGAACGTTGCGAGCTCGCCATAGGCCGGCCAGCGCGCCATCGAGATCGGCGGCACGATGCTGACGGCATCCCCAAGCGCGAAGCCGCCGACCCCTTCGCCGATCGCTTCGACAAGCCCGGCGGCCTCGAGGCCGAGGCCCGACGGCAGCGTCGGCGTCTCGATATAGGTCCCCGTGCGCATCAGGGCCTCGGCGCGGTTCAGTCCGAGCGCCTTGATCCGGATCCGGATCTCGCCGCGCGCCGGCGGCGCGATCGCAACATCCTCGATGCGCAGCACCTCGGGACCACCATGTTGATGAAAACGAACCACGCGAGCCATCGGCAACACTCCAAAGCAGTTGAATTGCAAAACAGTTCAATTGAATGAGCTATGCCAAGGCCAGTTCTGCGGATAAATCATCCCGCAGACTGAACAGTCAAAACTGAGGGTTTCGAATGATGGACCGCCTGACCAGCATGGCCGTGTTTCTCAGGGCGGTCGATCTCGGCTCCTTCGCGGCCGCCGCCGAGGCGCTCGAGATGTCCGGCCCGATGGTCGGCAAGCATGTCCGCTTCCTCGAGGAGCGGCTCAGCGTCCGCCTGATCCATCGCACCACGCGGCGTCAGAGCCTGACCGAGTTCGGCCAGGCCTATTACGAGCGCTGCCGCGCGGTGCTCGCCGAAGCAGAAGCCGCCGACGCGCTCGCTTCCGATCAACTGTCCGAACCGCGCGGACGGCTCAAGGTGACGATGCCGGCGCTGTTGGGCCGGCACTGCGTCGCGCCGCTGCTGCTCAGACTGGCGCAGAAATATCCTGCCCTGGAGCTCGATCTCTCGTTCGGCGATCCGGTCGCTGATCTGATGGACGGCGGCTACGATTTTGCAATCAGGACCGGCGATCTCGACGAGCAATCCGGCGTGATCGCGCGGCGCCTCGCGCGCCAGCGCATGGTGGTGTGCGGCTCGCGCGCGTATCTGAAGGCGCACGGCAAGCCGCGCACGCTCGATGAGCTCGGCCAGCACCAGGCGCTCGTCTATCGCCGCCTCGGACGCGCGCGTCCGTGGCTG
>NZ_JACMYP010000258.1 GCF_020889705.1 Bradyrhizobium altum | reverse complement strand
AACAGCCCGGCGGCGCCACGCCAAGCGCCGGACGCAGCGCGCGCCTTCCGCGCCGCGCGAGCGCGGTAACAATCCTTGCGGCGATCTCGGACATCAGGCGCCCCCTTCATGCGCCGCTTCGGGCGGTGCCGTGGCAGTCGCCTGGTCGGGAGAGGCGACAGGCTCGCGCGACAGGAAGATCTTGCGCAGCGCAGGCGCCACGATCAGCAGCAGCAGCGGGCCGATGAACATGCCGCCGACCACCACGGTCGCGAGTGGCCGCTGCACCTGGCTGCCGATGCCATGCGACAGCGCGGCGGGGAACAGGCCGACGCCCGCGGACAGCGCGGTCATCAGCATCGGCCGCATGCGCTGCTCGGCGCCGTTGAACACCGCCTCCGCGATGCTCATGCCCGAGGCTCGCAATTCGCGGAAATAGGTGATGTTGAGGATGCCGTCCATGACGGCGACGCCGAACAGCGAGATGAAGCCGATCGCGGCCGAGATCGAGAAATCGAGCCCGGCGAGATACAGCGCGATCAGGCCGCCGCCGACCGCGAACGGAATGCCGGCCAGCGCCAGCAGGCTGTCGCGCAGCGAGTTGAACAGGCTGTAGAGCAGCACGAAGATCAAGAGCAGCGTCACCGGCACCACGATCATCAGGCGCGCCTTGGCGGCTTCGAGATTGTCGAATTCGCCGGACCAGATCATGCGGTAACCGGTCGGAAGCTGCACGGCCTCGGCGACGCGCGTCTGCGCTTCCGCCACCGTGCTGCCGAGATCGCGGCCCCGCACGCTGAACTTGATCGGGATGTAGCGCTGGCTGCGCTCGCGGTAGATGAACGACGCGCCGGTATCGAGCGAGATGTCGGCAAGCTCGCTCAAGGGGATGTAGGCGTTGGTGCCGGATGGCGTCTGGTAGGCGACCTTGATCTCGCGCACCTCATCGATGCTCTGGCGGAACTTCGGATCGAGCCGCACCACCACGCCGAACTGCCGGTCGCCCTCCAGCACCGTCGTCGCGCTGGTGCCGCCGAGCGCGGCCTGGACCACGGTCGTCACGTCGCCGGTATTGAGACCGTAGCGCGCGGTCTTCTCGCGGTTCACCTTGATATTGAGGTTGGGCTGCCCGACCAGGTGGAAGATGCCGAGATCGGCGACGCCGCGGATCTTGGCCATCTCCTGCGCGACCTTGGTCGCGAGCTGTTCGAGCACGGCGAGGTTGGGACCGATGATCTTGACCGAGTTCGCGCCCTTGACGCCCGACAGCGCCTCCTCGACGTTGTCCTGGATGTATTGCGAGAAGTTGAAGGTGACGCCGGGCAGTTCCTCGTCGAACTCCCTTTGCAGTTCCTCGGTCAGCTTCTCCTTGGTCAGGCCGGGCGGCCACTGGTCGAACGGCTTGATCGGCGCGAACAGCTCGACATTGGAGAATGGAGAGGCGTCGCTGCCATTGTCGGGGCGGCCATGCTGCGACACCACCGTGATGATCTCGGGGTGACGCAACAGGATCTCGCGCATCTTGCGGGTCGGCTCGGTGCCTGCGTCGAGCGACATGGTCGGCGGCATCGAGGCGCGGATCCAGAAATTGCCTTCCTCGAGCGCGGGCAGGAATTCGCTGCCGAGCCGGCTTGCGGCAAGGCCGCTCAGTCCGAGGAAGATGATGCCGGCTGCGACCGCGACCCTCAGATGCGTCAGCGACCAGCGCAGCACCGGCGTGTACGCCTTGCGCAGCGAGCGCACGATGATGGTTTCGGTTTCCTCGATATGCCGCGGCAGCAGCAGCGATGCCAGCACGGGCGTCACGGTGAATGTCGCCAGCAGCGCGCCGGCGAGTGCGTAGCCGTAGGTTCGCGCCATCGGTCCGAAGATCTGGCCTTCGACGCCCTGCATGGTGAACAGCGGTACGAACGCGGTGACCGTGATGGCCGCGGTGAAGAACACCGCCTTGTCGACCTGCAATGCGCTGACGAAGATCATGCGCAGTCGCTCGGTCCAGCCCGGCGCGGGCTGGCCGTTGCGCGTCGTGGGATCGCCACCCCAGTAGCCCTCGGCGAGGTTTTGCAGCACCCGGAGCCGGTTCTCCGGACTGGACTGGAAGTTGCGGAAGATGTTCTCCATCATGATGACGGCGGAATCGACGATGATCCCGAAGTCGACGGCGCCGAGCGACAGCAGATTGGCGTCCTCGCCCTGCAGCACCAGGATGATGATCGCGAAGAACAGCGCGAACGGGATGTTGGCGCTGACGATCAGCGCGCTGCGCAGATCGCCGAGGAAGACCCACTGGATCACGAACACCAGCAGGCAGCCGAACATCAAATTGTGCAGCACGGTGTGGGTCGTGACGCTGACCAGCGAGGTGCGGTCGTAATAGGGGACCACCTTGACGCCGGGAGGCAGGGTGCCGTCGCTGTTGATCTTGGCGACTTCCTCCTCGACCTTCGGCACGATGTCGTTGGTGTGCTGCGTGCGTCCCATCACGACGATCGCCGCGGCGACGTCGTCGTTCCTGTCCTTGCCGGCGATGCCGAGCCGCGGCACATAGCCGACCGAAACCTTGGCGACGTCCTTGATCTGGATCGGCAGTCCGTTGGATTGGGTCAGGACGACGTTCTCGATGTCGCGGACCCGGTAGCCCCTGGTGATATCGTCATCGCCGCCTGAGTTGATCAGGCCGATGCCGCGGATGTTGACGGATTGCTGGCCGATCGCGATTTCGCGGCCACCGACATTGATGTTCGCGTTGCCGAGCGCGCTGATCAGCTGCGGCACGGTGATGTTGTAGGCTTCGAGCTTGGCGAGATCGGCGTCGACATTGAACTGCTTGGTGGTGCCGCCCCAGGCATTGATCTGCACCACGCCCGGTATCGTCGTCAGCCGGCGGGCGACGACGTAATCCTGCAAGGTCCTGAGATTGGTCAGGCCGAAATTCGGCGGACCGACGAGCTGATAGCGGTAGATCTCGCCAACCAGACTGGATTGCTGGATCTGCGGGATCTGATTGCCGGGGAGCTGGACGTTCTGCGTGAGGTTGTTGGTGGCCTGCGACAGCGCGAAGTAATAATCGACGCCGTATTTGAAGGTGACCCGCACGAACGACAGGCCGTAGAACGAGGTCGAGCGGATGTTGACTACGCCCGGCGTCGAGTACAGCCCGACCTCCATCGGGATCGTATAGTATTTTTCCATCTCCTCGGCGGAGAGGCCGGCGGCCTGGGCCGTGATCTCTAGGATGACGGGCGCCGGGTTCGGATAGGCCTCGATGTTCAACTTGGTGAACGCAGCGAATCCGGCGGCGCAGAACACGGCGAGGCCGAGCACGATGACGGCGCTTCGGGTCAGACCGAATTGAAGGAGGCTCTTGATCAAGGTGCTGCACTTACTCTTGAGCGGACGAGGGCGCGGTCAGCGTTGCGGCTGGCGCGCTAGCCGGTGGCCGCGTTGGCGAACTTGTTGCTGAGGAAGATCGCGCCGGTGGAGGCGACCTTCTCGCCGGCTGCGAGGCCGTTGAGGATTTGCCGCCAGCCGTCCTGCTCCATGCCGATCGTCACCGTGCGGCGGTCGAACTTGCGGCCGTCGGTCGTGACCCACACCGTCATCGTGCCGTCGCCCTCGCGCACGATGGCGTCCAGCGGAACGCTTACCGACAGCTTTGGCGGTTCGGTTTCGATGGTGAAGCTCGCCAGCATGCCGGCGCGCAGCTTGTGCTGGGGATCGTCGATCACCGAGCGAACCAGCTGGCGGTGCGAGTTCGGATCGATGTTGAGGCCGAGTGTCGTCACGCGGCCGCGAAACACTTCGTTCGGGTAGGCCGGCACCCGGACCTCTACCGGTTGGCCGATCCGGTAGGAGGGAGCATCGGTCTCGATCACATTGGCGACCATCCACATTGTCGAGATGTCGGCCAGCGAATAGGGCGCCGGTGCATTGCCGGGCTGCACAAAGAGTCCCGGCGCGGCATTGCGGGCAATGATTCGGCCGGAGATCGGGCTCGGCACCACCAGGATGGAATCGACCTTGCGGTCGGCGACGATGCGGTCGATCTCGGCGTCGGTCTTGCCGAAGATGCGCACCGCGTCGCGCGCGGCCTTGTAATTGCCCTCGGCGGTCTGCTGGTCCGACGTCGCCTGGTCGACGTCCTTTTGCGCGCCGCCGCCGGTCTTCAGCAATTGCCTGACCCGGGCCAGCGTCCTGGTCTGCAGTTCGAGCACGCCGGCCGCGGCGAGCAGCGACGACTCGGCCTGCAGCAGATCGGGGCTGTCGATCGTGAACAGCCTGTCGCCCTTCGCAACCTCGTCACCGACATTGAGCGGCGTGTCGACGATCCTGCCGGGATTTGAGGTAAACGCCTGCACCAGCATGTTCTGATTGAAGTCGATCGAGCCGACCGCGTTCTTCAGGGTCCGGAACGAACGCTGCTCAGCGGCCATGATCTTCAGGGAAGCCGCCTGCTTGTCGCTCAGCGCGACGTATTGCAGCTCGACGTTGACGTCCTGCGGCGCGGTCTCCTGCGCGGCCTTGGCGTTCACGACACCATCGGCGCGCGTCGCGAGCCACGCGCCGGCGAGAAGCGCCGCCAGCACCGGCATCGCCGCAAAGCCCATATGCTTCATTCGAAATGACATCGCCCGCCGCCAATACTGGATGAAAGTCCCGCGCGAGAGACGAGGTCCTGCCGCATGGTGGGCCATCGTCGATCTCCCGGTGAGAGCAGATGAACGATTATCAGGGCTAGCTGACGCCAGCCTTACATTTGCCCGTTTTCAAGAGCGCGCCCGGCGCGCGAATTTGGTTGCGGCGGAGGCCGGTTTATCTATTTTGCGTGGGGACAGGAGCGGTCGCGCGTAGCCAAAATCTAGCGCGGTTAGCGGCAATCCGGGCGTTGTGCTTAAATGCGTATCGTTTGCACATCGGGATTGCTCAACGCGCGATCTGTTGCGGAATTGTCGCTTGGCTGGCGCATCGCAACAAGGTGTGCAATCGGAAGACCGATCGAATGAAAACGGGACTGCTGCGATGCGCCTTCTGATCGTCGAGGACAATCTCGAGCTCTCGCGGCTGCTCGCGAGCGGGCTGGTGGCGGCGGGATATGAGTCCGATATCGTCAACAGCGTTGCCGAGGCGCGTGATGCGCTGCGCAGCGTCACCTATGCTGCCATGATCCTCGATCTCGGTCTGCCTGACGGTGATGGCCTGTCGGTGCTGTCGGAGCTGCGCCGCAAGACCGACCCGCTGCCGGTCCTGGTGTTGACCGCGCGCAACGGCCTGCAGGATCGGGTCAACGGTCTGCGCAGCGGTGCGGACGATTATCTGGCGAAGCCGTTCGCGCTGGAAGAGCTGGTGGCGCGGCTCGAAGCCATCCTGCGCCGGCCCGGCCAGCTGCTCGGCTCATCGCTGAAGCTCGCCAATCTGGTCTATGACACCGAGAGCAAGCAGGTGTTCGTCGACGGTGCTCCGCACGTTTTCTCCGCGCGTGAAACGTCGGTGCTCGAGATCCTGCTGCGGCGTCAGGGGCGCGTGGTGCCGAAGAAGAATGTCGAGGACCACATCTTCGGTCTGTCGGGCGAGGTCGCCTCGAATGCGGTCGAGGTCTACGTGTCGCGGCTGCGCAAGCTGCTCACCGAGCATCGCGCCAAGGTCATCATCCACACCATTCGCGGCGTCGGCTATCTGATGGCGGAGGAGAAATAGGGGTGTTCCGCTTCACGTCGCTGACCTCCCGGATCGTGTTCCTGCACATCGTGGCGGTCGCGGTCGCCGCGATCTTCCTGCCACTGCTGCTGCTGTGGTTGCTGAACTCGGAGATCAACCAGCTGCATCGCGAAGCGATGCGCGATCAGGCCGCCGATCTCGGCCAGAACCTCGTGGTCGATTCCGCCGGCAAGGTACAGCTCAATTTGCCGGACAGCCTGAGGGGGCTCTATTCCGACGCCTATGGGCGCTATCGCTACGACATCTACGATGCGGACGACAATCTGCTGTTTTCGTCGCATCGCGGCGCGCGCGACTGCCGGCCTTGGCCGACCGGATCTCCGGCGCCAGCGCCACCAAGCTCGTCGGTGGCCAGACACTGCGCATCCAGGTCGCCGAGGACCTGTCGCATCGCGACGTCATCATCGATGACATCGTTTCCAACTTCTTCCGGCGGGTCGGCTGGATCACGATCCCGATCCTCCTGATCCTGCTGGCGACCGACATCCTGATCTTCCGCCGCGCCGTGATTCCGCTGTTGCGGGCTTCGGAGGAGGCCAGGAGTATCGGGCCGGCCAGGACCGACATCCGTCTGCCGACGGAGGGGATTCCGAGCGAAATCCTGCCGCTGGTGACCGCCGTCAATCAGGCCTTCGATCGTCTGGAGGACGGGTTTCACGTGCAGCGCCAGTTCACCGCCGATGCCGCGCACCAGCTGCGTACTCCGCTCGCGATCCTGAGGACCCGGATCGAGACACTGGATGTGGGCAAGGGAACCAAGGAGCTGCATGCCGACATCGAGAGCATGAGCCGTATCGTCAGCCAGCTGCTCGAGATCGCCGAGCTTGATACGCTGGTGCTGGACCCCGGCGAAACCGCGGATCTGCGCGCCGTGTGCGCCGAGGTGGTCGGCTCGATCGCGCCCTATGCGCTGGCGCAGCAGAAGGACATCGCGCTGCGCGGCACCGACGGTCCGGTGCGGGTCAAGGGCAATGCCGAGATGCTGCAGCGCGCGATCTTCAATCTGGCGGAGAACGCCATCAAGTACACGGCAGACGCGACCTCGGTCGATGTCGAGGTGCACGAGGACGGTTCGGTGCAGGTGCGCGACTGCGGGCCAGGGATTGCGCCGGCCGAGCAGGGCCTGGTGTTCCAGCGCTTCTGGCGCGGCGATCGTCAGCGCCAGCGCACGGACGGGGCGGGGCTCGGGCTCTCGATCGTCCGCGGCGTCGTCGACGATCACGACGCGACGATCAAGGTCGAGAACCTGCCGTCGGGCGGTGCCCAGTTTACGCTGAGCTTCCGCCTCGCCAAGGCAGAGCCGGCGACCGCGTGAGAGGCTCGGCCTGCGGCAGCTGTCGTGCCGCGGGCCGGCCGGCTTACTTCAGCTGGCCGTCGGACAGGTCCATGATGATGCGCGTGGTCAAATACAGGCGCGGCACGATGCTGTTGATCTGCACGTACTCGGCATCGTTGGAGTGCGCGCCGAAACCCGAGAGGCCCATGCCTTCAACCACGGCTCCCTTGGTCTTGAGGGCGGCAAACGCAGCGTCGGTGCCGCCGCCCGTGGCCCGCTCGGCCACGTTCAGGGGCATACCGAGGTCCTGATAGATCGTCTTGCCGTGGCCGGCCACGCGGCGCGAGGCGTCGTTGGCTTCGAGCGGCGGGCGGCGCACCTCGAACTTCACGTCCACCTTGGAGTCGGGCAGCAGGCGGTTCTGGATCTTGTCCTGCAAGGCCTTTTCGAGCTCGTCGAAGTCGGACACCTTGAGCGCACGCGCATCGGCCTGCGCGGTGGCTTCGGCGGGGATCACGTTGCGGTTGGTGCCGGACTTGGAAACCGTCCAGTTCAGCTTCAGGCCCTGCTCGGGCTTCGACAGGTCCTTCATCTGCAGCAGCTGGTGTGACAGCTCATAGAGCGCATTCACGCCGCCTTCAGGCCTGGCGCCCGCATGCGACGACTTGCCGTGCACCGTGAGGTAGGCCGAGCCGATGCCGCTGGTGGCGAGGCGGAGCGTGCCGCTGGCGTCGCTGCCTTCGAACGAGAACACGGCATCCTGCTCCGCGGCGATGCGGGTGATGGTGCTGCGCCAGCCGGGCGAAGAGATCTCCTCGTCGCCATTGATGAGCACCGTGAGGGTGCCGTAATCCTTGAAGTTCAGCTTCTGCAGCAGCGCCACGCTGTGGATGATGGTGGCGATGCCCTGCTTGTCGTCGGCGATGCCGAGGCCGTAAGCCTTGTCGCCATCGACGCGAAAGGGCTGATCCTTCAGCATGCCCTTGAGATACACCGTGTCCATATGCGCGATGAGCATGATTTTCGCGCTGCCCGTGCCCTTGAAGACGGCCTGCACGGCAGGGCCGATCTTCTCCGGCGTGTCGTCCAGCCGGTAGATGTCGGTGGTTTGCAGGATGTCCACCGTGCCGCCGAGTTGTTTGAGCTGGCCGGCGATGCGCGCGGCGATCTGGTTGAGGCCTTCGATGTCCTTGCTGCCGGATTCGATCTGCACGAGGTCGCGCAGGGTATCGAGCAGCGGCTGCTGCTCCTGTTGCGCCAGTGCGCGAATGTCGGCCGCCGGCGCCGCATGCGCTGTGGCAGCGGCAAACGCCAGGCTGAGGGATGCCAGGCCGAGGGATGCGATGAGCGGGCGAACGAACGAGCGGGCGGGATGCGATTGGGGCATGGCGGCGGTCTGTGAGTTGGAGGGCGATCCGTATCCCCGCGTCTTCACAGGACTCGATGCCGCCGTCAACGGGTCCAGCGTGCCCCGCTTCCGCCGGGGCACGCTGAAGAAGCTGGGGCCGGCTACTGCTTCGGTTGCCCGAAATCGAGCGGCGGCAGTTCGATCTGCGGCACCTCGATCTTGACCTTGTTGAGGTCGACATCGAGCGGCTTGTCGAGCAGTCCGGTGACGACGACCGGGAATGCGATCACCAGCGCCACCATGATCGCCTGCAGCCCGATCCAGGGCATAGCGCCCCAATAGATGTCGGAGCTCTTCACTTCCTTCGGCGCCACGCCGCGCAGATAGAACAGCGCGAAGCCGAACGGCGGATGCAGGAACGAGGTCTGCATGTTGACGCAGAGCATCACGCCGAACCAGATCAGCGCCGCGTCGGGGCCGACCACCGGCGCCAGCACCTTCTGCGCGATCGGCGCGATCATCGGCAGGATGATGAAGGCGATCTCGAAGAAGTCGAGGAAGAACGCCAGGAAGAAGATGAAGAGGTTGATGAAGATCAGGAAGCCCCAGACGCCGCCGGGCAGCGAGGTCAGAAGGTGCTCGAGCCAGACGCCGCCGGAGACGCCGAGGAACACCACCGAGAAGCAGGTCGAGCCGATCAGGATGAAGGTGACCATGCAGGTGATGCGCATGGTGGTCTCGTAGCCCTGCTTGATCAGGTCGCGCAGGTCCGGAATCTTGACGGCCTCGAGGCATATCCAGACCACCGCGAGATAGGTGATCGCGAAGGCGAGCCTGAAGATCAGGTTCTCGCTGTAGAGCATCGCGATGATGGTGCCGATACCGCCTGCGATCACGCCGACGATCAGCACCTTGCGGCCGGTCGCGCTGAAATCCTTGTGGTGGATCGCGGCGAGCACGATGGCGCCGACCGCGCCCATGGCGCCTGCTTCCGTCGGGGTCGCAAGGCCCATCATCATGGTGCCGAGCACGACGAAGATCAGCACCGCGGAGGGGATGATGCCGAGCAGGCACTTCTTCCACAGCGCCCAGCCGGTCAGTGTGCGCGCATCGATCGGCACCGCGGGCACATGGCTCGGCTTGAAGATGCCGAGCAGGAAGGTGTAGCCGGCGAACAGCAGGATCTGGAACACCGACGGGCCCCAGGCGCCGAGATACATGTCGCCGACCGATTTGCCGAGCTGGTCGGCGAGCACGATCAGGACGAGAGAGGGAGGGACAAGTTGCGTGATGGTGCCGGAGGCCGCGAGCACGCCCGTGATGTAGCGGATATTGTAGCCGTAGCGGATCATCACCGGCATCGAGATCAGCGCCATGGCGATCACCTGCGCCGCCACCGTGCCGGTGATGGCGCCGAGGATGAAGCCGACGATGATCACGGAATAGCCGAGGCCGCCGCGGATCGGGCCGAACAGCTGGCCCATCGAATCCAGCATGTCCTCGGCGAGCCCGCATCTCTCCAATATCGCGCCCATGAAGGTGAAGAACGGGATCGCGAGCAGGAGCTCGTTGGACAGCACGCTGCCGAAGATGCGGCCCGGGATCGCCTGCAGGAAGTTGAGGTCGAAGAAGCCGAGATAGATCGAGAGAAACCCGAACGACAGGCCGACCGCGGCGAGCGTGAACGCCACCGGATAGCCGATCAGCATTGCAATGATCAGGCCGCCGAACATCAGTGGCGGCATCATCTCCAGCGTAATCGTCATTGCGTCGGCCTCTCGTACTTCGCGTCGATCGTCACATAGCCTTGCAGCGCGGCGATCCGCTTGATCACCTCGGAGACGCCCTGTAACGCAAGCATCACGAAGCCGGACGGGATAACGAACTTGATCGGCCAGCGCAGCAGGCCGCCGGCATTGCCGCTCATCTCGCCGACCGCATAGGCCTGGTGGAAGAACGGCCAGGACAGATAGGCGAGCAGCAGACAGGAGGGGATCAGGAAGAACAGGGTGCCGATCAAGTCGAGCCAGAGCTGGCCGCGTTCGGACAGCATCAGATAGAGGATCTCGACGCGGACATGCTCATTGCGCTTGAAGGTGTAGGAGGCGCCGAACATCACGAGGATCGCAAACATGTACCACTGCGCCTCGAGCCAGCCGTTCGAGGAGTAGCTGAACGCGTAGCGGATCATGGCATTGCCGGCACTGACCAGGCAGGCGAGCAGGACGAGGAGGTTGCAGACGTATCCGATCTTCTCGTTCAGTCGGTCGATGGCCTGACTGAGTGCCAACAATGGGCGCATCACGATCTCCACGGCCGCGCGATCTGCGCGCCGAATATCTTTTCAAGCATCATCTGGCCGCCGCACGCAGACGCACGGAGCCACGGCTCACCTTCAGGAGCAGTTGCAAACGTTCATCCTCCCCCGAAATCCGCTTCCGCCGTTGTTAGGTGCTCTTGGCTACCGGATCGTCGGCGGTAGCCGACAGGGGGCAGCGGCCTATCCGGCCAGGCGAGCGTGAAAGCCGGGGCACCAAATCAGCGCCGTTGAACGCCGTCAATCGGAAAATGGGCAAATTGACGGCGCGGCAAATCGTTGTCCCGCCTTGGTAATCGGGGGACGGCGCAGGGCGTCGGCAGCGGGCTTTGAACTAGCCGCCGGTGACGCTCATGTGGCGGCTGACGCTCGGGCGATTGTGGCGGCGGTCGATGATGAAATCGTGCCCCTTCGGCTTCAGCCCGATCGCCCGGTCGATAGCCGCCGACAGCAGATCGTTGTCGTCGGAGGCGCGCAGCGGCCGGCGCAGGTCGGAGGCGTCCTCGTGGCCGAGGCAGGTGTGCAGCGTGCCGGTGCAGGTGATCCGCACCCGGTTGCAGGATTCGCAGAAATTGTGGGTCATCGGCGTGATGAAGCCGAGCTTGCCGCCGGTCTCGGCGACCCGGACATAGCGGGCAGGGCCGCCGGTGTCGTCGGCAAGATCGGTCAGCGTATAGTGCTTCTCGAGCCGCGCGCGCAGCAGCGACAGCGGAACGTACTGATCGATGCGGCCCTCGCCGATGTCGCCCATCGGCATCACCTCGATCAAGGTCAGGCCCATCCCCTTGCCATGCGCCCATTCCATCAGCGCGGGAATCTCGTCCTCGTTCATGTTCTTCAGCGCGACCGCGTTGATCTTGACCGCAAGCCCGGCCGATCGCGCCGCCTCGATACCCGAGAGCACCTTGTCGATGTCGCCCCAGCGGGTGATGGCCCGGAACTTTACGGGGTCGAGCGTGTCGAGCGAGACGTTGACGCGGCGCACGCCGCAATCGGCCAGCTCCTGTGCGAAGCGTGCGAGCTGCGAACCGTTGGTGGTCAGCGTCAATTCGTCGAGCGCGCCGGTCGAAAGGTGGCGCGACAGCGAACGCACCAGGCCCATCACATTGCGGCGGACCAGCGGCTCGCCGCCGGTGAGGCGGATCTTGCGCACGCCCTTGGCGACGAAGGCCGAGCACAGGCGGTCGAGTTCTTCCAGCGTCAGCAGATCGGCCTTCGGCAGGAAGGTCATGTCTTCCGACATGCAGTAGAAGCAGCGCAGGTCGCAGCGGTCGGTCACGGAGACGCGCAGGTAACGGATCGTCCGGCCGAACGGATCGGTCATCGGACGAAACAGCGTGTCGGAATGCGCCTGCGTGGATCCGTTCATTCAACCCAAGCCTTCAATCCATGCCTTTAAGCCAAGCCTTCAAGGCCAGACCTTAACTCAAGACCTCAACTCAAGTCTTGAAATGTGTCCCTGCGTGCGGAGCCGAGCCCGGCTCCAAGCCCACAATCTATGCACGTTGCGCGCCGTCACAATGCGTCCCTAAGGATGATCCGCAACATGCAACGCTGATCGCGCGCGATAGGTGAGACAGATCGCGCGATGCATAATCGCAATCGCCGATGTGTCTCCACGAAATGCAAAAACCCGGCTTTGGGCCGGGCTCTTGTGCAGTGCAATCTCGATCAGACGCGCGCAGCGTTGCGCGTCAGCGTGTCGGCGCGGCGGCCGGCGGCGGCG
>NZ_JACMYP010000257.1 GCF_020889705.1 Bradyrhizobium altum | reverse complement strand
CCCTCACCCTGGAGCGGCAGGAACCTGCAGCACTGATTGGCCTTGTGGGTGCGATCGGCACCGGGCTTTCCCTGCGCCCTCTTCAAGAAAGAGGGCGAGACGAAAGGCAAGACTCGGACAGATCATGTCGCGAGAATGCGTTCTCATATTTCAAGCGCTGTTGCGCGTGACGCTTATCCCCTCATCCTGAGGTGCGAGCGCAGCGAGCCTCGAAGGATGCACGGCCCCGCTGGTGGCCGTCGATCCTTCGAGACGCCGCTTTGCGGCTCCTCAGGATGACGGACCTAACGGCGGCGCATGCGCGGGCATGACACTGAACAAGCTGCTTGAAAGGTTGAATCAGAAGCCCGCCGTCATGGCGAAGCGTGGCTTGCCGAGCCGTAGCTCGCGGCCGAAGGCCCGCCTTCGCCCTTGGGGCTTCGGCGTGGCATCCTTCTCTCGCTACGCGAACGAAGGATGGTGGGTGCGACAGGGATCGAACCTGTGACCCCTACCATGTCAAGGTAGTGCTCTCCCGCTGAGCTACGCACCCAAAGCCGTGTTTGGATCGGGTCCCTATAACGGACGGCGGCGGGGCAGGCAAGGATACAAAGTGAAGGTTTTTTGGCGAATCAGGCCGCCAGCAACTTATTCACTTCGCTAACCAATTCCCTGAGGTGCACGGGCTTGGACAGCACCTTGGCGTTTTTCGGCGCCTCCGAATCGGAATTGAGGGCCACCGCGGCAAAGCCGGTGATGAACATGATCTTGATATCGGGATCGAGTTCCGAGGCACGGCGCGCCAGCTCGATGCCGTCCATCTCGGGCATCACGATGTCGGTGAGCAGCATTTCGAACGGCTCCTCACGCAGCCGCTGATAGGCCGACATGCCGTTGTCGTGCGGCGAGACCTTGAAACCCGCATTTTCCAGTGCCTTGACCAGAAAGCGGCGCATATCGGTGTCGTCTTCGGCGAGAAGAATTTTCGGCATGGCAGGGATCGTCGAATCCGGCTTGAGGAGCAGTCCGAACAGTAAGCCCGACAGACGGTAAATTTCGGGTGAAATTTGCGTCAAGCCAGCGGCAAATGCGCGCCAGCCATTTGTGGACCGAACCACGCATCGAATCAACCTTGTGCGGCATTTCCCGCCTTTAAGACGCGTTCCAGCCCGCGCCACACTCTTTTCACTTGGCAGAATGATCGCGATTGCCGACAATGCCCGCCCATAAATCTCCGCTTTTCCGGCAGAATCAGTTCTTGCGGGGCGAGGTGGACGCAAGGGACGGCGCCAAGGGAATGACCGAATTTGCTGGCGAGTTGTCGCCCCCGTTCGAGATCGTTGAGCCGCAGGCCTGGCGCGCGCCGATCATCTTCAATTCCCCGCATTCGGGCTCGGTCTACCCGGCCGAGTTCCTCGAGGCGTCGCGAATCGACGTGGCGTCGCTGCGCCGCTCCGAAGACTCCTTCATGGACGAGTTGATCGCCGGATTGAACGATCGCGGCTTTCCGATCATCCGGGTCAACTTCCCGCGTTCCTATGTCGACGTGAACCGCGAGCCCTATGAGCTCGACCCGCGCATGTTCACCGGGCGGCTGCCGAGCTTTGCCAACACGCGCTCGATGCGGGTGGCCGGCGGCCTCGGCACCATCCCGCGCGTGGTCGGCGACGGGCAGGAGATCTACCGCGAGCGGCTCGACGTCGACGAGGCGTTGCGGCGGATCGAGGTGCTCTACAAGCCCTATCACCGCGCACTGCGCCGGCTGATCAACAAGGCGCACCAGGCGTTCGGTGCCGTGATTTTGGTCGATTGCCATTCGATGCCGTCGGTCGGGGTATCGCGCGACGAGCCGCGCCGGCCCGACGTCGTGATCGGCGACCGCTACGGCACGAGTTGCGCGCCGCTGCTGCCCGACCTGGTCGAGGAGATGATGAGCTCGCTCGGCTATTCGGTCGGCCGCAACAAGCCCTATGCCGGCGGCTTCATCACCGAGCATTACGGCAACCCGGCGAGCGGCCTGCACACCGTGCAGATCGAGCTCAATCGCGCGGTCTATATGGATGAGCGCCAACGCGAGCGCGGACCGCGCTTCGCCCAGGTGGCGGCCGACTTTGCGTCGCTCGCGGATGCGCTCGCGAAAATTCCGTTCGGGGATCTCGGCCCGTTCCAGGCGGCAGCGGAGTAAAACCTTCGTCGGCCACCCGTGGTGCCGATGAAGTCATGAACCAAGAATTCAAATTGGCGACGCGATAGGCGCCGAATTGGATTTTCAGTTCACTCGCGGAAATGACGGCCCAAAGAAAAAAGGGCCGCTTGAATGAACAAGCGGCCCAAGTCTAGGGAGGAAACGCCCAAGGAGGGCAGCGATAGCGCGAGGCGCTACCGCACCGCAACAATATGCGACCGCGCTGCACAAAACGCAAGAACTTTCGAAACATTTCTTCTGTAATGTTGGTAAGTCTGGCGAAACTGCAACACGACCAGCGGACCGAATTAAGGTTTTTAATATCAATAGCTTACATGAGAAATCACGATCGGACAGCGTTCAGCGCATAGCTTGTATACCAGAACTCGCAACTTCGTGATCCGCCCCGAAGCCAGGAAGACTTTCGAATCGAAGCCAAATCGAAAGTCCGGAACCGGGTCATCAGGCTGGGATAACACTCCGTTAATCGTGCGCGCCGCCTGGGATTGAGCTAGGCAAGAGCACATCCGGTATCTATCGCGTCGTTTGCGCATTTCAGGGACATGCCGTGACGGTCATCGACTTTACCGCCTTCATCGGCCGCCTCGCGACCGCATCCGGCGAAACCATCCTGCCCTTCTTCCGCACCTCACTCTCGGTCGACAACAAGAGCTCGAGCGATTTCGATCCGGTCACCGAGGCCGACCGGGCCGCGGAAGCCGTGATGCGGCGGCTGATCAAGGCGAACTTCCCCCAGCACGGCATCGTCGGCGAGGAGTTCGGCAATGAGCGCCAGGACGCCGACTATGTCTGGGTGCTCGATCCGATCGACGGCACGAAGTCGTTCATCGCCGGCTTTCCGATCTGGGGCACGCTGATCGCGCTGCTGCATAAAGGTACGCCGGTATTCGGCATGATGCACCAGCCCTATATCGGCGAGCGCTTCTCCGGCGACAATGGTTCGGCGAATTACGCCGGGCCGTCGGGCGCGCGGCGGCTCTCGGTGCGGCGCTGCGCTTCGCTGAAGGAGGCAACCGTCTTCACCACGAGCCCGCTGCTGATGAATCCGGATGACCGCGCCCGCTTCGGCCGCGTCGAGCACGCGGCGCGCCTGTCGCGCTACGGCGGCGACTGCTACTCCTATTGCATGCTCGCGGCCGGCCATCTCGACCTCGTGGTCGAGACCGAGCTGAAACCCTACGACATTGCCGGCCTGATCCCGATCGTCACCGGCGCCGGCGGCGTCGTCACCACCTGGGAGGGCAAGCCGGCGCAAGGCGGCGGGCGCATCATCGCAGCCGGCGACCCACGCGTGCACGAAGCCGCGATGAAGCTGCTCAACGCCTGATCCTTGCTCCGCCTGATTTCTTGAGTTGCCGGGCGATTGATCTGCGCCCATCCTGACGGCAACGAGAAAAGTCAGGGACGGGCGACATGACGATGTGCGGCAGGCTGCTGGCAGCCATTCTCCTGCTTCTCGCGCCCGTCACCGCCAGCGCCCAGCAATTCCCGACGAAGCCGATCCGGCTGATCGTGCCGTTCCCGCCCGGCGGGCCGAACGACATCATCGCGCGGGTGATCGGGCAGAAGATCTCGGAACTGGTGAAGCAGCCGATCATCGTCGACAACCGCGCCGGCCAGGGCGGCGTGCTCGGCACCGATGCGGTCGCGAAGGCCGCCCCCGACGGCTACACGGTTGCGATCGCGAGCGCCGGCGCGCTGGCGATCAGCCCGAGCATGGAGAAGATCGCCTACGACACGCTGAAGGATCTCGCACCGGTGACACTGGTCGCGACCGTGCCGGAGATGCTGGTTGTCGCCACCGACGTACCGGCAAGGAACATGAGCGAGCTGGTCGCGCTCGGCAAGGCGCAGCCGGGCAAGCTCAACTTCGCCTCCTCCGGCCCCGGCAGCCTGCCGCATCTGGCCTGCGAATTGTTCAAGCTGACGGCGAAGATCGACATCGTGCACGTGCCCTATCGCGGCGCGGCGCCGGCGGTGAATGATCTGTTGGGTCAGCAGGTGCAGATGACCTTCTTCGACCTGCCGGTGATCCTGCCGCAGATCAAGGCGGGCACGTTGCGGCCAATCGCACTCGGCGGCCGCGAGCGCGCCCCGACCGCGCCCGACGTGCCGACCACGACAGAGGCCGGCATGCCCGACCTGATCATCGAGAACTGGTACGGCATGGTCGCCCCCGCCGGAACGCCGCCGGCGATCATCACCAGGCTGAATCGGATCGCCACCGAAGCGATGGCTGATCCGACGGTCAAAGCAGCTCGCCGAGCAAGGCCTGACGCTGGTCGGCGACACGCCGGAGCATTTCCGCGACTTCATCGCCGCCGACATCAAGAAATGGGCGAAGGTGATCGAGGAGGCCGGCGTGGTGACGGCGAAGTGAGATTAATAGTCGAGCCGGCCGCGCAACTCTTCGAACGGAAGCATGACGTGCTTACGAAACGGCGGGCGCTGCTGCAGCCGCTGATACCAACGCTCGACCGCCGGCAGCGGCGGGCGGGCGATCTCGAGTTCGAAATAGCGATAGAGCGAAGTTCCCGCGGTGAAATCCGCGAGCGACAACGTCTCACCGAGCAGGAACGGCGTGGCTTCGAGCAGGCGTTCGAGCTTGGCAAAATGCTGCTCGCAGCGGGCGAGTGCCTTGTGAATCGCTAGCCAGTCGCGCTGGCTCTCGGGCGTGCGGAAAAATCCCCAGAACACGCCGCCGAGAAAATCCGGCTGCAGCGCGGTTTGCGACCAGTCCATCCAGCCATCGACCCGCGCCCGGACCACGGGATCGTCTGACCAGAAGCGGCCGTTGCCATGGCACGCGGCGAGGTAGCGCAGGATGGCGTGGGATTCCCAGACCGTCGCGTCGTCGTCCCTGACGACGGGCACGCGGCCATGCGGGTTCATCGCGCGGAACGCCGCGCATCGAGCCCGCCGAATGCACCGCCGGCATCGACGTGCTCGTGCGCGCAGATCGAGCTCGCCGATCAGCCACATCACCTTCTGCACGTTGAACGAACTGCGCCGTCCCCAGACCCTGAGCATTGCACTCTCTCCTCAGCTTCGTCAGCGCTGCGCTTCGGCCCGCAAATATTCCACCAGCTGCTTGGCCGCGCGCGGCAATGCCTTGAAGCTGCGCGCGCAGATCGTCAGCCGGCGATTGGCCCAGGCGTCGCGGATCCTTATCGTTGTGATCGGCATCGCCGCCGCGCAGCGCCGCGCCGCGGTTTCCGGGATCACCGCGATGCCGACATCGGCGGCGACCATCTGGCAGATGGCGTCGAAGCCGCGCAGGCGGGCGCGGAAGCGCAACCGCGCACCAAGTTTTGCCGCGTGCCGCGAAATATGGACCTGCAGCGCCGACGTTGCCGTAAGGCCGACGAAATCGCGGCCGACCACCTCCTGGAAGTCGATCTGGCGGCGGCCGCCAAGATCACTGCGGCGCGACGCCACCAGCATCAGGCGGTCCTCGCTGAACAGGAAACGCTCGACGCTGTCGGGCAGCGCGTGTTCGGCGGCGAAGCCGAGATCGGCGGCGCCGCTGGCGATCGCAGTCGCGATATCGGTGCTCTCGCGCTCCTCGACGTCGACGCTGATATCGGGATGTTCGTGCAGGAACGCCGCCAGCGCCCGCGGCAGATGCTCCGACAGACCCGAGGTGTTGGCGAGCAGCAGCACGTTGGCGCGGACGCCGCTGGCATAGGCGGCGAGATCACTCTGCAAAGCCTCGACATTATGCATCACGATCCGCGCGTGACCGAGCAGGCTCTCGCCCGCCGCCGTCAATTCGACGCCGCGGCGGCCGCGCTTGAGCAGCGCGACGCCGAGCGCCTCCTCGAGGCCCTTGATCCGCTCGCTGGCCGAGGCTAGCGCAAGGTTTGCGCGCGCCGCGCCCTGGGTGATGCTGCGTGCATCCGAAACCGCGATGAACAATTGCAAGTCGATCAGGTCGAACCGCATGACGTTTCCCGCCCCGCCCTTCGGACCGTCCGAAGGCTAACTCCGTAACCTCCAGATTGTGCCGATCGCGTCGATCGGTCAATGTGCAGCCATGGTCGACCATCTCCTGATCTTCATCGCTTTCGCCTTCCTGCTCGCCGGCTTCGTCAAGGGCACACTCGGCCTCGGGCTGCCGACGGTCGCGATGGGACTGCTCGCAACCACGATGGCGCCGGGTCAGGCGATTGCGATCGTGATCGTGCCGGCGATCGTCACCAATATCTGGCAGACCTTCGTCGGCCCCTATCTGCGCGACATCCTCAAGCGGCTGTGGCCGCTGATGCTCGGCACCGTCGTTGGAATCTGGATCAATGCCGGGCTATTGACCGGTCCTTACGCGGCCTACGGCACCGTGGTGCTCGGCGCGCTGCTGGTGATCTACGCGATCGTCGGCCTGAGCAGGTTCAACTTCAAGGTCGCGCGACGCCACGAGAAATGGGTCGGCGGCATCGTCGGCGTCATCACCGGGCTGATCTCGGCGGCAACCGGCGTCCAGGTCATTCCCTCGATGCCGTTCATGCAGGCGATCGGCATGGACAAGGACGAACTGGTGCAGGCGCTCGGCGTCTTCTTCACCACCGCGACCATCGCACTCGCCTTCAACCTCACGGCCTCGGGGCTGCTGACCGCGGCCACCGCGCTGCCGGGCGCGGTGGCGATGGTGGCGTCGTTCACCGGCATGTTCATCGGCCAGGCGGTCCGCACACGGATGCAGCCGGACGTCTTCCGCCGCTGGTTCCTGATCTCGATGATCCTGCTCGGCATCTATCTGGCCGGCAGCGCGCTGCTCAAGATCCACGGCTAGAGATTCTTGTTTGACGCGTTTTCTTCACGCGAACCGGTAGCCACTTCGCTCGAAAACGCTCTGGCGACGGCTAGCGCGCCTCCAGCATGGCGACGCGGACGCCGAGATAGATGAAGAGCGCGCCGAGCGAACGGTTGATCCAGGCGATCACGCCGGCCGATTGCCGGATGCGGCCGGCAGCCCGCGCCGCAAAGGCTGCGAGGCCAAGGCACCACAGCGTGCCGCCGGTGATGAAGATCAGTCCGAGCACCAGGAAGGCCAGCGTCTTGTGCGGCGAGTCCGCCGCCACGAATTGCGGCAGGAATGCCAGGAAGAACAGCGCCACCTTGGGGTTCAGAATGTTGGTCAGCGCCCCCTGCCAGAACACACGCGAGATCGAGGTCTCGCCGCCCTGCCCGGCGATCTCCGCGATCGGCTTGGCGCGCGACAGCAGCATCTGCAGGCCGGTCAGCACCAGATATGCCGCGCCGATCAGCTTGACGGCCAGGAACGCGGTCGATGACGCCATCAGCAGCGCCGACAGCCCGATCGCCGCGCCCAGCACGTGGACCAGGCAGCCGCAGCTGATACCGATCGCCGCAGCGGCTCCGCCGCGCCATCCGTGCTGAATCGTGCGCCCTATGATATAAGCGGTATCCGGCCCCGGCGTGACGTTGAGCAGCAGCCCGGACAGGACAAACAGCCAAAGCTCGTGAATTCCCAGCATCTCGGCCACATTAGCCTATGTAAGTAACGACCCTGAAAGGACGGTCAGCCAACCTGCGCCATCCCAGCGACACACGAATTCAGTAGAGAAACGGACTGTACGATCCGTTGGTCGCATGCCAATTCCTGCTACTATGCATTATAGGTGCCCGTAAACCGAGCTTCCGCCGGACCCGGCCTGTCTTGTAAGTATCGGATTCGGTCACCTCGGCTAAGTGGCCAATTCCAGGGCACAGGAGACATGGAAAGACGGCTCGCTGCCATTCTTTGCGCTGATATCGCCGGCTATTCCCGCATGATGGGTGTCGACGAGGCGGGGACGCATGCCTCGTTCAAGGCGCACCGCAGCGCGATCTACCCGATCATCCTCAACCATGGCGGCCGAATCGTCAAAAACACCGGCGACGGCTTCCTGCTGGAATTTCCGAGCATCATCGGCGCGATCGAGGCAGCCGTCGCGATGCAGACCCTGATGGCCGAGCGCAACGAACATCTGCCGGCCGACCGCGCCATGCACTTCCGGATGGGCGTCCACATGGGCGACGTCATGGCCGACGAGGACGAGGTGTTCGGCGACGACGTCAACATCGCCGTCCGTCTCGAGACGGTCGCCGTGCCCGGTGGAATCGCGGTGTCGGACAAGGCCCGCACCGAGTCAGGGCGGCGGCTTGCCGTCACCTTGGTCGATGCCGGCCCGCACCGCTTCAAGAACATCACCGAACCGGTCCATGTCTGGACCTGGGTGCCGGCCGGATCCGACCTCCAGGAGAAGACGCCGGATGACGGCCCGCATTTGCCGGGGCAATACCGGACCGCGATCGTCGGTGTGCTGCCGTTCGACAATCTGAGCGGCGGAGCCGACGAATATTTCTCCGACGGCCTGACCGAGGATCTGATCCACGCGCTGTCGCTGCAATCCTTCTACCGCGTGCTGAGCCGCAACTCGACCTTCGCCTACAAGGGCAAGAACGTCTCGACCCGCCTGATCGCGCGCGAAATCGACGCGAGCTATCTGATCCAGGGCTCGGTGCGCCGCGCCGGCAACAAGATCCGCGTCTCCGCCGAGTTGATCGCGCCCGAGAAGGGCGAGCAGCTGTGGACCGGCCGCTACGACCGCGACATGGGCGACCTGTTCGCGATGCAGGACGAGATCACCGCCAACCTTTCCGCCGCGGTGGCCCAGGAGATCTACCGCGCCGAGGCCTCGGCACCGGCGCGCTCGCCGAACGCCGAACTGACCGCGTGGGATCGCTTCCTGAAGGGTCTGTCGCACTACTATCACCAGACCAAGGAGGACTGCGAAACCGCGATCGCGCTGTTCAAGGAGGCGATCGAGCTCGACCCCGCGCTGTCGATCGCGCGCGCCTATCTCGGGCTGATCCAGATCCAGAGTATCCAGTTCGGCTGGATTCCGAGCACGCGCCAATTGTGGGCCTCGTCGGTCAGCCTGGCCGAGAGCAGCGTCCGGCTCGACCCGCGCTCCTCGTTCGCATTTTCGCTGCTGGCCTATCTGCATGCGATGCAGGGCCACTACGAAGCCGCGATGGACGCCATCAAGCGGGCGATCGAGCTCAATCCCTACGACATGGGCGCCCGCGGCGTGCTTGGAATCTGCCATATGGTGATCGGCGATCATCGCAAGGCGGTCGATCTGTTCTCGACGGCGGTTCAGCGCGGCAACAGCGACCCGCGCTACCAATGGGCCGCGCTGAACGCGTTCAGTCATTATCTGCTCGGGCAATATGACGCATCGCTGTCATGGTCGCGCGAGGGGCTGTATCTCAACCCGAACCATCTGCAGTGCCTGGCGGTGCGCAGCGCCGCGCTCGCCCAGCTCGGCCGCGCCGACGAAGCCGCGCAGGCGGCCGAGGCGCTGCTCGCCAGCCATCCCGACCTCACGGTCGAACGTCATTTGCGCAATTTCCACTGGAAGAACCCGGCCGACATCGCGCTCTATCGCGATGGGCTCTTGAAAGCCGGCCTCCCCTTCGGCAAACTCGCTCTGGTTGCATCCAATTCGAAATTCGCCGCTGATTCCTGAGCGAATTCATCCACCGGTAATGGATGCTTTTTAAGCTGAAGCTTTTCAGGATGTGGTTTGATGTCCGATACGGCTGCAAGCGCGACACCCGCCCCGCAGGTTTCTCCTGACAATCCCTGCCCGTTCCTGCGTGCGCTGGTCGCCGGCGACTATGTCGGCGGCCATATCGTGCCGCTGCCGAAGCTGACCGAAACCATCGACCGCGCCACCGGCAAGACCGGCCTTCCGGCGCTCAGCGCCGGCGCCAAGATCTTCATGGTCGCGCAGATGGCCAACGGCATCGGTCCGTTCAGCCAGATTCGCAGCCTGTTGCAGGGCGCGATCCTCGACGAGTTGCGCAATGGCCCGCTCGACAAGCACGGCGCCGGCTCGCGCATCCTCGACCAGCATGCCGTCGTGCATGAGGACGAGATCGCGCGGCTCGCCACCTTCGGCACGGACTACAAGGCCCCCGACGGCAGCGTCGAGCGCGGGCTGTCGGCCTCCGAGATCAAGACGTTCATGGCGGCAAACTTCCAGCGCGCCAAGAACGAGCATCCGCCGTCCTACGCGATCCTGCACTGCTACTACCCGCTCTTGATGCTCGGCGAGTGGCCGGTGCTGCTCGACATCATGGGCAAGGGCGAAGGCAAGGACCGCTACCTCAGCATCGCCGAGGTCAGGACCCTGTTCGTGGAAAAGCGCTTTCCGGACCGGATCGTCGCGCTGCTCAACGGCTGAGCCCGACACCGGCTCGCGTGAAGAAAACGCGTCAGGATAAAATGCGGATCATTTGAACAGCGGAGTACCCGGCACGAAGGCGTCGAACGCCGCCCAGAACTGCCCGCGGTAGCGATCCTGCTCCTGCAGGATCTCGTGCTTGGATCCGGCGATCACGAGATGCGAGCCGGCGCGCAAATGATAGGCGAATTCCTCGATCGCGGCCGTCGACACCACCTCGTCATTGCTCGCCGCCAGCATCAGGATCGGCTGGCGGATTTCGGTTGGATACGACATGCCGCGGAAGGTGCGCATCGCGGTGAACGCGGTGTCGGCCCAGGCGATCGTCGGCGCTGCGATGCCGAGCGTCGGGTCTTCTTCCAGGATCGCCGCGTTGCGGGCGTGGCGCACCGGATCGCTGGTCACGGGATTACCAATGAAGGGCGCGAGGCCGACCAGCTCGCCGCCGCCGCCCGGAACGTAGCGGCCACCCTGCCCGGCCAGCCGCATGATCCGGAGCAGCGCGCTCGGAAACAACGACACGCGCCGGCGCGGCAGGTCGATCATCGGCGCCGACAGCACCATGCGATCGAACCAGCGCTTGCCGGCATGCGCGACCCGCAGCAGGACAGCGCCGCCCATCGAATGCGCCAGCGCGAAATAGGGCGGCGGGCAATCCGGCAGCACCACCTGCTGCACGAAGGTCTCGACGTCGACCTCGTAGTCGGCGAAGTCGCGCACGTAGCCCTTGCGCGGATCGCGCAGCCGCCGCGACGAATGGCCCTGCCCGCGCCAGTCGATCATCGCCACCGCAAAGCCGCGGTCGCGCAGGTCGCGCACGGTCTCGAAATATTTCTCGATCATCTCGCCGCGCCCGCCGAACACGCAGACCGTGCCCTTGCGGCCGGGCGGCGGCGCCCAGCGCGCGAAGCGCAGCTCGGCTCCGTCAGGTGTCTTGATGGTGCCACTGACAACGTCGTCCGGAACCGGGTTGGCGGGGATCGAGACGAGCGTCATGCAGGAGACCGGAGTGGAGGGACAGGGTGGAGATCAAGGACGCCGGCGCCGAAAAAAGCGACGCGGTTTCCGCCTCTTGAACGCGACGTGACCCCTCCCATATCACCTCAGTGCAGGCCGCTACCAGTGTTTCGGAACCGGAACATCAGGCTGCACACACGGCCCGATGGCGGGCGGGTAACTGAAACAGTCGCTCATTGGAGGACTACCCTATGCGTAGCTACGACCTCACTCCGTTCTATCGTTCCACCGTCGGCTTCGACCGCCTCTTCAGCCTGCTCGATCAGGTGACCTCGGACGGCAGCCCCGGCTATCCCCCCTACAACATCGAGCGCACCGGCGAGAACGCTTACCGGATCAGCGTTGCGGTCTCCGGCTTCTCGCAGGCCGAGCTTTCGATCGTCGCGAAAGAGAACACGCTGACGATCAAGGGCGAGAAGACCGCCAACGAGAACTCCGGCAACAGCGCCGAAGTGCTCTATCGCGGCATCGCCTCCCGCGCCTTCGAGCGCGTCTTCCAGCTTGCCGACTTCGTGCAGGTGAAGAACGCTTCGCTCGAGAACGGCCTGCTCCACGTCGATCTCGTCCGCGAGATTCCCGAGGCCAAGAAGCCCCGCAGCATTCCGATCGGCGGCGGCGACAAGGCCCCGCAGGTGGTTGACGGCTCGGCCAGCAAGGTCGCGGCCTAAGCAACACGTCCCGCGTCGGCAGATATTGGCTGAACGCGAAAACGCCCCGGGAAACCGGGGCGTTTTTGTTGTTGGCGTCGTAGCCCGGATGGAGCGCAGCGAAATCCGGGGACTTTTGTCCTGGCGCGACCGTCCCGGATTACGCTTCGCTCCATCCGGGCTACGGAGCGACGCTGGTCACTCCAGCCCCTGCACCTTCGGCATTTCCTGGGTCGGCAGGATCGCGGGGGCCGGCGCCGGCGGCGGCGGAGCGGCCTGACCGACGGTCGGAG